>SPQI01000135.1 GCA_004570315.1 Oxalobacteraceae bacterium OM1 | reverse complement strand
GGCTGGAAGCGTTCCACCCCGAGAGGATCTTCCCCGGGCTGTGCACCATCTTGCCGCTCAAGGTCACTACCGCTTGCCCGGCGGGCACGTTGTCTTCGCTCTCGCCGTGGCGGATCAGGTCGATCTGCTCGGCGACGATGACCGGAGACTGCGCCATGGCGATCCCTGCCGCGAGCAGTGCCATCGCGGTCAGCGCGACACGCGCCAGGTGCAGGTGCTGTTTGTGAATCATGATGTCTCTCCCCATTCAAGTCTGCAGGTTGTCAGCTTCAATCGGACAGGCGTGCGAGGGAATGCTGCCTTCAAAAGCCAAACGGCCGCATGGCACGATAGCGCTAACATGCGGCGCATTGTAAATGTAGACGTGCGCCTGTAAAGGGAATTCTCTTGTGCGCCGCGCAAATGATGACGAACGACAGATCACTCGATCAGGGACGCATTGGCGCCGGCGCAATCATGCAGCGACGGTCGTTACCGGTGTACAGCCAAGAACGATAGCGATAACATCGCTGTTTGGTTTTCAACTGGGATTCGCGCCATGGCGGAGAGTGACGGTGTAGAAAAGCGGAGCCGGGGGCGGCGGCGAACCACCTTGGCAGACGTGGCACGGCACGTGGGGGTCTCCTCCATGACGGCGTCGCGCGCGATCACGAAACCGGAGCTCGTCACACCCGCATTGCGCGAGCAGATCGCCAAGGCGATGGAGGAACTGGGCTATGTGCCGAACCGGGCGGCGCGGGCGCTTGCCTCCTCCCGATCCAAGGTCATTTCGGTCCTCATTCCTTCGTTTTCCAATGCGGTGTTCACGGACGTCCTCGCCGGGCTTCAGGATGCAGTAGACAAGGACGGCTATCAGGTCCTGATCGGGAATACCCGCTATTCCGACGAGGAAGAGGAGAAACTGGTCGGCATTCATCTGCAGTCCAATCCCGACGGGGTAATCTTGACCGGCCTTGCGCAGAGCAAGCGCGTGCGCCAGATGCTTGCCGCCAGCGCGATCCCGACGGTGTCGATGATGGACTTGCCGTCCGAGCCCGGTCAGTACGGCGTGGGCTTGTCGCAGTTCGATGCCGGCTACACCCTCACCCGCTACCTGATCGACAAGGGCTACCGCCGCATCGGATTTATCGGCGCGCAGCTGGACGAGCGCACGCTCAAGCGCGCCGAGGGCTACCGTGCCGCCCTGCAGGAAGCAGGGATGTACTCGCCCGCACGCGAGATACTCGACCCGCATCCCTCTACCGTTGCGCTCGGTGCCGAATTGCTGGGCAGGCTTTTGGCGGTCGCCCCCGACTGCGATGCGGCCTTCTGCTGCAACGACGATCTGGCGTACGGCGCCATTTATCAGTGCCAGCGCCGAGGTATTGCGGTACCGGCGCAAATGGGCATTTGCGGCTTCAACGACCTGCCCCAGTCTGCCTGGATGGTCCCATCCCTGACGACGATCAGCACACCACGCTACCGGGTCGGCTTTGAAGCGGCATCCCTGCTGAAGCAGCTGATCAACGGCGTACAGCCGGCGCGGTCGGTAATTGATCTCGGCTTTACGCTCATGGCCAGAGAGAGCGCCTGAGGCTCCTACCCACCGCGGCCAGGGAACCGTTCAAGCCGCCGGGCAAGCGACTCATGGCCGCCGCCTTTTTTCGTGCAGCGCACCATCGAAATGCATTTACAGCCTTTCAAAAGATGCGCACACTTGCGTTTGTTAGCGATAACAATGCTATGAGGTTGATTTGGATTCCAGCAAGAACACGTCGGTGCGGATCGTGGTGATGGGCGTCAGCGGGTGCGGCAAAAGCGAAATCGGTACCCGCTTGGCCGAGGCGCTCCAATACACCCACCTGGAAGGGGACAGTCTCCACCCTACCGGCAACATTCAAAAAATGCAGGCAGGCCAGCCTTTGACCGACGAAGACCGCGCTGACTGGCTGCTCTCGATTCGCGACCGGATCAAGGACGCTCGACTGCCACAGCAGGGACTCGTCGTGTCGTGCTCGGCCCTCAAGCGCAGCTACCGCGACATTCTGCGGACGGGCGACGAGGACGTGTTTTTCGTGCATCTGACCGGCTCCAAGGAACTGATCGCCGCACGGATGCGCGCCCGACCAGGCCACTTCATGCCCGTCTCCCTGCTGGAAAGCCAATTCAACGATCTCGAGCCCTTGCAGGCCGATGAACGCGGCATGCAGTTCGATATTCGTGAGGAACCGGGCGACCTCACCGCGCAATGTCTGCGCGCGCTGAACATGGCGTCGCGCTGAAGGAGGAACGGAATGGAGATGCAAAGGAACTGGATCGATCGCTTCGTCGAAGGGCTGCTTGCCATCGACCTCGCGATCATGGTGGTGCTGCTGTTCTCGAACGTGGTGGCGCGCTACGGTTTCGGCGCCGGGTTCGCCGGCGGCGAGGAGATCGCACGCCTGCTGTTCGTCTGGATGGTCTTCCTCGGTGCAGTGCTCGGCTTGCGCCGCAAGGCGCACCTGGGCGTGGAACTCGTTCAGGAACGCCTGCCGGGCTGGGCCAGGCGCGCCAGCGCGGTCGTCAGCCATGTGTTGATGCTGTATGCGCTCTGGCTGTTCCTGCAGGGCAGCTGGACGCAAACGCAGATCGGCATGACGACCTATTCCACGGTGCTGCACTACCCGAACGCCACCATGGCCGCCGCGGGCCTGGTGTGCGCAGCCGCGATGATGCTCGTCGTCGCGGCCAACCTCTACAAGATCATCACCGGCCGGCCGGGTGCCGCCATCCCGGGCGAACAGGGCAAGAACGCATCGCCCGTCGCCATGTCGGGGGAGAAGGAGCTCGCAGAATGACAATCGGTATTTTTCTGAGCGCGCTCGTCGCGCTGATGGTGCTCGGCATGCCGATCGCGTTTGCGCTGATCCTCACCGGCGTGGTGCTGATGGTGCATCTGGACTTCTTCGATGCCCAACTCGTCGCGCAAAACATGCTGGCCGGCGCCGACGTGTATCCCTTGCTCGCGGTGCCGTGCTTCATCCTCGCCGGCGAGCTCATGAATGCGGGCGGCATCTCGAAGCGCATCATCAACCTGGCGGCCACCATGGTGGGCCATATCCGCGGCGGCCTCGGCTATGTCGCCATTGCAGCGACCCTGCTGCTGGGCGCGTTCTCCGGCTCCGCACTGGCCGATACCGCGGCCGTGGCAACGCTGCTCATCCCCATGATGCGCGACCACGGCTATCCGGTGCCGCGATCGGCCGGCCTCATCGCGGCTGGCGGCGTGATCGCTCCCATCGTGCCGCCGTCCATGCCCTTCATCATCTTCGGTGTGACGACGAATACCTCGATCAGCAACCTCTTCGTCGCCGGCATCATGCCGGCCCTGCTGCGGGCACTTGGGTTGGTTATCGTCTGGAGCCTCCTGGCGCGCAACATGGATGTGAAATTGCAGCCGAAGAGCAGCTGGACCGAACGGAAGACGGCACTGGTCGATGCGCTGTGGGCGCTCGTGCTGCCGGTGATCATCGTGGGCGGCCTGAAGGGCGGCGTCTTTACGCCGACCGAAGCGGCCGCCGTGGCGGCTGTGTATGCCGCGTTCGTCAGCCTGTTCGTTTACCGCGAAGTGCGCTTCTCGCAACTCATCCCCTTGCTGATGAATGCCGCCCGCACCACCAGCTCGGTGATGTTCCTGTGCGCCGCCGCCTTCGTCGCCTCCTACATGGTCACGCTGGCCGACCTCCCGGCGCAGGTCACCGACTTCCTCGGTCCCCTGATCGACCACCCGCGGCTGCTCGTCGGCGCCGTCATGGTCCTGCTGCTCGCCGTCGGCACCGTGATGGACCTGACGCCGACCATTCTCGTCATGGGACCGGTCCTGATGCCGCTCATGCTGAAGGCAGGCGTCGACCCGACGTATTTCGGCGTGATGTTCATCCTCGTCGGCACGCTTGGCCTGATCCATCCGCCCGTATGCACCGTGCTCAATGTCGTGTGCGGCGTCGCGCGCATCTCGCTGGAAAGCGCCACGCGCGGCGTATGGCCTTTCCTGCTGGTGGAAACCGTGCTGGTATTCCTGTTCGTCATCTTCCCCGAATTCATCACCGTGCCGATGGCATGGTTCCGTTAGCCGTCAATACTCATAGCAAGGAGACATCATGAAGTTCACTCTCAAGTCGTTCCTGACCGTCGTCGCGCTGTCCTGCGCGGCGACTGCCGTCCACGCTGCGGATTACAAGCCGCGCATCATCCGCTTCGGCTACGGCCTCGCAGAAGACAGCAACCAGGGTCATGCGGTGAAGTTCTTTGCCGACGATCTGGCAAAGCGGACCGGCGGAAAACTGAAGATGAAGGGCTTCGGCAGCGCCAGCCTCGGCAGCGACGTGCAGATGCAAAATGCGCTGATCGGCGGCGCGCAGGAAATGATGGTCGGCTCCACGGCAACGCTGGTCGGCATCGTGAGCGACTTCGGGGTGTACGACCTGCCCTTCGTCTTCCGCAACGAGAAGGAAGCGGACGCCATCCTCGATGGTCCGTTCGGCCAGAGCCTGATGGACAAGCTGCAGGAGAAGGGCCTGGTCGCACTGGTCTATTGGGAGAACGGTTTCCGCAACCTGACCAACTCCAAGCGGCCGATTGCGAAGATGGAAGACCTGCAGGGCATGAAGCTGCGCGTGATGCAGAACCCGGTCTACATCGACATGTTCAAGGGCTTCGGCGCGAACGCCATTCCGCTGGCCTTCTCCGAGCTCTTCACGGCAATGGAAACCGGGACGGTCGATGGCCAGGAAAACCCGGTCACCACGATCCAGTCGAGCAAGTTCTACGAAGTGCAGAAATACCTGTCCCTGACCAAGCACGTGTATAGCCCCTGGATCGTCCTGGCCAGCAAGAAGTGGTGGGACGGTCTTTCCGCCGACGAGAAGAAGGCACTGCACGAGTCTGCCGTTGCGGCACGTGACTTCGAGCGCAAGGAGACGCGCGAATCGTCCGCCAAGGCACTGGACTTCCTGAAGCAGAAAGGAATGCAGGTGACGGTCGTGAGCGACAAGGAAATCGAACGCATGCAGGAGACGACGCGCCAGGCGACGCAGAAGTTCGCCAGCGAAGGTCACGTCAAGCTGGTCAAGGATCTGCAAGCCGAGTTGGAAAAAGTACGCAAGTAATCCTCAGCGGACGAACAGCGAAGGGCCAATCCGATGGATTGGCCCTTTTTCTTTCCATGACGAGAATGGCGAGTCGATGCCGTCTGTTGCGGACGCCCTACCGTGTCGCCTTTCGGATCGCGCTTACTGGAAGAAGGCCTGACGCGTCGCGAAGGTATAGCCGGCCTCATCCGCCATCAGGCCGACCAGCACCAGCAGTGCAAGCGGAGGGACCAGGATCGCGCAGACCAGCGCGAGGCGCTCCCAGGCCATATGCATGAAGACGGCCACGATCAGGCCCGCCTTCAGCAGCATGAACGCGATGATGAGCGTCCAGCGCAGATAGCCCTCGAAATGCAGGTAATCGACGAGATAGGACAGCGTGCTCAGCACGAACAGCATGCCCCAGACGAAGAGATAGAGCCGGATGGGATGCTGCTGGCCGTCGGAAGTTGACATGGCGGACCTCACCACAGGTAGAACAAGGCAAAGATGAACACCCAGACGAGATCGACGAAGTGCCAGTACAGGCCGGCGATCTCGACGATCTGGTAGTTGCCGCGCCGCTCATAGCGGCCGCGCAGCAGCCGGGTGGCCACCACCAGGAGATAGATCACGCCGGCCGACACGTGCATGCCGTGGAAGCCCGTGATCATGAAGAAGCTCGAGCCGAACTGCGCCGCGCCCATCGGATTGCCCCAGGGCCGCACGCCTTCCTGGAAGATCAGCTTGGACCACTCGAAGGCCTGCATGCCGACGAAGGTTGCACCCAATGCCGCGGTGACCAGCATGAGGGCGGCCGCCTTGCGGCGCTCGCGGCGATACGCGAAGTTCACCGCCATCGCCATCGTGCCGCTGCTGGAAATCAGCGTGAAGGTCATGATGGCGATGAGGAGGAGCGGCACGTCGACGCCGCCGATGCGCAGGCCGAAGACCTCGCTCGGGTTCGGCCACGGTGCCGTTGCCGCGATGCGGACCGTCATGTAGCCGGTGAGGAAGCAGCTGAAGACGAAGGTGTCCGACAAGAGGAAGATCCACATCATCGCCTTGCCCCAGGACACCTGGAAGGCCTGGCGGTCGGACGACCAGTCGGCGATCAGCTGGCGCCATCCTGCGGTTGCCGCAACGGGTGCCGGTTCATGTGTTGGCGAGAGCGGAATGTCCATGGGGCGTGCCTCCTTAGCGCGTGCCGCAGACGAAGCCGACGATGGCTGGCGTGACGCCGGCCAGTGTGGCGTACAGCGCAATCCAGACCGCCAGCAGGAAATGCCAATACCGGGCGCACAGCACGACGGCGCGCCGGCGCGCGTCGGCGGCATACCGATCCGGGTGCGCGTTCCTGCGCCAGGTCGCGTACCAGCCGGCCAGGCCCCCTGTGACGTGCAGGCCGTGCATGGCCGTCAACAGGAAGAAGAAGCCTGCCGCCGGACCGGTTTGCGGCACCACCTGCCCGGCCAGCAAGACGCCCCATGCCCACAGCTGCACGGCGAGAAACGCCAGGCCGCACGCGCCGCCCAGCACGAGCGGTGTGCGCGCGTTCGCGGCATGCCCGTCTGCTGCGCGCACAGCCGCGGCTTGCAGCGCCACGCTGGCGCCGATCAAGAGTGCCGTACTGAGGAAGAGTTGCCGCGGCAGTCCGAGCGGCGTCCAGTCGGTGCCGTCCATGCGCATGACGTAGGCGGTGATGAACAGCGTGAACAGCGTGCCGGCGCAGCCGATGAACACCCATAACGCGATGTCGGCCGCCGCCCTGCCCCCGACAGGACCGAGATCGGGACCGCGCGCACCGCGCGGTTCGCCGTCGTCGCGCGAACGTGCGCGCGCAATCAGAGCCTGACTCATGCCAGCGCCTCCCGTCCGGCGTGCGGACTCGGTTCCATGCCGCCCTGTTCGGGCGGCGCGTTCTGCGCAATGAAATCTTCCGGCGCACCCGGCACGCTGTAGGCGTAGGCCCAGCGGTAGACCACCGGCAGCTCCGGCCCCCAGTTGCCATGTCCCGGCGGTGTGTCGGGCGTCTGCCACTCCAGCGACGCGGCGCGCCAGGGATTGGGGGACGCGGGCTTGCCACGGAAGGCGCTCCACACGAGGTTGAAGACATAGGCGAGCTGCGCCGCAGCCACGACCAGCGCAACTGCCGTGATGAAGGTATTGAGCGCGTGGGCCGACGGCGGGATGAAGTCGTACTGGCCGAAGGCGTAATAGCGGCGCGGCATGCCGAGGATGCCGAGGTAGTGCATCGGGAAGAAGATGGCGTAGGTGCCGAGGAAGGTCACCCAGAAATGGAACTTGCCGATGCGGTCGTCGAGCATGCGGCCGGTGACCTTCGGATACCAGTGATAGATGCCGCCGAACACGACCAGGATCGGCGCCACGCCCATCACCATGTGGAAGTGCGCGACGACGAAATAGGTGTTCGAGAGCGGAATGTCGACGCTGACGTTGCCGAGGAAGAGTCCGGTCAATCCGCCGAGCAGGAAGGTGCTGATGAAGGCGAGTGCGAAGAGCATCGGCACCGACAGGTGGATGTCGCCGCGCCAGAGCGTGAGCAGCCAGTTGTACACCTTGATGGCCGTGGGCACGGCGATGATCAGCGTGGTCGTCGCGAAGAAGAAGCCGAAGTAGGGATTCATGCCGCTGACGAACATGTGGTGGGCCCACACGACGAAAGAGAGGCCGCCGATGGCGAGGATCGCCCAGACCATCATCCGGTAGCCGAAGATGCTCTTGCGCGCATGCACGCTGATCAGGTCGGACACGGTGCCGAAGGCGGGCAGCGCGACGATGTATACCTCCGGATGGCCGAAGAACCAGAACAGGTGCTGGAACAGCAGCGGGCTGCCGCCGCGATAGCCGGTCGTCTGGCCCATCGACACGAGCGCGGGCATGAAGAAGCTGGTGCCGAGCGTTTTGTCGAGCAGCATCATGACGCCGCTGACGAACAGGGCCGGGAAGGCGAGCAGCGCCAGGATGGTGGCGACGAAGATACCCCAGACGGAGAGCGGCATGCGCAGCAGCGTCATGCCTTCGGTACGTGCCTGCAGCACCGTCGTGACGTAGTTCAGGCCGCCCATGGTTGCGGCGACGATGAAGATCAGCAGCGAGACCAGCATGAAGACGATGCCCAGGTCGTTGCCGGGCGTGCCGGGCAGGATGGCCTGCGGCGGGTAGAGCGTCCAGCCGGCGCCGGTGGGGCCGCCCGGCACGAAGAAGCTCGCCATTAACACGACGACCGAGAGCAGGTAGACCCAGAAGCTCAGCATGTTGAGGAAGGGGAAGACCATGTCGCGCGCGCCGACCATCAGGGGAATCAGGTAATTGCCGAAGCCGCCGAGGAAGAGCGCCGTGAGCAGGTAGATCACCATGATCATGCCGTGCATGGTCATGAACTGGTAGTAATGGGCCGGGTCGATGAAGGCGAAGCGTCCCGGAAAGCCCAATTGCAGGCGCATCAGATTCGACAGCGCCACGCCGACCAGGCCGACCAGGATGGCCACACAGGTGTACTGGACCGCGATCACCTTGTGGTCCTGGCTCCAGACATAGCGGGTCCAGAAGCTCTGCGGCAGGTGGGTATCGTGCTCTGCGTGCTCGGCATACATGGCGCGGCTCCTTGGCTCACTTCTGCGATTGCGTTGGCTGCGCCGATCCGGGCGCCGCGGACAGCGACTGGATGTAGGCGACCAGCGCGGCGACCTCGTCGGGGCTCAAGTCCATCTTCGGCATGACAGGCGGGAAGCCTTTGACGATCTGCGCCTGCGGTTCGACGATGGACCGCTGCAGATAGGCGGCGTCCGCCACGGCCGTGCTGCCGTCCGCGAGCGCCTCCGACTTGCCGGCCAGGCCCTTCCACGTCGGGCCGACGCCGGGCGTGCCGTCGATCGAATGGCAGGCGATGCAGCCCTTGGCTTGCGCCAGTCCCTGCCCTGTCGCTGCCGGCGAACCTGGGGGAATCGCCGGTCCCAGGCCGGGTTGCGCCGCGCCGCCGC
>SPQI01000316.1 GCA_004570315.1 Oxalobacteraceae bacterium OM1 | reverse complement strand
CGGCGAGGATGTCGTCCAGCGTGTAGAAAACGTTCGACTACCTAAAATTCTTTGCTACCGCCAGCAGGTGCAAGTCGTGGTTGCCCAGCACCACTTGGGCGCGGTCGCCGAGGTTGCGGACCAGGCGGAGTGTCGCCAGCGATTCCGGGCCGCGGTTGATCAGGTCGCCGACGAACACGAAGCGCGCATGGGGATCGTGCGCCTCGATTTGCGCCAGGAGTTCGACCAGCTTTGAGCGGCAGCCCTGCAAGTCGCCGATGGCATACATTTTCATGACAAAAGGAGTGTGGAAAAGTGGTAAATTGTTGCTTATCGGAAACTATATTTGTCGAAGTGTATCGAAGCGCGTCAAATTCGCCTGAAACGCGCTTGAAATGCGGCGTGGCGGAAGGTTTGGTAACAAAGGCTTACGTCGCCGATGGTCAAGACCTGCTGTAATACGCGGTGCGATTTTATCAATGAACTTCCAGTAAAATCATAGGTTTGCCCGATATTCGGGCGGCAGGGACATTCTAATGATCTTGGTTACCGGCGGCGCCGGCTTCATCGGCTCGAACTTCGTTCTGGACTGGCTCGCGTGCAGCGATGAGCCCGTCCTGAACGTCGACAAGCTGACCTATGCCGGCAACCTCGCGAACCTCGCGGCCGTCGCCCAGGATCCCCGCCATGTCTTCGTGCAGGCCGACATCTGCGACCAGGCCGCGATGCAGCGCTTGCTCGCGCAGCATGCGCCGCGCGCCATCGTACACTTTGCGGCCGAAAGCCACGTCGACCGCTCGATCCACGGACCGGCGGCCTTCATCGACACCAACGTCAACGGCACCTTCAGTCTGCTCGAGGCGGTACGCACGTATCACGCCGGCCTGAGTGGCACTGCCCGCGACACGTTCCGCTTCCTGCACGTCTCGACCGACGAAGTCTACGGCAGCCTGGCAGCGCACGAGCCGCCGTTCACCGAGCGCAGCCCGTATGCGCCGAACAGCCCGTATTCCGCATCCAAGGCGGCCTCGGATCATCTCGTGCGCGCCTACCACCACACCTATGGGCTGCCGACTCTCACAACGAGCTGCTCGAATAACTACGGCCCGTTCCAGTTCCCCGAAAAGCTGATCCCGCTGGTGATCGCCAATGCCCTCGACGGCAAGCCGCTGCCGCTCTACGGCGACGGCAGCAACGTGCGCGACTGGCTCTACGTCGGCGACCATTGCGCAGCGCTGCGCCGCATCCTCGAAGCGGGGCGGCCGGGCGAGACCTACAACATCGGCGGCTGGAACGAAAAGACGAACCTCGACGTCGTCCATACCGTTTGCGACATCCTCGATGCGGCCTTGCCGGCGCCGAGCAGCCGGCGCGAGTTGGTCACCTTCGTGGCGGACCGACCCGGCCACGACCGGCGCTATGCCATCGACGCGCGCAAGATCGAGCGCGAACTCGGATGGAAGCCCGCGGAAAGTTTCGATACCGGCATACGGCGCACCGTGCAATGGTATCTCGATCATCAGGACTGGGTGGCCGACGTTCGGTCCGGTGCCTATCAGCATTGGGTGCGACAGAACTACGGCGCGCGCGGCGCGGCGGGAGGCGCGGCATGACTGCGAACCGCAAGGGCATCATTCTCGCCGGCGGCTCCGGCACGCGCCTGCATCCGGTGACGACGGCAGTCTCCAAGCAGCTGCTGCCGGTGTACGACAAGCCGATGATCTACTATCCGCTCAGCGTCTTCATGCTGGCGGGCATTCGCGAGATCCTCGTCATTTCCACGCCCGAAGACACGCCGCGTTTCTCCGCATTGCTGGGCGACGGCTCGCAGTGGGGCATCCATTTGCGCTACGCGGTGCAGCCCTCACCGGAAGGCTTGGCGCAAGCCTTCGTCATCGGACGCGAATTCATCGGCAACGCACTCTCCGCACTCATCCTCGGCGACAACATCTTCTACGGCCACGACTTCGACGCCCAGCTGCGCGCGGCAATGGCGCAGGACGACGGCGCGACCGTGTTCGCTTATCACGTGCAGGACCCGGAACGCTATGGCGTGGTCGAATTCGATGCGGCGCGCCGCGCGGTCAGCATCGTCGAGAAGCCGGCGCAGCCGAAATCCAACTACGCCGTCACCGGCCTGTACTTCTACGACCGCGACGTCTGCGACATCGCCGCATCGATCCGCCCCTCGGCGCGCGGCGAACTCGAGATCACCGACGTCAACCGGCACTATCTCGACCGCAACAAGCTCGACGTCGAAGTCATGGGCCGCGGCATGGCATGGCTCGACACCGGCACCCATGAATCGCTGCTCGACGCGGCGCAATTCATCGCCACCATCGAAAAGCGGCAAGGCTTGAAGATCGCCTGCCCGGAAGAAGTCGCCTACCGCAAGGGCTACATCGACGCCCAGCAGCTGGAGCGCCTGGCGCATGCGCTGGGGCGCAGCGGTTACGGGCAATACCTGCTGCGCATTCTCAACAGCGAGGTGTTCTGAGATGCAGTGCGCGGCCATGGCCATTCCGGATGTGAAACTGATCGAGCCGAAAGTATTCGGCGATGCGCGCGGCTTCTTCTTCGAAAGCTTCAACGAGCACGCGTTCGCTCAGGCGCTCGGACTGGCTGAGCCGGTCCGCTTCGTGCAGGACAACCACTCGCGCTCCGCGCGCGGCATCCTCCGCGGCCTGCACTACCAGATCGGGCGGCCGCAGGCGAAGCTGGTGCGCGTCATCGCCGGCGAAGTCTTCGATGTCGCGGTCGATATCCGCCGCAGTTCGCCGACCTTCGGCCAATGGGTGGGCGCCGTGCTCTCCGCGGAAAACAAGCTGCAGATGTGGGTGCCGGTCGGCTTCGCGCATGGCTTCGTCGTGATCGGCGAGACGGCGG
Organism: Oxalobacteraceae bacterium OM1; assembly: GCA_004570315.1. Lineage (GTDB taxonomy): Bacteria > Pseudomonadota > Gammaproteobacteria > Burkholderiales > Burkholderiaceae_D > Noviherbaspirillum. The sequence goes on along the minus strand of SPQI01000316.1, from coordinate 6,230 downwards.
AAGTGCTGTACAAGACGAGCGACTACTGGGCGCCGGAGCATGAGCGCTGCATCGCGTGGGACGACCCGCAGATCGGCATCGAATGGCCGCTCGACGGCGCGCCTGTCCTGTCCGACAAGGACCGCCATGGCAAGCGCCTGGCCGAGGCGGAGGTGTTCGCATGAAGATCCTGCTTACCGGCCGCAACGGACAGGTCGGCTATGAACTCGAACGCAGCCTGCAGTGCCTCGGCGACGTCGTGGCCTTCGACCGCGCCGGACTCGATCTCGCAGATGCCGACGCAGTACGCCGCACCGTGCGCGAGGTGCAGCCCACGCTCATCGTCAACGCCGCGGCCTACACGGCGGTGGACCAGGCCGAACGCGAGCCGGAGCTTGCCATGCGCGTGAACGGCATTGCGCCCGGCATCCTCGCGGAAGAGGCAGATGCGCTCGGCGCGGCGCTCGTCCACTATTCGACCGACTATGTCTTCGATGGCACGCAAGCGCAGCCCTATCGTGAAGACAGTGTGCCGAATCCGCAGAACGCCTATGGCCGCAGCAAGCTCGCCGGCGAGCAGGCGATCGCCGCGGCAAGCATTCCGCACCTCATTTTTCGCACCAGCTGGGTGTACGGCTTGCGAGGAAAGAACTTCCTGCTGACCATGCAGCGGCTGGCGCGCGAGCGAAACGAATTGCGTGTCGTGGACGACCAAGTCGGCGCGCCGACGTGGTGCCGCACCATCGCCGATGCCACTGTGCATGCCGTGGCGATGTTGCGCAAACGCGGCAGTGAAACAGAGCTTGATTTTGATCTGTGGCGCGAGCAGGGGGGTCTTTATCACCTTGCTGCGAAAGGTCAAACCAGTTGGTATGGTTTCGCGCAGACTATTGTTGCGCACCGGTCACTTGAAGCCAAGCCGACCGTCATGCCGGCAGTCACGCCAATTCGCACGCAGGACTACCCGCTGCCTGCACGGCGACCGGCGAATTCAGTGCTCGACTGCAGCCGCTTCACGCAAACCTTCTGCAACCTGCCGGACTGGAAGCAAGCGCTGCACTTGTGCCTGGATTGACGAACGCATCGGCGGCCTGGTGTGGCGACATGCCAGCCGTCCCAAGAATTGAAACCGTGAGAAGAACATCATGCTGATCCCTGTCATTCTGTCCGGCGGTGCCGGTACCCGACTCTGGCCCGTGTCGCGCGAGGCATATCCGAAGCCCTTCATGCGCATCGGCGACGGCAAGAGCCTGCTGACCCAGACCCACGAGCGTGCGCTCGCGGTGTCCGGCAACACTGCACCGCTGATCGTCACGAACCGGGACTACTACTTCCTCTCGCGCGACGAACTCGCCAGCCAGGACGTCAAGGCACAGTACCTGCTGGAGCCGAGCGGCCGCAACACCGCCCCGGCCATCGCGCTGGCCGCCCTGTGGGCGCACCAGCAGGCACGCGATGCCTGCATGCTGGTGATGCCGGCGGACCATCTCATCAAGGACACGCCGTCGTTCTACACGGCCGTCAAGCATGCGCAGGCGCTGGCCCAGGACAACTTCCTCGTGCTGTTCGGCGTGAAGCCCAAGGCGCCGGAGACCGGCTTCGGCTACATCGAGATGGCCGACCCGGTGAGCCAGCATGCCTGCTTCGTGGAGCGCTTCGTGGAGAAGCCGGACGCCGAGACCGCCGCCCGCTATCTCGCGCAAGGCAACTACGTCTGGAACAGCGGCATGTTCTGCTTCAAGGCCAGCACCATCCTCGCCGCCTTCGAAACCTTCAACCCGGCGCTGCTGGAAGGCGCGCGCCGCGTCTGGGAGCAGACCCGGAAGGAAGCCGACAAGATGGAGCTGCCGGCGTCGTTCGGCGACCTCGAAAATATCTCCATCGACTATGCGGTGATGGAGAAGGCCAAGAACATCGCGGTCATCCCGGGCGACTTCGACTGGAGCGACATCGGCGCATGGAACGCGGTGGCCGAGGCGATTCCGGCCGACGAAGCAGGCAACACGACCGACAGCGGCCAGACCATCGTCATCGACAGCCGCAACACCCACGTGCAGACCAAGGACCGCCTGGTCGCGGTGATCGGCCTGGACAACATCCTGGTGGTCGATACGCCGGACGCGCTACTCGTGGCCGACAAATCCAAGAGCCAGGAAGTACGCCAGGTGGTCAGCCGCCTGAAGGCCAGCGGCCATGAGGCGCACAAGACTCACCGCACGGTCCAGCGGCCTTGGGGCACCTATACCGTGCTGGAAGAGGGCGAGGGGTTCAAGATCAAGCGCATCGTCGTCAAGCCCAAGGCGTCGCTTTCCCTGCAGATGCATCATCACCGCAGCGAGCACTGGGTGGTGGTGTCCGGCACGGCCGAGGTCGTGAACGGCGAGCAGACCATTGCGCTGGAGCAGAACCAATCGACCTACATCCCGGCCGGCAACAAGCATCGCCTGACCAATACCGGCGAGAATGAATTGGCCTTGATAGAGGTACAATGCGGCTCCTATCTGGGCGAGGACGACATCGTCCGGTTCGAGGACATCTACGGCAGGGCAAAATAATGGCAGTTGGCATGTTGCGCTCGGTGTGGAGCTATCGCGGCTTCATCTCCGGCAGCGTCAAGCGCGAGTTCCAGTCGCGTTACCGCAATTCGCTGCTGGGCGCGGCATGGACGGTGTTGAACCCGCTGGCGATGATCGTGGTGTACACGGTCATCTTCTCGCAGGTGATGAAGGCCAGACTGGCCGGCTCGGACAGCAGCTTCGCGTACAGCATCTACCTCTGTGCGGGCGTGCTGACCTGGGGCCTGTTCTCGGAAATCGTGACGCGGGCGCAGAACGTGTTCCTCGAGAATGCGAACCTGATCAAGAAGATCAGCTTCCCGCGGATCTGCCTGCCGGTCATCGTCGTGTTGAACGCGCTGATCAACTTCGGGATCATCTTCGGCCTCTTCGTGGCATTCATGCTCGCAAGCGGCACCTTCCCGGGCGCCGTCTTCGCTGCCATGCTGCCGGTGCTGGCGATCCAGGTAGCGTTCTCGATCGGACTCGGCATCGTCATCGGCGTGCTGAACGTGTTCTTCCGGGACGTCGGCCAGTTCTTCGCCGTGCTGCTGCAATTCTGGTTCTGGTTCACCCCGGTGGTCTATCCGGAGACGGTGCTGCCGGCCGGGCTGCGCGAATATCTGGCATTGAATCCGATGGCGCCGGTCGTCATGGCCTATCACGACATCTTGGTGCATGGGCAGATGCCGCATTGGCGCACGCTCGTCGTACCGGCGCTCGCCGCGGTCGTGCTGTGCGCGCTCGCCATGCACCTGTTCCGCCGCCGCGCCGGCGAAATGGTGGACGAACTGTAAGGCGCGCGAGCGCAGCCGTATCTCGAGAATTCGAAACTGCCGGTATGCGTCAAGGCGCAGCGGGCGAATAAGGGAGAGCATGTCGGTGTCACCGAGGCAATCGAGCCAAGCTTTTTGATTTTCCATTTATCTACCACACGACAATGAAGACTTCGTCTATCGCGATCATCACCGGCATCACCGGTCAGGACGGTGCCTACCTCGCCGAGCTGCTGCTCAACAAGGGCTACAAGGTCTACGGCACCTATCGTCGGACCAGTTCGGTCAATTTCTGGCGCATCGAAGAACTCGGGATCGACAAGCATCCGAACCTGAGCCTCGTCGAATACGACCTCACCGACCTGAGCGCCAGCATCCGTCTGCTGCAGACGACCGGCGCCACCGAGGTGTACAACCTCGCGGCGCAAAGCTTTGTCGGCGTGTCGTTCGAACAGCCGATCACCACGGCAGAAATCACCGGCATCGGTCCGCTGAACCTGCTCGAAGCCATCCGCATCGTCAATCCGCGCATCCGCTTCTACCAGGCCTCGACCTCGGAGATGTTCGGCAAGGTGCAAGAGATTCCGCAGAAGGAGACCACGCCGTTCTATCCGCGCAGCCCGTATGGCGTCGCGAAGCTGTACGGCCACTGGATCACCGTCAACTACCGCGAGTCCTACGGCATCTTCGGCAGCAGCGGCATCCTGTTCAACCATGAATCCCCGCTGCGCGGCCGCGAATTCGTGACGCGCAAGATCACCGATTCGGTCGCCAAGATCCGTCTCGGCAAGCTGGCGACGCTGGAGCTCGGCAACCTCGACGCCAAGCGCGACTGGGGCTTCGCGAAGGAATATGTGGAAGGCATGTGGCGCATGCTGCAGGCCGACGAGCCGGATACCTTCGTGCTCGCCACGAACCGCACCGAGACCGTTCGCGATTTCGTCACGATGGCCTTCAAGGCAGCCGATTTCCAGCTGGAATGGCGCGGCAGCGGCGAGCAGGAAACCGCTGTCGACGCGTCCAGCGGCAAGACGCTGGTGCGCATCAATCCGAAGTTCTATCGTCCTGCAGAAGTCGAATTGCTGATCGGCGACCCCGCGAAGGCGCAGGCCAAGCTGGGCTGGAAACCGGAGACGACGCTGGAGCAGTTGTGCCAGATGATGGTACAGGCTGACCTGCGGAGAAACGAGCGTGGTTTCTCCTTCTGAGATCCGGGCCTCACATCCCGGCCGCGTCCTGCTGACGGGAGCCAACGGCTTCACCGGCAGGTATGTGCGCGCCGAGCTGGAAGCGGCCGGCCATACCGTGATCGATGCGGTGGTCGGCGCGCCCGCCGGACCGGGGCAGGTGATGCTCGACATCACCTCGCTCGACAACTGCGGCCGCGTCATGGACAGCGTGCGTCCGGACTACCTCGTGCACTTGGCCGCCATCAGCTTCGTCGGCCATGCCGATGCCGAGGCGTTCTACCGCGTGAACGTGATCGGGACGCTGAACCTTTTCCAGGGCATGGCCGATGCCGGCGTCAAGCTGCGTCGCGCGCTCGTGGCCAGCAGTGCGAACGTGTACGGCAATGCGACCGCCGGCGTCATCGCCGAGACGCAGACGCCGTGTCCGGTGAATCACTACGCAGTGAGCAAGCTGGCGATGGAACACATGGTGCGCACCTGGGCGGATCGCGTGCCGGTGGTTATCACGCGTCCGTTCAACTACACCGGCGTCGGGCAGGCGCCGCACTTCCTGGTACCGAAGATCGTGTCGCATTTCATGCAGCGCGCGCCGGTCATCGAGCTCGGCAACCTCGACGTGGAACGCGATTTTTCCGACGTGCGGCGCGTGGCGGCGATCTATCGCCGGCTGCTCGAGTCGGATTGCGAGAATGAGATCGTGAATGTCTGCAGCGGGCGGCCCTATTCGCTGCGGGACATCGTGAAGATGATGCAGCAGATCGCCGGCTATGAAATCGAAGTGCGCGTGAATCCCGCCTTCGTGCGGCAATCCGAAGTGAAGACGCTGATCGGTTCGGTCGACAAGCTCAACCGGCTGGCCGGCGATGTTCCAGTCATTCCCCTCGACGAGACATTGCGCTGGATGGCGACAGCATGAAGGCACTTCGCGTCGGCCTGAGCACGACGACCATCGAACCCGTTCTCACCCACGGCCGCCTTGACGGCATCGGCGTGTACACGAGTGCGCTCGTGCAGGGCTTGCCCCGGCACGGCTGCGAAGTGAACGGCTACGCCTTTCCGCCGTTCGGGCGCGCGGCGATGGGCAAGGCGTTCTCCGCCGGCCGCATGCTGCCACGCTCCTACGAGGCATGGTCGCTGCGCGACCTGGTCTGCGGGGCGCGAGCCCCGGCTGCGCATGACGGCGGTTTGCTGGATCTGTTTCACTTTACCGATTATCGCGTGGTGCGGATGAATTGCCCTGTCGTTGCAACGCTGCATGATGCCGTACCGATAAAGTATCCCGAATGGACGAGCCCGCGCTTGCGCCGAGTCAAGAACTTCGCGCTCAAGCGCGCGGCGCGCAAGGCCGACCATGTGATCGCGCTGTCGCAGCATGCGATCGCAGAACTGGTGGAGTGCTTCAGCATCGACGCACGGCGCATTACCGTCGTGCCCTGCGGTGTGGGCGCCGAGTGGCATCGTCCTGTGGACGAATCGACTGTCACGGCTGCCTTGCAGAGGCATGGTTTGCGACGCGGGTATTTCCTGTTCGTCGGCACGCTGCAGCCGCGCAAGAATGTCGACCGCATCATTGATGCCTACCTCGGCTTGCCGCCGGCCTTGCGCCGCGAACGCCAGCTGGTGATCGTGGGCCGTGCCGGATGGCGCTGCGAAGACACGGTGCGCAAGCTGCAGGCCGCCATGGCCGAGGGCGACGAGGTCGTCTGGCTGAACAATGTGCAGGGCGAGGA
>SPQI01000364.1 GCA_004570315.1 Oxalobacteraceae bacterium OM1 | reverse complement strand
CGGCCGACGAAGGCATCCGTCCCGACACCACGCTGGAAGGCGTTTCCAAGATCCGCACCGCGATTCCGGGCGGCGTCATCTCCGCCGGCAACGCCAGCCAGTTCTCCGACGGCGCATCTTGCACCATCGTCATGAACGCCAAGCTCGCCGAGCAGCGCGGCCTCAAGCCGCTGGGTATCTTCCGCGGCTTCGCCATCGCCGGCTGCGAGCCGGACGAGATGGGCATCGGCCCGGTGTTCGCGATTCCGAAGCTGCTGCAGAAGACCGGGCTTAAGGTCCAGGACATCGATCTGTGGGAGCTGAACGAAGCTTTCGCGGTTCAGGTGCTGTACTGCCGCGACAAGCTCGGCATCCCGGCCGACCGCCTGAACGTGAACGGCGGCGCCATCGCCGTCGGTCACCCCTACGGCGTCTCGGGCGCACGCCTGACCGGCCATGCGCTCATCGAGGGCAAGCGCCGCGGCGCGAAATACGTCGTCGTGACGATGTGCATCGGCGGCGGCCAGGGTGCTGCCGGCTTGTTCGAAGTCGCGTAACGATGAACACAGATGGGCGCTGCGGCGCCCATCTGCATTTCCGGACCACGATGTCCGCATTTCCTTCCTAACGTCTTCAACGTGCCGGCGCGATGGTATGTGTGCCGGCGCGGAGGTATGCATCATGCAATCGAAAATCGTCTCCCGGCGCGACCTCGACTTCCTGCTCTATGAATGGCTGGATGCCGAATCGCTGACTCAGCGCACGCGCTACGCGGACCACTCGCGCGAAACCTTCAATGCCGCGATGGACACCTGCGAAAAGATCGCCACCGATCTCTTCGCCCCTCACAACAAGAAGAACGACCAGGACGAGCCGCATTTCGACGGCGAAGTCGTGCACATGATCCCCGAGGTCAAGGCGGCGCTGAAGGCCTTCTGCGACGCCGGCCTGATGGCGGCGGGGCAGGACTACGAGTTCGGCGGCATGCAGCTGCCGGTGCTGATCGAGAAGGCCGGCTTTGCCTACTTCAAGGGTGCCAACGTCGGTACCTCGTCGTATCCCTTCCTCACCATCGGCAACGCCAATACGCTGCTCAAATGCGGCACACCCGAGCAGATCGACACATTCGTGAAGCCGATGCTCGAAGGCCGCTTCTTCGGCACCATGTGCCTGTCGGAGCCGCAGGCGGGTTCGTCGCTCTCCGACATCGTCACGCGCGCCGAGCCGCAGCCGGACGGCACGTATCGCCTCAAGGGCAACAAGATGTGGATTTCCGCCGGCGAGCATGAGCTGTCGGAGAACATCGTGCATCTCGTGCTGGCCAAGGTGCCAGACGAAAACGGCAAGCTGATTCCCGGCGTGAAGGGCATTTCGCTCTTCATCGTGCCGAAGAAGCTGGTGAATGCCGATGGTTCGCTCGGCGAGCGCAACGACGTCGTGCTGGCCGGGCTGAATCACAAGATGGGGTATCGCGGCACGACCAACTGCTTGCTGAACTTCGGTGAGGGCAAGTTCAAGCCGGGCGGCAAGGCAGGTGCGGTCGGTTATCTGGTCGGCGAAGTGCACAAGGGCCTCGCCAACATGTTCCACATGATGAACGAGGCGCGCATCGGCGTCGGTCTCGGTGCGGTCATGCTGGGCTACACCGGTTATCTGCATGCGCTCGAATACGCGCGCGAACGTCCGCAAGGCCGGCATCCGATGGCGAAGGATCCGGCGACGCCGCAGTTGCCGATCATCCAGCACACCGACGTCAAACGCATGCTGCTGGCGCAGAAAGCCTATGTCGAAGGCGGTCTCGCGCTCAACCTGTATTGCGCGCGGCTGGTGGATGAAGAGCGCACCAACGAATCGGAAGCGGCGCGCCGCCATGCCTCGCTGCTGCTCGACATCCTCACGCCGATCGCCAAGTCTTGGCCGTCGCAGTGGTGCCTGGAAGCGAACAACCTTGCGATCCAGGTCCATGGCGGTTATGGCTACACCCGTGAATACAACGTGGAGCAGTTCTATCGCGACAACCGGTTGAATCCAATCCACGAAGGCACGCATGGCATCCAGGGTCTCGATCTGCTCGGCCGCAAGGTGCGCATGCACGAAGGCGCGGCGTTCAAGGCACTCGGCGCCGAAGTGCAGAAGACCATCGGCAAGGCGCTGGAAGTGCCTGAGCTCGCCGGCCACGCGAAAGCGCTCGGCAAGGTCTTGCAGCGCATCGAAAAGGTGACCCAGGCGTTGTACGGCGCTGGCGACATGAACAAGACGCTGGCCAATGCGTCGGCTTACCTCGAAGCGTTCGGCCACGCCGTGATCGCCTGGATCTGGCTTGAACAGGCACTGCTCGCCGTTGGCAAGGACGGTCACGATGCCGATTTCTATCGAGGAAAACTGCAGGCAGCGGCCTACTTCTTCAACTGGGAATTGCCGAAGGTCTACCCGCAGCTGGATTTGCTCGAAAGCCTCGACACCACGACGCTGGACATGCAGGATGCGTGGTTCTAAACCCAACAGGAACTGCAAATGCTGAAGCACATCGTCATGTGGAAATTGAAGGACCACGCCGAGGGCGCGGACAAGGCCACCAACGCGCGCAAGATGAAGGCCATGCTGGACGGATGCCGCAAGCTCGTTCCGGGCATCCGCACCTTCGAAACCGTCATCGCGCAGCCGGGACTGGAAGCGACCTACGACGTGATCCTCTATTCCGAATTCGACGACAAGGCCGCGCTGGATGCCTACCAGGAGCATCCGGAGCACGTGGCGATGAAACCCTTCATTGGCGCAATTCGTGAAGCGCGCCAATGCATGGATTACGAAATCTGAACGCACACAACATCGATAACAGGAGAGACATCATGCGTACGACAAAAGAACTGTTCGACCTCAGCGGCAAGACCGCGCTCGTCACCGGCGGCTCCCGCGGCCTCGGCCTGCAGATCGCCGAAGCGCTGGGCGAGCAGGGCGCCAAGCTGGTCCTGACCTCCCGCAAGCAGGCCGACCTCGACGAGGCCGTCGCCCATCTCAAGCAACGCGGCATCGAAGCGACTGCGATTGCGGCCGATCTGTCGCAGGAAGCGAACGTTGCACCGCTGGTGCAGGAGGCGATGAAGCGCCTCGGCCACATCGACATCCTGATCAACAATGCCGGCGCCACCTGGGGCGCCCCCGCGGAAGACTATCCGCTGGAAGCGTGGGACAAGGTGATGAACCTGAACGTGCGCAGCATCTTCCTGATTTCGCAGGCGGTGGCGAAGGCCTCCATGCTGCCGCGCAATTACGGCAAGATCGTGAACGTCGCCTCGATCGCCGGCCTGTCCGGCAACGGCCCGAACAGCATGCAGACCATCGCCTACAACACGTCCAAAGGTGCGGTCGTCAACTTCACGCGCACGCTGGCCGGCGAGTGGGGCAAGTTCGGCATCACCGTGAACGCGCTGGCACCGGGCTTCTTCCCGTCTAAGATGACCAAGGGCGTGCTGGAGAACTTCGGCGCCGACACGCTCGCCAAGCGCGCGCCGCTGCAGCGCATTGGCGACGACGAGGACCTGAAGGGCGCGGCGCTGCTGTTCTCGTCCGACGCGTCCAAGCACATCACCGGCCAGATCCTCGCCGTCGACGGCGGCGTGTCGGCGGTTCACTGATGGCAGTGATGGACGAAACATCCGCACCGCAGAAATTTCCCGTCGAGATTCCATTCCTGCACGATCTCGGCGTGGAATTCCTCGGCATGGGGAATGGCGAGGCGCAGGTGGCGCTGAACCTTGAGCCGCGGCACATGAACAGCTGGCACGTCACGCACGGCGGCGTCGTCATGACGCTGCTGGACGTGGTGATGTCGATGGCCGGCCGTTCCCTCGATCCGGAAGCGCGCGGCGGCGTGACGGTGGAAATGAAGACCAGCTTCCTGCAGCCCGGCGGCAAGCCGGGCGGCCGCGTCATCGCCAAGGGAAAGGCCTTCCACCGTTCCACCACCATGTGCTTCTGCGAAGCCGAACTCTGGTACGGCGACAAGCTGGCGGCCAAGGCAATGGGGACCTTCAAGTACCTCAAGCGTCTGGACGCCGCGAAGAAACTTGATCACGAATAACGACCGATTCAAAACGACCCATTCGCTCAACGACAGCGAGGAGACCATGAATACCTACAAACGCATCGTGCTGGCCGCACGTCCGCAAGGCGAAGTTTCGCCTGCCAATTTCCGCCTTGAAGAGGTTTCCGTTCCGGCAGTGAAGGACGGCGAAGTCCTCGTGCGCAACCATTTCCTGTCGCTCGATCCGTACATGCGCATGCGCATGGAAGACGTAAAGAGCTATGCGGCGCCGCAGGCGCTCAACGAGACCATGGTCGGCGGCACCGCCGGCGAAGTGGTCGAGTCGAAGAATCCAAAGTTCGCCGTCGGCGACAAGGTGCTCGGCATGTTCGGCTGGTCGGAAATGGGCCTGTCGGACGGCAACTTGCTGCGCAAGCTCGACACGACGCACATTCCCTTATCCGCCTATCTCGGCTCGGTCGGCATGCCCGGCATCACCGCCTGGTACGGCCTTACGCAGATCATGCAGCCGAAAGAAGGCGACACCATCGTGGTGTCCGCGGCCAGTGGCGCGGTGGGCAGCGTGGTCGGCCAGCTGGCCAAGCTGCGCGGCTGCCGCGCAGTCGGCATCGCGGGCGGCAAGGAGAAGTGCGACTACGTGGTGAACGAACTGGGCTTCGATGCCTGCATCGATTACAAGGCCGGCAATCTCGAGAAGGATCTGGCCGCGGCAACGCCGAATGGCATTGACGCGGTGTTCGAGAACGTCGGCGGCAAGGTGTTCGATGCCTGTCTGGCGCGCATGAATCCGTTCGGGCGCATCGCGCTGTGCGGCCTGATCGCCGGCTACGACGGCGAGCCCATGCCAATCAACAACGTGCGCATGTTGCTCACGATGCGCCTCACCATGCGCGGCTTCATCGTCTCGGAGCACATGGAGCTGTGGCCGCAGGCGCTGAAGGAACTCGGCACGCTGGTCGCGACCGGCAAGCTGAAGTTTCGCGAATCCGTGGCCCAAGGGCTGGCGAACGCGCCGGAAGCGTTCATCGGCATGCTCCACGGCCGCAATTTCGGCAAGCAGCTGGTCAAGCTCATCTGAGGGGGCGCGATGGCCGACATCATCCTGCATCACTACGCGAATTCGCCGTTCTCCGAAAAGATCCGGCTGATCTTCGGCTACAAGCAAATCGCATGGAAGTCGGTGGTCATTCCGGCCATTATGCCGAAGCCGAATCTCACCGCGCTAACCGGAGGCTATCGCCGTACGCCGGTGCTGCAGATCGGTTCCGACATCTATTGCGACACCGCGCTCATCGCCGATGTGCTGGAGCGCGTGACGCCCACGCCGACGCTCTACCCGAAGCAGTCTGAGGGTGCGGCGCGCATCCTCGCGCAATGGGCCGATGCCACGCTGTTCTGGACCGTCATCGCCTACGTCTTCCAGCCGGCCGGCATGCAGGGCGTGCTGGGCGGCATGACTCCCGAGCAGATGAAGGCCTTTGCCGCCGACCGCGCCGCGTTCCGTTCGACGCAGCCGCGCATGTCGGTGCAGGAGGCGAGCGGCTACCTGCCGCTCTATCTGCAGCGGCTGGAGAACATGCTGGAGGGCGGGCAGCCGTATCTGTTCGGTGCGGACGCTTCGATTGCCGATTTCGCGGTCTATCACTGCCTCTGGTTTCTGCAATTGGCGCCTGCGCTGACTGGCATCCTGGAGCCGACGCCGCGCCTGCGCGAGTGGTCGGACCGCATGAAGCGCTTCGGCCATCACCATAGCGAGGAGATGCGTGCCGAAACAGCGCTTGAGATTGCACGCAGCCACGCGAGCGGGCCGCTTGATATCCCGTTCGTCAATACCCACGGCGCTTCGCTCGGCGACCGCGTCAGCATCATGCCAACTGATTACGGCCTCGATCCGGTCGAAGGCGAACTGGTGCTCTCCACTGCCAATGAATTCGTCGTCCGCCGCACCGATCCCCTGGCCGGTACGGTCACCGTGCATTTCCCGCGCCTCGGATTCCAACTCAAGAAGATCTAACCGGAGAAAAGCATGAAGAATTTCCAGGACAAAGTCGCCGTCATCACCGGCGGCGCCAGCGGCTTCGGCCGCGAATTTGGCATGATTGGCGCGCGCCTCGGCATGAAGCTCGTGCTGGCCGACGTGCAGCAGGATGCCCTCGACAAGACCAAGGCCGAGCTCGAAGGCATGGGCGCGCAAGTGCTCGCCATGAAATGCGACGTGCGCAAGGCTGAAGAGGTCCAGGCGCTGGCCGACGCGACCATGCAGCGTTTCGGCGCCGTCCATCTGGTGTTCAACAACGCCGGTGTGGGCAGCGGCGGTCTGGTCTGGGAAAACTCCATCGCCGATTGGGAGTGGGTGCTGGGCGTGAACCTGTGGGGCGTGATCCATGGCGTGCGCACCTTCACGCCGCTGATGCTCGAATGCGCGAAGAAGGACCCCGGCTACGAAGGGCATATCGTCAATACCGCTTCCATGGCCGGTCTGTTGAACGCGCCGAACATGGGCATCTACAACGTCTCGAAGCACGCGGTCGTGTCGCTATCGGAGACCTTGTACCAGGACCTCAAGCTCATCGAAGCGCCGATCGGCGCGTCGGTGCTGTGCCCGTATTTCGTGCCGACGGGGATCTCCAATTCCGGCCGCAATCGTCCTGACGAATTGAAAGACGACCAGGCACCGACGGCGAGCCAGCAGGCCGCGCAGGCAGTGTCGGACAAGGCCGTCTCTTCCGGCAAGGTATCGGCCGCGCAAGTCGCCGACTACACCTTCGACGCGATCAAGAACGACCGCTTCTACATCTACTCGCATCCGCACGCCCTGGGCAACGTGCAGACGCGCATGGAAGATATCGTCACGCAGCGCAATCCGAGCGACCCGTTCGCCGCCGCGCCCCAGATCCGCGAGATGCTGCGCGCCGCACTGGTCCGCAAATAAACGGAGGCCACCATGGGCGCGACCATCACCGACAACCAGTTCGCCGACCTGCCGAACGGCATGCGGCTGCATTACGCATCGGCCGGCGAGAAGGGCAAGCCGCTGATGCTCTTCGTGCACGGCTTCCCGGAGTTCTGGTACGAATGGGAAGCGCAGCTGAAGGAATTCGGCAGCGACCATTTCGCGGTTGCGCCCGACCTGCGCGGATTCAATCTGTCGGGCATGCCGGCGAACCTGGCCGACTACAAGGCCAAGCACATCGTCGACGACCTGCGCCTGCTCGCCGCGCATCTCGGCTACGACAAGTTCGTGCTGGTGGCGCACGACTGGGGCGGCGCGATCGCGTGGAACTTCGCGATTGCCCTCCCGCAGTTGCTGCACAAGCTCATCATCGTCAATGCGCCGCATCCCTACCTGTTCATGCAGGCGCTTGCCGACGATCCGGAGCAGCAAAAGGCCAGCGGTTACATGAACTGGCTGCGCGCCGAAGGTTCGGAAGAGGCGCTTGCGAAGGATGACTTCGCCTTGCTGGAGAAACTGCTCAACGGCATGGGGCAGTCGCCGACGCCGTGGTTCACGCCCGAAGTGCGGGCCAAATACCACGCGTGCTGGGTGCGCGGCCTGACCGGTGGCGTCAACTACTACCGCGCCTCGCCGCTGCACCCGCCGACCGACTCCAACGCCGGCCCGCTCAAGCTTCAACTCAATCCGGCGGATTTCCGGGTGAAGGTGCCGACGCGCGTCGTCTGGGGCGAAGCGGACATCGCCTTGCCGAAGTCGCTGCTCAACGGGCTCGACGATTTCATCGACGACCTCAAGATCGAGCGCATCCCGGAGGGCAGCCACTGGATCGTGCACGAGCAGCCGGAGCGCGTGAACCGGCTGATCCGGGGATTCCTGCAATGAGCGAACGGGATCGGCGATAATCGCCGATCCCTGTTTTTCCGGAGTCGTTCATGGCACGCGAAGCCTTTTCCTTTTTCCATTCCCTGCGGGTCCGTTGGGCCGAGGCCGACATGCAAGGCATCGTGTTCAACGGCCATTACCTGACCTATTTCGACGTCGCCTTCACCGAATACTGGCGCGCGAGCGGCCTGCCGTCCGTGCTGCAGCAGGCGGAGGAGGGACGCGAGCTGTTCGCCCGCAAGGCCAACATCGAATATCACGCGCCGGCGCGCTTCGACGACGTGCTGGACATCGGCGTGCGCTGCGCCGCCTTCGGTCGTTCCTCGGTGCGCTTCGTGTTGGAGATCTATCGCGGCGACGAACATCTGATTTCCGGCGAACTGGTTTACGTGTATGCCGATACCTCGGTACGCAAGGGCGTGCCGTTCCCCGATGCATGGCGCGACGTGATCACCCGGCTCGAAACCTGCAAGCCGGAGGCCGCATGAACTACCTCATGACGCTGGGTGAGTGGGATCGATTGTCCGACGACGCACGCACGGTGCGCTACGACGTCTTCGTGCAGGAGCAGAAGGTTCCGGTGGAGTTGGAGTGGGACGACATGGACGCCGTCTCGCTGCATGCCGTGGTGTATGACGAGGAGGATGTCGCGATCGGCACCGGCCGCTTGCTGCCGGATGGGCACATCGGTCGCATGGCGGTGCGGGCTTCGGCGCGCGGGCATGGCATCGGCGGCGCGATACTGCGCGAGCTGATGCTGCAGGCAAAGGCGCGCGGAGACAGCACGGTGATCCTGAATGCGCAAACGCAGGCCGAGCCGTTCTACCAGCGCTACGGGTTCGCGCGTTCAGGCGAGGAATTCATGGAAGCCGGCATCCCCCACGTGGAGATGCGGCATACCTTCAGCGAATGACGCGTTCCCGCAGCACGGCGCCTTCGCGCGCGTCGAGCTGCACCAGCGTCGAGGCGCGCGTGCCGTATTCCGGCGTTTCGATGAACGGTGACGACAAGACGCGTTCCCACTCCAGACTTACGCCGGTCTTCGGCAGGCAGCAATCCGGCGCGCGGTTCGCATCCGACAGCATCTCGAAATAGGCGTCTGCCGGCGCGCCCTGGCACACGAGGCTGGCGAACTGTGCCTTGGTGCGCACGACTTTCGGCCAAGGGTCTTCGAGCAGGCCGTTGGAGATGCCGTACACGCCAGGAGCCAGCGGCCTGCCGTTGCGCGGATCCGAGGTCGTGCCGTTGGAATACCAGACGAGCGTGTCGCGGTCGCCCACCAGC
>SPQI01000115.1 GCA_004570315.1 Oxalobacteraceae bacterium OM1 | reverse complement strand
GGACCTGCGTCGCGCGCTGCTGTCCGTCGTCCGTCGGGAGCCGGGCGCCACGCCGGATGCCACATGGTCGGCCCGCCGGCCTACCATGAAGTAAATCCACAAGACCAATCCACAATGAACAGGGAGACAGACCCCATGGAGCCAGCAACAACCGTCACCGCATTCGGACCGGCGCCCGGACCGGAGCAGCCCCGGTGGAGCTACGACTACCAGTATCGGGAGCGGGTGGATGCCGGCACGCCGCTTGCCCGCTGCAAGCAATGGATTAGCAGTTTCCTGTGCTTTTGCGCCGGCGCCGACCCGCAGATCCTGCGGTTGTGCCCGCACTCCGAACGCGTCAAGGAGCAGGGTATCGGCGGCGTGGTGCTGGCCACCGCGACGCTGGCCTTCTGTTCCGGTACCTACGCGTTCTATACCGTGTTTTCGCCCAAGCGCGGCTTTGCGCTGTCGCATGTCCAGCAGGACGCGCCATGGTGGGCGTATGCGCTGGCGGTGGTCTTCGGCCTGCTCTGGGCGCTGATGATCTTCAACCTCGACCGTTTCATTGTCTCCTCGGCCGGGCATGGCGACGGCACCGAAAAGATCACCCGTGACGAGGTGGTGCGTGCGCTGCCGCGCTTGCTGATGGCGGTCATGATCGGACTGGTCCTGTCCAAGCCATTGGAGATCCGCATCATGGAATCGGAGATCAATGCCAAGCTCACCGAAGCGCAGCAGGAATTTGCGACCGCGCTGCAAAAGAAGGACGACATTGAATTCGATAAGTTGCGCAAGGAACTCGACGAGCGTAAGGCGGCGACCAAGGCCAAACTGGATGCCAAGCAGCGGGAAGTTTCCGACCTGGCGCAAGCCATCGCGGAACAGCGCGCCAAGGTCGATGCCGAGGCGGATGGCTCGTCGGGTAGCGGCAAGGCCGGCGAGGGCAAGGCCTACCATGCGAAAGTGAAGAACCTGGACGAGATGAAGGTGTCGCTGGACGCAGCCAGGGCCACCAATGGCCCGGAAATCAAGGCGCTGGAAGCGGAAATTGCGGACCTCAACCGCCAGATCAGCCAGTGGGTCGAGCAGCGTGCCGACAGTGTTGAGACGAACAAGAAAAAGGCCGCCAGCCAGGATGGCCTGATCCAGCGGATCAAGCTCGCGCATGAGATTGCGCCACTGGCGTCATGGATGCTGACCGGGCTGCTGATCGTTCTGGAAATTGCGCCGATCTTCTTCAAAATGATGGTCAGCATCGGTCCGTACGACTACTTGTCGGAGAATGTCCGGCGCATGACGATCGCCGCGCGTGGCATCGAACTCAAGGAACAAATCGATGGCAAGGAAAGCGTCGAATTGAAGGATGCGGTCTACTATGAAGCCGACACCGCGCTCGAGCACGAGATCGGCAAGTTGCAGGTCGAACGGCAACTCACCAAAGTCGCCTACGACGAATACCAGGCACGCGTCGCGCGCGACATCAAGAAGAACCCCGAGAAGTACCAGGTCGGGGAACCCACCACGCCGGCATTGCCGACCTGATTTGCCATGCGGTCGTTACGCCGTCTCATGCAGCACGCCGGGCTTGCCGGACTGGGGGGGCTCGGCTACGACTCCCGTATCGTGCGCCAGCTGCCACCGGCCCATCAACGGCGGCTCATGCTCGCCGGGGGGCTGTCTGCGCTGTCGGCCGCCCTGTTTGCGCTGTCTGGCGGTTACATCGCGTTCCTCGGCGCGTATTCCGACGGCTTCCTGTGGGTCATTGGCATCCTGGTCACCCTCGGGATCTTCCTGTTTGCGCTCAACATGCACCGGCTGTTCGTCACGGCGGGCGGTTTCGGACACCATACTGACGACGCCGTGCTGGCACACTGGCGGCCCGACCGGTTGCGCATTGTGTGCGTGGGGGCGCTGGCGGCGCTGTTTGCACTGCCATACGTGCTGATGGTCGACCACACCTGGCTGGACGGTGCCATGCGCGAACGGGTGGCCGTCATGACGGCGCTGTACCGGGAAACGCAGACCCGGCGCATCGACGCGCGGATCGCGGGGCTGACTGGCGATATCGTGGCTGCCGAGCAGGCCTTGGGCCGGGCCGGTATGCCGCCGGAACCGGGGACCGAGGCGATCCTGGCCACGGCCCGCACGGCACACGCGACTGCCCGGCGGCGTAAGGCCTTGGTGCTTGCCGCCGGCACGTACCGCGGTGCGACCCCCATGCCCGGTGCCGTGTCCAGCGCGCACACCCTAGCGCAGGGACTCGAGGCCGAAGGCTTTGCTGTGACGGCCAGTGTCGATGAGGCGAGCGACACGGCGTGGGAAGCCGTCGATCGCTTTATCAAGCAGCTCGAGTCCGGCGACACCTGCCTGGTGTACGTCAGCGGCTACGGTTACGAACGCCACGGGCGGATCCACTTCGTCCCGCGCGACCTGCCGCCCAGCGGCGGTCCCGGGGCGGTCAACCTGCACCAGCTGGTTGAGGAAATCGCCGCCAAGCGGCCCCAATTGCAAGCCATCGCACTGAACCTGTGGCGCCCGGCGGAGGCCGCGGTGGAGGAGCGGGCCGCCAACGACCCGGCCGTCCTGCCGCTGGGTGCCAATGCGATCGCGCTAGCGACGACCACGGCCGTCGCCGGGCCGGACGCTGGCCTCGCGTCTCTTGCCTTGCGGATCGCCAAGGCGGCGGATGATCCGGCCGCGCTCGCGGGCCTGGTGCGGACCAGGACCGGCGCCGCAACCCCGGCCGTCGGCGCCGCCGGGGCACTACGGATCAAGGCGTCGCTACCGGTCGCGACCGCCGCGCACCTGGACCGCGCCCAGATGCTACCGGACGACGTCGCCGCGCGCTTTGCCTGCCTCGGCTCGCACACTGCGCAACTCGAGTGCCTGCGCGCGCAAGTCCGGGTGGCACTGGCAGCGGTGCGGGAGCTGGAAACCCAGCGTGCCACGACCGTTGCGGCCATGGTGGCCGACTACCAGCGCAACCTCGAAGGCTCCTCGATGTTGCGCGAGCGTCTGTTCCTCGAGCTCGCCCGCCCGGGCCGTATGGTAACCATTGCCTTCGCAGCGGTGCTACTGATGGTCGGCGGAGATGTCCTGCGCGACCGGTCGGTCCACGCGGTGCGCGCGTATGAGCGCCTGCGCCTCCAGCATAGCCGCGCGGCGGTCGAAACCCAGTTCGTGAAAGAAAGGGTGGCCGTTGCCGACCTGCTGCAACAGTATCCGCACATCCGGCTGCCGGATGGCCGCTGGCATGAGCAGCCGACCTACTTCCGGCCAGCGGGGGCCGCCACCGGCCGCGAGATTCGGGCGGCAGAGCCGCCCCGCGGGTCGACCGAGGAATTGCTTGCCATTCTTACCCGGCAAAGCCGTGGGGGGATCGCATGACGCGCGTCGCGCCCCCCGCTCCCGGACCACGCGCCGTCCACCTACGGCCAAACTTGCTGCGCCGTGCCTGCTGGCTTGCGACCGGTGCCGATGGCCGCCTGCTTAACGACCCGGCCTGTCCCGAGTCCGAGCGCAAACGCTTCGCCTCCATCGGGGTGGCCATGTGGCTGACAACGCTGCTCGCGTTTGCGTCGGGCCTGGCCCTGTTTTACCAGACGTTCTTTCCCGGCGCCGGCGACGGCGGACTGTGGCAGACCTCCTGGCGCATGGTGCCCAGTCTGCTGTTTGCGCTGATCTGGGCCCTGATCATCTTTAACATGCAGCGCTTCGTCATGTTCGGCGCTCGTCGCGACGCAGCGCGCCTGCATGTCGGCTGGGGGGATCTGCTGCATGCCGTGCCCGGCCTGTTGTACTCGTTCTTCCTTGCGCTGACGGTGGCGACGCCGTTGCAGGCGGTCGTGCTCAAGCCGGAAATCGATCTGGCTCTGCTGCAGGAACGCCAGCAGGACCGGCTCGCGGCGGACGCCCGCATCGCGCACCGCTATCGCACCGAAACCAGGCTGCTTGCCGAAGAAGCCATCGAAGTGGAACACCGCGTCGCCCGGGCGCGCCCGGGTGCTCCGCATGGCGCGGACGTGGCGGACGCGCTTCCCGACTGCCTTAGCACTGCGCTGACCACCTACACCGAGGCATCCGCGGCGGCCGGCGGGCAGCAGCGGACCGTGTGCCTGCAGCAGGTCGAGCGTCGGATTGACCAGTTGCGGCATGCCGCCGCAGCGCTGCAAGGACACGCGGCGGCGTCGGACTCGGCAGCCAGTGCACTGGCGCTCCTGCGGGCCAAGCAGGCGCTCCTGGCCGGCAGGATGGCGCGCGACCGGCTGCTTGCCGCCATCACGGCAGAACAGCGCGCCGGCCTGCTCAAGCAAGTCGCCACCGCCTACGACGCCGATCCGGTGTTTAGCGGTATCCTGCTGCTCGCCGTCTTCTTCATCCAGGCCGTGCCGGTACTGGTACGGACCATGTCGGCGAAAGGCGCCTACGATGATTTGCAGGAGATGGAATTTCGGCGGTGTATTGCCGCAGCGGGCATTGAACCGCGTGCCATTGCGCTCGCTGGCCAGGCCGGAAAGCACTATGAAATTGACTTGTACCATATGCCCAAGGCGCTTGAACGCCAGGCACTGGATGACCATCGCCGGCGCCGCGCCGCCGCGCGTGCGCAGCGGCTGGCCGAGTTCCGGCATCGCTACGCGGCCCTGCGAGACAGGCGGGATGGCGCCGTCCCTGTCCCGCGTCGCTGACCGAATAACCGGCTCAGGTGCCGCGTGACCGTCTGCCGCCCCCAAGCGTCGGCACGCGGACTCGTCTGGGTTGTCGCGTACTGGCCGTTTGCAGCGTTGGCGGCGCCGGCCGCCGGCGCAAGTCAGTCCTCGTTCCAGGCGTGTCCTCAATTCTTTGCCGGCGGGACCGCCCCGCAGGTGCCCCAGGTGGCGCGATTGGCGCCCCGGGCACTGTGCTACGAGGCGTTTGCCGTGCTGCATGCGGGAACCACAAAGACGCCGGTGTTCGTGGCCGAGCGCCTTAACAAGGCCGCGCTGACCGATGCCAGGGACGAGGTGCGTACCAACCGCTTCTTCGCCGACGCGCGGCTGCCGCGCGCAGAACGGGCAGAGCTCGACGACTACGTTGGCAGCGGCTATGACCGCGGCCATATGGCGCCCGCGGGCGACATGCCCAGCGCGAGCGCGATGGCGCAGAGTTTTACGCTGGCGAACATGGTGCCGCAGGCACCCCACAACAACCGCCATGCCTGGGCAGGTATCGAACGCGCGACGCGCAAGTATGTGCTGCGGGCGCACGGCGACGTGTTCGTGATTACGGGACCCGTCTTCGCGGAGGGCGCTGCCCGCATCGGGCCAGGCCATGTCCGGGTTCCGACCTACCTCTATAAGCTGGTGTACGACCCCGCCACGCAGCGTAGTTGGGCGCACTGGATTGAAAACGTGGACCACGCCCGGGCTGGGCCACCGATCAGCTACCGCGAGCTGGTGCGCCGAACCGGCATCCGGTTCCTGCCCGCCGTGCCAGACAGCCAGTGATGCCGCAGCTGCGATATGTTCAATATGCATTACCCTGACTCGCGACGCAGAGGCATGCCTCTGGTACCACGGTCACTTCGCCAGCGCATTGCACATCGGCGATCGCTAAGTGTGTCCGCTAGAGGGCCACAGATGCAACGCATCGGCGCCACAGCTTGATGGCATCGTTCAGCCGGTATGTCCTGCTGAGGTTTTCCTTGGCAGCTCGTTGACCCGCCTGGCCCAGCATTCAGCTTCGCCTGCCAGCCGCCCGAGAGAACGGTCCCGTTAGCCGCCAAACGACAGTAAGGCGGACAAGTTGACGCGCGCATTGGACTGAAGGGCCGCCGTTGCCGGCGAGCGTTGCCACGCGTCGCGGTTCGCTACCGGTCCAACCATGTGCTCTATACGTTTTCCTTTGCGTGATTGATCGAGTACATCGGCATGTCGATCACGAGATCCTCCCCGCCCAGGAGCGCCTGGCAGGCGAGTCGCGATTCCGCCTCGATGCCCCATGCGCGATCCAGCATGTCTTCCTCGGCCTCGCTGACCGCACCCAGAGAGGCGAAGCCAGTCCGGACAATGACATGACAGGTTGTGCACGCGCCCACCTTGCCGCAGGCACGGTCGATTTCTACGCCGTGCGCTAAGAGCGCATCGCAGATGGTCATTCCTGCTCCCGCCTCAAAACTCGTGCCGTCCGGCGCATATTCAGCATGGGGTAAAACGAGGATGTTCGGCATCTTCAAATGTCTCCAATACGGTGTTGGTCATTTCAACTTTGACTGTGGCAATGCGCGGGGCGTTACATGTTCCATGCCGGCCGTCACGCTGCTGCGGTGGCGGGATACCCGGCCTGTGCGAGGGCCGACGTGATCACGAGCAGCTTGGTCGTCGTGGTCACGCCGACGCGCTTCGCTTGCAGCTCGATCAGTACGGTCGCATCCGGGTCCACCGCTTGGATGGCCTTGGTCACCCGGTTCACACATCCGCCGCATGTCATGCCTTCTACTCGCAATACGTACATCGTCTTCTCCGAACGGGTTGGTATCGCGCGACTGTGGAGGCTCCCCCAATGGCAAGGTCAAGGCTTTTCATTGGACGTTCCCGGCCTGTTGTTGGACAAAACGGCCGCAGCGTTCGGCCACCAAAGCGGTATGTGAATAAAGCTCGCAAGCAACACGAAAATTTCTCGTGTCGGCGGTCACGCCAGCGGCATAGAATCGTCGGACGACAAACGAACCCACCGCAAACCCGGACGGCAGCGTGTGAACGCGCTGATTGAACGGCAACCCATCATGAGAATCACTGTTTGTGAACTACCCGACGCCGCCGATGCGGTCGAATCGACCTGGCACGCCTTGCGTGCCCATACGCGCGAAACGAAGACGGAGCTGCTGGTATTGCCCGAGTTTGCATTCACGCCGCCGCTCTGGGAAATAGCGCAACCGGATGCGAGCCTTTGGATGCAAGCCGAGCGCACTGCCGACGCATGGCTGGCCCGCTTGCCAGAGTTGGCAGTGGACTATGTCATCGGCGCCCGCCCCGTCACGCGAGAGGGAAAGCGGTACAACGAAGGCTTCCTATGGGCCAGCGGTGCTAGCGCAATTGCACTGCGGCGCAAGCGTTACCTGCCCAACGAAGACGGCGGATGGGAGCAGCGGTGGTTCGAACAAGGTGATTCAGAATTTCCCATCTACCAGGCAGGCGCCATGCGGTTCGGGTTAAATATCTGCACCGAATTGTGGGCACTGGAGACCTACGCCAGCTATGCCGCGCGGCGCGCCCAGGTCATCGTCTCGCCGCGCGCAACAGCCGGCGCCACTACGGCCAAGTGGCTGGCCGCCGGGACGGTGGCGGCAGTCCGTAGCGGCGCATTCAGTGTATCGTCCAATCGGTTCCGCGCGGATGGCACGTACGGCGGCGTCGGTTGGATCATCAGCCCGGATGGCGAGGTGCTCGCCGCCACTTCGACGTCGACGCCTTTTGCCACTGTCGACGTTCCGCTGGATAAGGACGAAATCTATCGTCGGACATATCCGCGTTACGTCTTCAGCTAGTTGATTTGCGTGCCGACAAGGAAGCTATGCGGCTTCGAGCAAGGCCGCGTCACTACCGGCACGGTGGTGTGGTCTATCGCCACAGACTGCCTTGATTTCGACGCGCAAAGGCAGCAGGTTCTGCCTGACGTCGAGCGCTGGGTCAATAAGGGCGGGTCCAGCCATACCGAACGCCGGACGTTTACCGGCGGCATCCCATGTGCAACGGGGGACGCTGAGACAATGCAGCAGCTCTTTTTGGGCATGCCGAGCTAGATCATATGGTCCCGTGCCGTTCCATTGATATGAAAAGGCTGCGTGGGATGTTCGTCGTGGCGCTATGATGCTCATTGAGTATATATGCAACGAAGACACGGCTACGGTAAAACCAATGACACAGCAAGAATTCTTACGGGATGCAATGGCGCGCCTCGATATGACCCGCGACCAATTTGCGGACCGGATTGGAGCGACTCGACGGCGGCTTGATAACTGGCTTTTACCGACAGAGTCAAGCGGCTTTCGTGATATGGACGATATGGCATGGAAGTTCATTCGCGAAATCTTGGAGAGCGCAAAAAATAGACGCTGAAGATACTCGTTGAATATATATATTTAATGCATCCACAGAAACGTTCCAAGGGAAAATTTCGAAGAACATTATGGCTATGACACGCGACCCTATGCCGACGGGCGAGATGACATTGGTCGACTACTTCTACGAACCTTCCAGCAGCCACTATGAGAAGAGTCGGACAGTGACGCTGGTTGTAGGTGACGGGCGAAGCGTTCCGCTTTTGGAGGAATTCGACGAGTGCGATCAGTTCGGTGGTCCGCGAAGCGAGTCGAGCCACATCTGGAGCATCGACCGAGTAAGACTGATCGACTTCGTTAAATCGAACGGCTCGCTTATCAAATAGGAAAACGCACATGACAACCCGTACGCTGAATCCAAGCCGCGATTGGGCTGAGCGGACCCTGTCTACTGGAGTCAAGCTTTCTGTTGAAGGTTTGTTGACGCTTCGAATTGGCGACAGTAGCTCTTTCATGTTCACCGTTCCCATTCAGGCTGTGCGCCAAGTCACGCTGGTGCCGCGGTCGAACACGGCACTGCCGTGGAACGTCGATATTGCGTATCAAGGCGCACACTTCTCGTTCGTCTGCGCCGAAGGAGATTTGGCAGCGGTCCGGTACATTTTTGCGGGCATACCGCTGATTGACATGGCAGTCCGGCTCAGACGGACGTCGAACCAATAACATCAAGGAAAACGTTCTAGTGCCGATCGGTGCCCCGATCGGCCAGATGTCGAGATTTTTGCAAGGCCGCCGAGGAGCGGATTAGAAGATGATCCAACATAAAATACGACCGTCACCAGTGATACTGGCGCTTGCCAAATGGGTTCGCGGGGAAGCAGTTCGCGAAGAGTCGCTGTGCCGTATGCAACAGTTTGGCTTCATCCATCCGGACGTGAACGGTACGCTGCAGCTTACGCTTCCCGGGAAGCAGGCTCTGGAAGAAAACGGCTTGGCTTGAGGCGTCGGCAAGGAAAAGGAATGAGTGACTATCGTCCGCTGTCCACGGAGCTATTCGAGCTGCTTTGCGTCCAGTGTTGACGTTCACTGAATATTCACCCATTTGAGGCGATAGTTTTCATCCAAATTT
>SPQI01000015.1 GCA_004570315.1 Oxalobacteraceae bacterium OM1 | reverse complement strand
GGCCAGCTGGCGGTCGTCGTCGTGCCGCTGCGCGCGCATGCGTTGCTCGGCGATGCGGTCACGCCGGCCATCGATCCGGCGGCATGGGGCGATACGGCAATCGTGTTGCCGGCAGAGCTGCCGTCGATGCCGCTGCGTGACGCACTCGGCGGGACGAGCGTACCGGCCGGCGCCCGTCTCGCGCTGCGCGAAGTGCTCGCTCGGCTGCCTCTTGCTGTACTGGCAGGAGAATGAGCCTGCGCACAGGCAACCGACCTCTGGCATGTTGTCGTGCCGCATGCCGGGCCGGACCTGTCGATCACGGTCTTTGGCGTCGGGCAAAGCAGCCCGCATCTCCTCATGGAATACTCGCCAGATCGCCGCCGTCGCCGCGTGCCGGCCAATTCCATGCATCCTCGTCTCCATCTTTGGGCTTTGCCTGCCATGGCACCGGTACTTGCTCTCGCACAGCAACCCGGCACGGAGCCCGCCTTGCCGGAAATCGTGGTCAGCGTGACCCACGCCGCGCGCACCAGCGCCGACCTGCCGGCCTCCGTGGACGTCATCGAAGCGCCGGCCATCCGCGAGGCCAACGCCATGGTCAATCTCTCGGAACCGCTGGTACGGGTGCCGGGCGTGGTCGTGCAGAACCGCAACAACTACGCGCAGGACCTGCAGGTGTCGGTGCGCGGCTTCGGCGCCCGCTCCACCTTCGGCGTGCGGGGCGTGCGGCTCTATGCCGACGGCATTCCGGCCACCATGCCGGACGGCCAGGGCCAGGCCTCGCATTTTGATCTCGCGTCGGCACGCCGCATCGAAGTGCTGCGCGGGCCGTTCTCCGCGCTCTACGGCAACTCCTCCGGCGGCGTCGTCTCCGTGCTGACGGAAAATGCGGCACCGGGCTTTCATCTCGAACCTTGGCTGCAGTTCGGCAGCGACGGCTTCTCGCATGAAGGACTGAAGGCATCCGGGCAGGAGAGCATCGTGAACTACGTGGTGAGCGGCAACCGCTTCCATACCTCCGGATACCGCGCGCACAGCGCGGCCACGCGCGACACGGGCAACGCGCGCCTGCGCGCCGACCTTGGCGACACCACGCTTACCGTCGTCGCCAACGCGGTACGCATGCCCGACGTGCAGGACCCGCTCGGCGTCGCGCGCGAGCAGTTCACTGCCGATCCGCGCGCCACCGACCCGACGGCGCTCCTGTTCAATACCCGCAAGTCGGTCGACCAGCGGCAGCTCGGCCTGAACCTGGAACGCGACCTCGGCGAACGCGACCGCCTCGGCCTCGTGCTCTACGGCGGCCGCCGCAGCACGGTGCAGTACCAGGCGATTCCGCCGGCTGCGCAGACGGCGCCGTCGAGCGCCGGCGGCGTCATCGACCTCGGGCGCGATTATGCAGGCGGCGACCTGCGCTGGACGCGCGAACAGCCGCTCGGCCCCGGCACGTTGCAGACCACCGTCGGCGTCAGCCTCGACGATCTCGACGAGGACCGGAAAGGCTACGAAAATTTCGTCGGCACCACGCTCGGCGTGCGCGGACGCTTGCGCCGCGACGAGGACAACACGGCGCGCAACTTCGACCAGTACCTCGAAGCGCAATGGCGCCTCGAACCGCGCTGGACCCTGCTGGCCGGCGTGCGCCACAGCGAGGTGCGCATCGAAAGCACGGACCGCTTCCTCGCCAACGGCAACGACAGCGGTGCGGTCACCTATCGCGCCACCAATCCGGTCGTCGGCGCCACCTGGCGGCCACTGGAAGACCTGCGGGTGTATGCCTCCTTCGGCCGCGGCTTCGAGACGCCGACGCTCAACGAACTCTCCTACCGCCCGGCGACCGCCGGCACCGCCGCTGCCGGCTTCAACTTCTCGCTGCAACCGGCACGCAGCAACAACTACGAAATCGGGATCAAGGCCGGGCAGGGGCAGCAACGCGTCAACGTCGCGCTGTTCCATATCGACACCGACAACGAGCTGACCGTGCTGTCCAACACCGGCGGGCGCGCCGTCTACCAGAATGCCGGCGCCACCCGGCGCGACGGGATCGAACTCGAAGCCACGCAGGCCTGGGCGCACGGCTTGACCGGCCTGCTCAGCGCCGCCTGGATGCGCGCCCGCTACGCCGCCGACTTCTGCAGCGGACCGTGCACGCCGGCCAGCCGCGTGCCCTCCGGCAACCGCATTCCCGGCGTGCCGGAACGCACGCTGTACGGTGAGGTCGCGTGGAAGTCCGGCGGGTTCAGCACGGCCTTGGAGGGCAAGGCCGTAGGGCCGGTGCAGGTGGACGACGTCAACAGCGACCATGCGCCCGGCTATTTCCTGGCTAACGTGCGGGCCACCTGGGAACAGCGCGGCGGCAACTGGAAGCTGCGCGAGTCCCTGCGTGTGGACAATCTCGCCGACCGCAAGGTGATCGGCTCGGTAATCGTCAACGAAGGCAATCGCCGCTTCTTCGAGCCGGCGCCTGGCCGCAGCTGGCTGGCCGGGGTCACGCTGACGCGCGACTGGTGAGGCTGCAGCCAGGCAACTCCACGCCGCGCCGTGCCGGGCTTGATCTTTTCCGGTACGCTGGAACGCCGCGGTGCCTACACTCATAGGAACCGTGCGTCGTCGCGGCGCCTCATGCGGTTTGCCGCACCGAAGCGCCATGCGGCCCGGAAAGACGAATACGATGAACAGCATGCTCCGCAAGTGCCTGGCGGCACTGATCCTCACCGTCGCAGCCCACGCCGGCGCCGATACGCTGGCCTATGTGTCGAGTGAAAAGTCGCCGTCGCTCATGGTGATCGATACCGTCTCGGATGAAGTCGTCTCCACCATCGATACCGGGGGCAAGCCGCGTGGCATCGCCGCCAGCCCGGACGGCGGCACGATCTACGTCGGCGAGCAGAATGGCGGCGCACTGCTGGCCATCGACGTGGAAACCCATGGCATCAAGAGCCGCGTGCCGCTCGGCGATACGCCCGAGAGCGTCACAGTCTCCGACGACGGGCGCTGGGTCGCGGCAGCGAGCGAAGGCGCCAACGCCGTCTACCTGATCGACGCACGCGCCGGCAGTCCGCCGACACGCATCGCCACGGAGGGCAAGTCGCCGTCCTACCTCGCCTTCAGTCCAGACAGCCGGTGGATCTATGCCGGTGCGCAGGACGGCCGGCAGGTGGACGTGATCAGCGTGGAGGAAGGCCGGCAGGTGACGACCATCGACGTGGGACGCCGCCCGCGCGGCATCGCCTTCACGCCCGACGGCAGCGCCGCCTACGTCGCCTGCGAAGGGACGGGCACCTTGTATGTGATCGATCCAACCCGGCATAGCGTGGTGACGGCAGTGAAAGCCGGCCCGCTTGCCACCGGACTGGCCATGCTGCCGGACGGCTCGAAGCTCTACGTATCGAGCGCCCGCGGGGCGCGGGTCGATGTGTTCGACGTGGCGGCGAACCGCTTCACCGGATCCATTCCCGTCGGCCAGCGTCCATGGAACATGGGCCTCACACCGGACGGCCGCAAGCTCTACGTCGCCAACGGCCGGTCGCGATCGGTCTCCGTGATCGACACCGAGACCGACAAGCGCATCAAGGACGTGCCCGTCGGCGAACTGCCCTGGGGTGTCGCGGTGCGTTGAAGCGCCGGGCGCTTTGCGGACCGGCGCCGCCCGGAGTCGAGGTGCGCAGCCGGCGAGAAAGGAGAACCGCTTGGAATTCAAGGACTACTATCAGACGCTCGGCGTGGAGCGCACGGCCGGTGCCGATGAAATCAAAAAGGCCTACCGCAAGCTCGCCCGCAAATATCATCCGGACGTCTCGAAGGAGCCGGATGCCGAGGCACGCATGAAGGACGTCAACGAAGCCTTCGCCGTGCTCTCCGACCCGGAAAAGCGCGCGGCCTACGACAACGTTGGCCAGAGCGCGCACGCCGGGCAGGAATTCCGCCCGCCGCCGGGTTGGAACACCGGCTACGAATTCTCCGACAACAATTTTTCCGAAGCCGAGGCCGCCGACTTCAGCGACTTCTTCTCGGAGCTGTTCGGCAGCCGCGGCGGCGGCGCGCGGCGCCAGCACACGCAGTTCCGGGCGCGCGGCGAAGACCATCACGCCAAGGTCATGCTCGACATCGAGGACGCCTACCACGGCGCCGCGCATGCCATCACCTTGCGCGTGCCGCAGGTGGACGATCAAGGCCACGTGACGCTGGCCGAGCGCACGCTGGACGTGCGCATTCCGAAGGGCGTGCATGAAGGGCAGCTAATTCGCCTGGCCGGGCAGGGCACGCCCGGCATCGGCGGTGGCGAGCCGGGCGATCTCTACCTCGAGGTCGCGTTCCGTCCGCATGCGAGCTATCGCGCCGAAGGCCGCGACGTCTATGCCACGTTGCCCATCGCGCCATGGGAGGCCGCGCTCGGTGCCACCATTCAGGCGCCGGTGCCCGGCGGGACGGTGGAGGTGCGCATTCCGGAAAACTCGCAGGGCGGCCGCAAGCTGCGCCTGAAAGGCCGTGGCATTCCCGGTGCCACGCCGGGCGACCTTTACCTCGTTCTCGAGATCGTGCTCCCGCCGGCGCACACCGCCCGCGCGCGCGAGCTGTATGAAACCATGGCCCGCGAGATGGCCTTCAATCCCCGTCAAGGAGTCTGAACATGGCGCAGGAAGTGATCGCCGTCTTGCTCGACGAAGTCCCGCTGACGCTCGACCAGTTTGCCGGCACCTGCCGGGTCGAACGCCAATGGATCGTGGAACGCGTTCGATCCGGGTTGCTGCTGCATGAAGCGCAGTTGCAGACCGCACCGGAAGCCTGGCAGTTCACCAGCCGCGACGTGGTGCGCGCCCGCCGCATGCTCGACGTCGAGCATCGCTTCGATGCCAACGCCGAACTGGCCGCGCTGGTGGCCGACCTGATGGACGAACTGGAATCGCTGCGCGCCGCGCTGAAGCGTTAGCGGCAAGGAGCCGTCATGAGCCTGCACATCGTCTGCCCGCACTGCCAAGCGACCAACCGCGTGCCGGAAGAGCGCCTGCGCGAGCGGCCCGACTGCGGCCGCTGCCACCAGCCGCTGTTCGGCGCCAAGCCGGTGACGCTCAGCACGGAGACTTTCCAGGCCCACGTCGCGCGCAACGACATCCCGGTGCTGGTCGATTTCTGGGCGCCGTGGTGCGGCCCCTGCCGCATGATGGCGCCGGCCTTCGAAGCCGCCGCCGCGAAGCTCGAACCCGAGTTCCGCGTCGCCAAGCTCAACACCGAGGAAGCGCAGGACATCGCGCTCACCTACCAGATCCGCAGCATCCCGACGCTGGCGCTGTTCGTCCGCGGCCGCGAATTCGCCCGCCAGACCGGCGCCATGGGCATGGCCGACATCATCGGCTGGGCGCGCAGCCAGGCGGCGCGGGTGCGTCAGGGCGCGCGCTGATGCCGCGCCGCAACCCCTTTCGTTTGCATTAAATCAATTCCAGGATCTTCACGGCACGACATTGATCAACCCTCATCCGTAGCCCTCAGGCAATCTCCCCGAAAAGCACAACAAGATCACAGGGAGCAAGCATGGCGGCCAGATCCATCGCAGACCTGTCGTTGTCCTTCGGCCTCGTCTACATACCGGTGAAACTGTATTCGGCGACGCAATCGAAGGACGCGATTTCCTTCCATCTCCTGCACAAGGGCTGCGGCTCGCGCCTGCGGCAGCAATACGTCTGCCTGAAGGAAGACGTGCCGGTGGAGCGCAGCCAGATGGTAAAGGGCTACGAATTCGCCAAGGATCAGTACGTCGTCTTCACGCCGGACGAACTGAAGATGCTGGAGGAAGAAGGCTCGCACAGCGTGGACATCGTCGCCTTCATTCCCGAGCAGGCCATCGATCCGCTCTACTACGACAAGGCCTACTACCTCGCGCCCGACAAGCGCGGCGAGAAGCCGTATGCGCTGCTGCTCGAAGGCATGCGCAAGGCGGGCCGCTGCGCGCTGGCGCGCTGGTCCTGGCGCGGCAAGGTGCACACCGTGCAGGTACGGCCCGGTGCCGACGGCGGACTGGTGCTGCAGCAGCTGCTCTATGCGAACGAAGTGCGCGCTGTGCAGGACATCGGCCTCAAGAAGACGGCCGAGGTGAAGCAGGCTGAACTTGAACTTGCGCTGCAGCTGATCAAGCAGATCTCCGAGGATCGCTTCGACCCGAACCAGTACGAGGACGACGTCGCCAAGCGCATCGAGGAAGCGATCGAGAAGAAGATCGCCGGCCAGGAAGTCACCGTCTCGGACAAGCCGGAACACCGCGGCGCCGACGTCATCGACCTGATGGAAGCCCTGCGCGCCAGCCTCGCCGGAAAGCCGGCGTCTGCCAAACCGGCGGCGCCGAAAGCCCGCAAGCCCGCCAAGCGCGTTGCCTCGGCTCCAGCACCCGCCACGAAGAAACCGCGCACCCGAAAATCCTGACATGCGCAATCTCACGCTGGCCGACATCGAGAAGCGTTACGGCGTCAGTCCGCGGCTGGTGCGCGCCCTGGTCAAGGCAGGTTTCATCACGCCCACCCGCGGCGCGCGCCGCGAATACCGTTTCTCCTTCAACGACGTGGTACTCGCCCGCAAGGCCGCCGAATGGCAGGCCGCCGGCATTTCCACCGCCAGGCTCACGCGTCTGCTGCGCCGCCTGGCCGCCACGCTGGCCGGCGACGACAGCATCGCGGTCTCGGTGTCCGCCAGCGGGCGCGATCTGGTCGCGCGCGACGGCGATGCGCTGCGCAATGCCGATGGCCAGTTCGTGCTGGATTTCGTGCGCGCGCAGGCGCCCGCGCCCGTGCTGCCGCTGCAGGAAATCGTGCCGCAGGTGGGACCGAAACTGTCGGCGCAAGGCTGGTTCGATCTCGCCGTCGACACCGAGGAACGCGATCCGCTGCAGGCGGTGCAGTGCTATCAGCGCGCCATCGAAATCGATCAGCGCTATGCCGATGCCTACGTCAACCTGAGCTGCCTGCTAATCGAGGCGCAGCAATACCTGGAAGCCTTCGCCGTCTGCCAGGAGGGGCTGGCGTACTGTCCGAATGCCTCGCTGCTCTACTTCAATCTCGGCGTGCTCTACGAAGACCTGAGCGACCCGGCGAACGCCTTGCGCAGCTACGAGGAAGCGCTGCGCTGCGATCCCATGCTCGCCGACGCCCACTTCAACGCCGCGCAGCTATGCGAGCAGATCGGCGAAACGAAGGCGGCGATCCGGCACTACGCGGCCGCGCGGAGGCTTGGCGGGCGCTGATCAGCGCAGTCCTTCGAAAGGATCGGCCGCCACCCACGCGCGCGGCACGCGCATGTCGACGCCGTCGCGTGCCGCATGCTCCAGCGCGCTCCGCATCGAGGCCTCGAAACCATCCTGCGGCTCGCCCGCATCGTGCGCGTGCGCCGAGAAATCGTCCCAATGAATGCCGATGGCGCGGCGCGCGCCGGTGACCTGCATCATCTCGTGCCAATAGGCGTCCTGATAGTCGCGCGGCTTCTGGCCGAGGCCGCCGATGCCGAGATAGGCCACATCGACCTTGCGTCCGGCGAGCGCGCCCGGCACGAAGCCCGCGCTGGCCTGAACGAGGATGGTGCGGCCGTCATGCTCGATCAGCAGCGTGTAGCAGGTGCCTTGCTTGTAGGCGCGCGGATCGGCCGGCGGGCGCAGTGGTTCGGTGATGTCGCCGAGCGCGAAGTCCATGGGGTAGTGCTTCGTCGGAATGAAAGTCACCTTGAAGCGGCCGAAGCGCAGCGTCGCGCCGTCGGGCACGATGCGCAGGCGGCTGGCATCCATGCCGTAGCCCAGGCCGATGTTGGCGGTGGAGGACGAGCCGGCCAGCACGGCGCCCGTCATTTCGGCGACGGCCGGCGCATCCATCGCATGGTCGAGGTGCGAATGCAAGGGAATCACGGCGGCCAGCGACTTCACGTTCGCGCGCTGCAGGCCTGCGCGGATGCGCTTCTCGTCGGGCGCAATGCGCGGCGTGGCCTTCAGGTCGGGACGCGAGAAGAAGCCGTCCGTCATGATGGCGGTTTCGCCGTCGTCGAACAGCAGCGTCGTCACGCCGAGGTAGGTCACACGTAGGCCGGTTGTCGTGGCAGCCTGCGAGGCAGAGGGCAGCAGGCGATCGCGATAGGCATCCAGCGAATCGGCGAATCCCGGAGCGGCAATGAGGGCGGCTGCGGCGAGCAGGCAGAGGCGGCGTCGAAACATGGTGTCTCCTGGTTGAACGGATGCCGCATCGTAGGGCGCGACCACGGGGACCGGCAATGCGTTCCCGCCGCGCGGGAGCAACCGCTGTAACGGCTGTCACGCACGCCGGCGCGGAACCATACCGAGGGCATAATACGGCGTCCGCCCGCATCCCCATGAACGCCACTCTCCACATCGAACTCACCGCGCCGCAAAGCGTGAACGGCAAGCGCGCCGGCTACCAGTCGCTCTGGCTGCTGGTGCGGCTGGTGTATGCACGCCGCTACGAAGCCGCCAGCGACGTCGTGCGGCTGGCCGAACTGCGCCAGCAGTTCACCGATGCCCGCACCTTGCGCATGTTCGTCAGCCGCGCCTTCCGCGATTTCGCGCAATGGGGCGTGCTGGTCGGCTGGGGCGAGGACGCGCAGGCCGATCCGCGTTTCCTCAACCAGGACAAGCGCAGCCAGGGGCCATTCTGGCTGCCCGCCGAGGAGGCCGCCACGATTTCCTGCGAGGTGCAAGGACGCCCGGCAACGCAGGCCGAATTGCTGCGCTTCCTCGATGTGAAGCGCAAGCCCGAACCGGCCGCCGCGATGCCGGCTGTGCTGCCGCCCGATTACTGGATCGCGCTCGCCAGCGCCCAGCAGCAACTGCGCGAAGGCCGTCTGCTGGCTTCCCTCGGCAGCGGCGAAGCACGGCGCGATGGCGCGCTCGCAGGATTCAAGCTGGCCGCCCGCGCCGCCGGCAACCGTCTTCAGCATGCACTCGCCGCGCTCGGCGAAGCGCAGGTCTGGCGGCGCCTGGACGATCTCGAATCCGCCCGCCATACGCTCGCCCAGCTGCGCCGCATGCTGCGCGAAGGCGGCGCCGACGAAGGCGGCTATCTCGACGCGATGGAACAGATTCTGAGCGCCTGGTGCGCCTACAGCGAACGCGACCTGGCGCTGACGGAGGCGCTGCTGTCCGCGATGCGCCACGCCGAGCCGCGTGCGAGCGTGGTGCGGCATCATCCGCGCATTCGTTTCGAGTGGAACAACCTGATGGCGCTCGTCAAGCGCGCCCATGCGCTGGGGCAGGGCGAGCGCTCGCCGCGCCATGCTGCCGCGAGCGAAGCGT
>SPQI01000152.1 GCA_004570315.1 Oxalobacteraceae bacterium OM1 | reverse complement strand
GCGCTACAACGGCATGCTCGCCAGCGTGTTCGAGCTGCTGGCCGATGCGCGCGAACAGGTCGGCAGCGTCAACGCAGCCATCGAAGCACAGCGCGATTTCTGGATCGCCGAGACCGACCTGCAGGCCGCCATGAACGGCGGCGGCAAGGCCGTGCAATAACAGGGAACACGACATGGTTTCAAGACGAGATTTCTTCAAGGGCGCCGGCGTCGTCGCCGTGGGTGCCGGGCTGGTGAGCCGGGTCGGCGCTGCGTCACTGCCGGAAGCCGTGACCGCAAGCACGGCCGCCACGCAACCGCCGCCACCGCCGCCGAACGGCCGGCCTTACAACCCGGTCGTCACGCTTAACGGCTGGTCACTGCCCTGGCGCATGAACAACGGCGTGAAGGAGTTCCACCTCGTGGCTGAGCCGGTGGTGCGCGAACTCGCGCCCGGCATGAAGGCCAACCTCTGGGGCTACAACGGGCAATCGCCAGGCCCGACCATCGAAGTGGTGGAGGGCGACCGCGTCCGCATTTTCGTCACCAACCGGCTGCCCGAGAACACCAGCATCCACTGGCACGGACAACGCCTGCCCAACGGCATGGACGGCGTGGTCGGCCTCAACCAGCCGCCGATCAAGCCGGGCAAGACCTACGTGTACGAATTCGTCGCGCGGCGTCCCGGCACTTTCATGTACCACCCGCACGCCGACGAAATGACGCAGATGGCGATGGGCATGATGGGCTTCTGGGTCACGCATCCGAAGGATCCGAAGTTCATGCCGGTGGACCGCGACTTCGTCTTCCTGCTCAACAACTTCGACATCGAGCCGGGCAGCTACACGCCGAAGGTAAACACCATGCTCGACTTCAATCTGTTTGCCTTCAACAGCCGCGTCTTCCCCGGCATCGATCCGATGGTGGTGCGGCAGAACGACCGCGTGCGCATCCGCTTCGGCAACCTCACGATGACCAACCATCCGCTGCACATCCACGGCCACGAGTTCGAAGTGACCGGCACCGACGGCGGCTGGATTCCGCCGGCGCGGCGCTGGCCGGAAGTGGCGGTCGACGTCGCGGTCGGGCAAATGCGCGCCATCGAGTTCATCGCCGATGCACCCGGCGACTGGGCCTTTCATTGCCACAAGTCGCACCACACGATGAATGCGATGGGCCACAACGTGCCGACCATGATCGGCGTCGACCATCGCGGCATCGCGGAAAAGATCAACAAGCTGGTGCCGGACTACATGGTCATGGGCGAGCGCGGCATGGGCGACATGGGGGCGATGGAGATGCCGCTGCCCGACAATACCTTGCCGATGATGAGCGGACAGGGGCCGTTCGGCGGCGTGGAGATGGGCGGCATGTTCACCGTGGTGAAGGTACGCAAGGACCAGCCTCCCGGCGACTACACCGACCCGGGCTGGTACAAGCATCCGAAAGGCACCGTCGCCTACGAATGGCAAGGTGATTTGCCGGAGCCCGCGCGCAGCAGGAGCGCGGGCGGGCAATCGATGCCGCTGCAGAAGCCGGCGCCGGACATCGAACTCAAGGCCCGGAAACCTTCCGGGCACGAAGGGCGCCACTGAACGAGTTTCCAATGAAAGGACATGACATGAAACGACGCACCCTGTTGCAGGCCCTCGCCACCACCATTGCCATGCCGATGCTTGCGCATGCCGCCGCGCCCGTGGTCGAGGTCTACAAGAGCGAAGGCTGCGGCTGCTGCGAAGGCTGGATCGAGCATCTGCGCAAGGCCGGCTTCACCGTGAATGCGCACGACGTGCCGAGCCCCGGCGACTATCGCAAGAGGGGCGGCATTCCCGACGATCTCGGCTCCTGCCATACCGGTTTCGTGCAGGGTTATGCCATCGAAGGGCATGTGCCGGCTGCGGAGATCAAGCGCCTGCTGGCGGAGAAGCCCAAGGCCAAGGGACTCGCCGTGCCCTCGATGCCGCTCGGCTCGCCGGGCATGGAAGGTCCGCGCAAGGACCCGTTCGACGTGCTGCTGGTCCAGGCCGACGGCAGCACCAAGGTCTACAAGCATTACAACTGAGGGAAGATGCGATGAATCGATTTGCCAAGACCGTTTGCGCTGTCGCGCTGTCCGCCTGCACGAGCCTCGTGCTGCACCTGCCGTTGGCCCATGCCGCCGATGCCCACGTCCATGCGGCCGACGCGATGTCGGAGGGCGAAATCCGCAAGGTCGACAAGGAAAACGGCAAGCTCACCATTCGTCACGGCGAACTGAAGAACCTGCAAATGCCGGCGATGACCATGGTGTTCCGCGTGAAGGACCGCGGGATGCTCGACGCGGTGAAGACGGGCGACAAGGTGGCTTTCGTGGCGGAAGACATCGGCGGTCAGCTCACCGTCACCGAGATCCAAACGAAATAAGCACCGCGTACGGGATGCCGTCGGCGACGGCATCCCGCAGCCCGCTCAACCGTCAGGCGACGGTGTAGAGCAGGGCTTCCTCATCGGCCGCATCCGCAAGCTGCTGCGGAATGGCGGCCTTCAACCGGCTTACCTTGCCGACGATGTCGGCGCAGGCATGCGCCGCTTCCTGTCCCTTCACCACGAAATGCTCGTGAAAGAAGGCATGGTGCTCTTCGTGCCCGTGGAAGTGATGCGGCGTCAGCACCGCCGACAGCACCGGCACGTCGGTCTCCAGCTGCACCTGCATCAATCCGCTGATGACCGCCTGCGCGACGAACTCGTGCCGGTAGATGCCGCCGTTGACGACGAGGCCCGCACCGACGATGGCCGCGTAGCGTCCGCTGCGTGCGAGCAGTTTGGCGTGCAGCGGAATCTCGAAGGCGCCGGCCACTTCATAGAGATCGATGCGCTCGCGCGGGTAGCCGAGCTTCTCCATCTCTGCAAGGAAGGCGTCGCGACTGCGATCGACGATGTCGCGATGCCAGCACGACTGCACGAAGGCGATGCGGGTTTGAGTTTGAGTGAGTGTGGACATTCTGCTTGCTCCTATTTGTCGAGGTCGATACAGGATCGATAAATAGGGCGTACGGGAGCGCCATGGCGCGCGCGGACGCGGCGCAGGCGAAGCAAATGCTTCGCGCACGGCGAATCCGGGGACATGCCTTTCCCGTTCTCTTCCATCCGGACTATACCGTCGGCCCCGGAATCGCACCGGGTCTGCTGACCTTGCAGCGAACCGCCTGCAAGCGCTCGCGGGCTAGGCGCTTCATGCTGCAGGCGCCATTACCGCCGGTGGGGAATCGCACCCCGCCCTGAGAACGTGCGACCTGGCGGCCGCCCGAAAAATATAGCACGGCCATTCGAAATGCGTCGGACACGCCGGAACGCGCGCTTGACCGCCCTCATGGCGGACCGGCCGGGCTCGCGTGGATCATTGGAGACACGGCGCTGTATGAACGTCATGTTGTGCGCTTGCGACTGGACAGCCGCAGCAGGCTTGGGGTTTAATGCGCCGAAGTAGCCGCAAGTTGTGCAGCGAGTTGTGCAGACGAGCCCAATGACCATCGATATCAGGATCGCCAAACCGGAAGATGCCGCGCCCGCGTGCGAGATGCTGCGCCGCGCGATCGCCGAGACCTGCGTCGAAGATCATCGCAACGACGCCGCCATCCTCGAAGCTTGGCTCGGCAACAAGACGCCGGAGAACGTGCAGTGCTGGTTCGGCTCCTGCGCCCAGTTCTCGCTGGTGGCGGAAGTTGACGGCGCCATCGGCGGCGTCGCCATCGTCCAGCGCACCGGCAAGATCGTGCTGTTCTACGTCTGCCCTTCGCTGTGCGGCAGCGGCGTTGGCAAGACGCTGCTGGAAGCCGTCGAGGCGCACGCCGCCAAATCCGGTCTCGCCACACTGCATGTCGCCAGCACCGCTACCGCGCGTCCTTTCTACGCCCGCCACGGGTTCGCCGAAACCGGCGGCTGTGCCACGGCGCCGTTCGGCGTTCCGACGGTCTGCATGTCCAAGCCCGTCGATCCTTCCCTCGCCCGCAAGGGCATCTGCCGTTGCTCCGCGGCGCCGGCGTAAGACTTTTCTCCCCCGCCATATTCGCTCGCCGCATATCGATCCGCGTTTTGCGGCTAATGCAGGCGGCGTATATTGAACCGCAAAACAATTCGTTCTATTCGCCGGATGGCTTCTTTACTCTCTGACTTGGGAAAAATTTGTCTCAAGGGAGATTCCGATGTTGCTCAAGAAGCTTGCCGTACCTGCGCTGCTGCTGGCGCTGATCGCACCCGTTGCCAAGGCAGCGGATATCAATCTGCTCAACGTGTCCTACGACCCGACCCGTGAGCTTTACCAGGATTTCAACAAGGCCTTTGCCAAGCAGTGGAAAGCCAAGACCGGCGACAACGTCAATGTGAAGCAATCGCATGGCGGCTCCGGCAAGCAGGCCCGCTCGGTGATCGACGGCCTGGAAGCCGACGTCGTCACGCTGGCGCTGGCCTATGACATCGACGAGATCGCCGAGAAGGGCCTGATCGCTAAGGACTGGCAGGCGCGCCTGCCGCACAACAGCTCGCCCTATACCTCGACCATCGTCTTCCTCGTCCGCAAGGGCAATCCCAAGGGCATCAAGGACTGGAACGATCTGGTGAAGCCGGGCGTGCAGGTCATCACGCCGAACCCGAAGACCTCCGGTGGCGCGCGCTGGAACTACCTTGCGGCCTGGGGCTATGCGCTCAAGCAGCCGGGCGGCAGCGACGCCACGGCAAAGGAATTCGTCGGCAAGCTGCTGAAGAACGTGCCGGTGCTGGATTCCGGTGCGCGCGGCGCCACCACGACCTTTGTGGAACGCGGCATCGGCGACGTGCTGATCGCCTGGGAGAACGAAGCGATCCTTGCGATCAAGGAGCTGGGTCCGGACAAGTTCGAAGTCGTCGCGCCGTCCACGAGCATCCTGGCCGAGCCGCCTGTCGCCGTGGTCGACAAGAACGCCGACAAGAAGGGCACGCGCAAGGTGGCCGAAGCCTACCTGCAATACCTCTACACCGACGAAGGGCAGGAGATCGCGGCGAAGAATTACTACCGCCCGATTTCGGAGAAGGTCGCCGCGAAGTACGCCGCGCAGTTCCCGAAGGTGAAGCTGTTCACGGTCGGTGAGGTGTTCGGCGGCTGGACCAAGGCGCAGAAGACACACTTCGCGGACGGCGGCAGCTTCGACCAGATTTACGCTCCCGGCCGCAAGTAAGCCGATCACGATACCGACGATACGGCGGCGATCATGAGCATCCTCCTTCTGGCCGGCAGTCCTTCCTCCCCGTCGCGGTCGACGCGGCTGCTGCACCATGTCGGCGAGCGGCTGGCCGAGCTCGGCAACCGCACCGTCCGCATCCAGGTGACGGACCTGCCGGCCGAAGCCCTGCTGCATGCCGACTTCAACCAGTCCGACATTCAGCATGCGAAGGCACTGGTGCAGGCGGCCGAGGCCGTGGTGGTCGCTACGCCGGTCTACAAGGCTGCCTACAGCGGCGTGCTGAAAGCCTTCCTCGACCTGCTGCCGCAGGACGGCTTCGCCGGCAAGCTGGTGCTGCCGCTGGCCACTGGCGGCAGCCAGTCGCACATGCTGGCGCTCGACTATGCGCTGCGGCCGGTGCTGAGCGCCCTCGGCGCGCGGCATGTCCTTCCCAGCATCTACGCCACCGACGCCCAGGTCGTGTGGACACCCGAAAACACCCTCCAGCTCGACCCTGCCATCGCCGCGCGCATCAGTGCCGGCGTCGAACAGCTGACCGCCAGCCTGGCCGCCGTGCGCGCAGCCGCGCATGCCGGCGCCGCGCCCGTGCCGTTCTCCCAGGTGCGATGTAGCGTCTGAGGCGCCGTCCACCGAGCCTCCGCTCCCCAGTCACATCCCTGCCGAATATGCCGTGCATGCCGCCAACCGGGCCGGCAGGGGACCGTTCACCCTGAGAAAACGAAAAACGAAAGAGATCATTCATGAGCACACTCCTGAACGAGAAACGCGCGGCCAAGCGCCGCACGCTGACCCTGTTGTCCCTGGCCGCCGCCGGCGTATTGAGCGCCGCGCTGCCCGGCGCCGTGCAGGCACAGGCCAACGGCAACAAAACGCAGCTGCGCATCGGCTATCAGAAATACGGCACGCTGACCCTGCTGAAGGCCCGCGGCACGCTGGAAAAGCGCCTAGCGCAGCAAGACATCGAGGTGAAATGGACCGAGTTCCCGGCCGGCCCGCAGCTGCTCGAAGGCCTGAATGTCGGCAGCGTGGACTTCGGCACGGTCGGCGAGGCGCCGCCGATTTTCGCGCAGGCGGCCAACGCCAATCTGGTTTACATTGCGAACGAACCCGCCGCGCCGCTATCAGAGGCGATCGTCGTGCCGAAGGATTCGCCGCTCAAATCGGTGAAGGACTTGCGCGGCAAGAAGGTCGTCCTCAACAAGGGCTCCAACGTCCACTACTTGCTGGTGCGTGCGCTGGAGCAGGCGGGCATCGAATACAAGGACATCCAGCCGGTATACCTGCCGCCGGCCGACGCCCGCGCCGCCTTTGAGCGCGGCAGCGTCGATGCCTGGGTGATCTGGGATCCGTTCCTCGCGGCGGCCGAAAAGCAGCTCGGCGCGCGCGTCCTGCGCGACGGCACGGGACTGGTGAGCAACCATCAGTTTTACCTCGCAGCGCGGCCCTACGCCGAGAAGAATCCGGACATCGTGAAGGCCATCGTCGATGAGCTGGCCAGCGTGGACGAGTGGGGGCGCAACCACGTCACCGAGGTCGCTTCGATTCTCTCCGGCCAGATCGGCCTTGAACCGGCTATCGTCGAGCTGGCGGCCAAGCGCTACACCTATGGCGTGAAGCCGGTGACGGAACAGGTGATTGCCGAACAGCAGAAGATCGCCGATACCTTCACGGGGCTAAAGCTGATTCCAAAGCGCATCGTGGTCAAGGACGCCGTGCTGGCGCCCAAGCTGTAAGGAGGCAAGGATGTCGCTCCGTCAATACCGCCGCCTCGCCTTCGAAGCCGTCGCCTTGCTGTTGCTGGTCGGCTTCGGACTGGCCCAGCCGCGCGCTGCCGATCTGCCGAAGGAATTGCACATCGGCTTTCAGAAAAGCTCCGTCAACCTCACCCTGCTCAAGCAGCGCAAGGCCCTCGAACAGCGTCTGCCGAACGTCAAGGTGACGTGGTTCGAGTTCAATGCCGGGCCGCAGATGCTGGAAGCGCTCTCGGTCGGGAGCATCGACTTTGCCATGACCGGCGACACGCCGCCGATCTTCGCGCAGGCCGCCGGCAGCCAGCTCGTCTACGTCGGCGCCGAGCCGGCCAAGCCCGACAACAGCGCGGTACTGGTGCGTCAGGATTCGCCGATCCGTTCGGTGGCCGAGCTGAAGGGCAAGAAGATCGCCTTGCAGAAGGGATCGAGCGCGCACTACCTCGCGGTGCGCGCCCTGCAGCAGGCCGGCATCCAGTGGAACGAGATCACGCCGGTCTACCTGGCGCCGGCGGATGCGCGCGCCGCCTTCGAGCGCGGCAGTGTGGATGCGTGGGTGATCTGGGATCCGTATTGGGCCGCCATCGAACGCAGCGCGGCGCCGCGCGCCCTGGTGACGAGCCGCGGGATGGTCAGCAACCACACCTTCTACCTCGCGAGCCGCGCCTATGCGGACAAGTACCCGAACATCATCCACGTGCTGTTCGAGGAGCTGACGCGCAGCGACCAGCTGGTGCAGCAGCAGCGTAGCGAGGCGGTACGCATCGTCGCCGAAAGCATCGGCCTCGATCAGGCGACCACCGAGCTTTACCTCGCACGCCGCCCGCGTTCGCCGGTCGGTTACCTGACGAACGCGATGCTGGAGGAGCAGCAGGTCATCGCCGACACCTTCCACAAGCAGAACCTGATTCCCAAGCCCATCCGCGTGAAGGACGTGTTCTGGCAGCCGTCCACGCAAGGCGCCCAACTGAGCGCTGCCAACTAACGACAAGGACATGCAATGAGCCTCAACATCTTCTGGTTTCTCCCCACCCACGGCGACAGCCGCTATCTCGGCACCAGCAAGGGTGCCCGCCAGGTGGGTTTCGACTACCTGAAGCAGATTGCCGTCGCCGCCGACACCAACGGCTATGACGGCGTGCTGATCCCCACCGGACGTTCCTGCGAAGACCCGTGGGTCGTCGCGTCGAGCCTGATCGGGTTCAGGAAGAAGCTGAACTTCCTCGTCGCCATCCGCCCCGGCCTGAGCACGCCGGGCCTCGCGGTGCGCACGGCCGCGACTTTCGACCGGCTCTCCGGCGGTCGCCTGCGGGTGAACGTGGTGACGGGCGGCGACCAGGGCGAACTCGAAGCGGACGGCCTCTTCGCCGACCATGCGGAACGCTACGAAATTTCGGCCGAGTTCCTGCGTGTGTGGCGCGCAGCGCTGGCGGGCGAGGGCGGCGATGCCGGTTTCGATTACGAAGGCCGCCACATCCATGTCAAAGGTGCGAAGACCTTGTTCCCGCCGGTGCAGACACCGTATCCGCCGCTCTATTTCGGCGGCTCTTCGGAGGCGGCGCACGAGCTCGCGGCTGAACAGGTCGACGTCTATCTAACCTGGGGCGAGCCGCCCGCCGCCGTGGCGGAAAAGATCGCCGACATCCGGGCCCGCGCCGCGAAATACGGCCGCACAGTGCGCTTCGGCATTCGCTTGCACGTCATCGTGCGCGAGACGAATGCGGCGGCCTGGGCGGCGGCGGACGAGTTGATCAGCCATGTCGACGACGACGTCATCGCCCGCGCCCAAACGGCCTTCGCCAAGATGGATTCGGTCGGCCAGCGCCGCATGGCCGCGTTGCATGGCGGCCGGCGCGACAAGCTTGAGGTGTCGCCCAACCTGTGGGCCGGTGTCGGGCTGGTACGCGGCGGTGCGGGAACGGCGCTGGTGGGCGATCCCGAGACGGTGGCCGAGCGCATCCGGGAATACCAGGCGCTCGGCATCGAGACCTTTATCTTCTCCGGCTATCCGCACTTGGAAGAGTCGTATCGCTTTGCCGAGCTGGTATTCCCGTTGCTGGGCAAACGTGCGCAGCCGGGCGAGGACGCGCCGGCGCTGACCGGTCCGTTCGGCGAGGTGGTCGCCAACGGCATCCTGCCGAAGGTGGCGGCGCATTGACGCAGGCTGACGCACACCGCCGTCGTCCCGACGAAAGTCGGGACCCAGTGGCTTTCGCCGCGACGAAGAAAGCCGCTGGATCCCGGCGTGCGCCGGGATGACGGATTGCGTGCATCCACAAGAAGGAGATTTCATGCCGTCCCAATCGATAGTCAAACGCCCCGACCCGGCTGCGCTCTTGCCGTGGCTCGTCCCCATCGCCCTGATCGCCGTCTGGCAGCTTTCCGCACGCGCCGGCTGGCTCTCCAGCCGCGTGC
>SPQI01000211.1 GCA_004570315.1 Oxalobacteraceae bacterium OM1 | reverse complement strand
CTTGCTTACTTCTTTTGGCGAAGCAAAAGAAGTGAGCGGCTGCCGGGCCGCCCCCCGGCAAAGCGTCTTACGGAGTGACGCAAGCACTGTCACACCGAAGAACCGCACGAAAATAGACACTGGATTCCGGCGTCCGCCGGAATGACGGCGATGGTGGCAGGCGGAGTCAACGCACGATGCCGGTTGTGCCGAGCACAGGAAAGCCCCCTTCACCCCGCCGACTTCC
The DNA here is from genome assembly GCA_004570315.1 of Oxalobacteraceae bacterium OM1. Taxonomy (GTDB): domain Bacteria; phylum Pseudomonadota; class Gammaproteobacteria; order Burkholderiales; family Burkholderiaceae_D; genus Noviherbaspirillum. The sequence goes on along the minus strand of SPQI01000211.1, from coordinate 9,117 downwards.
AAGCATTCCTCAACCCCCGCAACAACCCATACACCTCCTCCAGAATCCGCACCTGATCCTTGTCCCCCGCCAGCGCCAGCCGCGTGCTGATGTACTCATACAGCGTATCCAGGCTGAGCCGCCCTTCCGCCCCATCCGACACAACCAGCGCCGGCCGCAGCCCCGATTCGATGATCCGCACCGCCTTGTCCACCGCTTCCCGCCGCTCGGCATGCCGGCCGGCCTGCGAATGCTGGATGGCATCGCTGACGGCGACCATCGCGCCGTCGAGCAGCATGATCACGATGCCGGCCGGTTCGGTGGCGTAGCGCGTCCAGCCGGAAGCGGGTTCCGGCGTCGCGGGCGAACTGGGGTGGCTCATGGCATCCTTCTCCTTGGCCGCAAACTTGCTTTATGGCATTATTTTTGTGCTGTGCTGCGTGCGGCGGGCCTCATTCTACTGGCTGGGCGTGCGCCGCAGAAGCCCTGTGCGCCGGCATCCGTCCCCATTCCTGTCAGGAATACTCCTCTGCGATGTACAGACTCGTTTTCCGATCCCGTTCGCCCATCACGCGCCGGCTCCATGTGGAGTACGGCCCGTGGCAGCCGGACCGGCATCTGGTCGACAAATGGATCGCCATCTTCGAGGAGCTCGGCCGCGGCGACAGCCTCTCGGTCGAGGAACAGCGCGGCGAGGCACCCACGCTGAAATCGCGCTTCGTCCAGACCTGACCCCGCCAACCGCCGTGACGGTGGTCAAGGCGCGACCGCCCGCGAAGCGCTAGGCTCCGTCGCATGCAACACCAGATTCTGCTCGTGGAAGACGATCCGCACGACGTCGAACTGACGACGCTCGCGCTGGAACGCTGCCAGTTCGCCCATACCCTCAAGGTGACGCGCGACGGCATCGATGCCATGGCCCTGCTCGAGGCGTGCGCGGCGGACGCACTGCCGGCCGTCATCCTGCTCGACCTCAAGCTGCCCGGGATGAACGGACTGGAAGTGCTGCGGCGCATCCGTGCCGCCCCGCACCTGCAGGCCCTGCCCGTGGTCGTGCTTTCGGCGTCCGCGGAGCCGCATGATCGCGACGCGGCGCGCGAACTCGGCGCGGAAGACTACATCGTCAAGCCGATGGACTGGCATGTCTTCAACAAGACACTCTGCCGGGTACTGAAGTTTTCCTTGCCGCACCGGCCGTGAGGCCAACCGCCCCGGCGATGCATACGGAAAGCTTTCCCGCTGCGCCGGCGTTGGCGGCGTGAGCGCTCGCTGCGCTGTTGTGTCATAACGCAAAGGGCAGGTGGTACGCGCGCCGCGCGCAGGAACTTCGCCGGAGTGCGGATTTCTTATCGGCTAAAGCGAGTGCCGAGATGCGAAGCCACCTGTCGACGTTGCTGCAACGCGCTTCCAAGGATGCCGAGAGGCAGTTGAGCGGGAGCGACATGGCGCGCATCGCGCTCTGGCCGCTCGGCGCTCTGCTGGGCATTGCGCTCATCTGGTTCGTCACGCTCGCACGGCTGTCCGAAGAGCGCAGCAATGCGGAGCAGGACATTCGCCACGAGACCACCGCCTCTGCCATCTCGTACGCCAACCAGCTGGCGCAGGCGGTCGCCCAGATCGACCAGATCGTGCTCAATCTCAAGGATGACTGGGAGAATCCCGCCGTGCTCGTGGACATCGAGCGCAAGCAGCGTCGCGGCCTCTTTCCCAACAGCGCCTCGCTGTTCGCCACCATCGTCAACGTCACCGGCTCGGCCGTCACCAGTTCGCTTGTCTCCGATACGCCCGTCGATTTCAGCACCGCGCAATTCTTCCAGGCGCAGAAGGCGGGTTGCTGCAATGAACTGCTGATCACGCCACCGCAGATCGGACTGCGCCTGGGTCGCCCCGTGATCCGCATGTCGCGTCGCCTCGAGGCGCGTGAGGGCGGCTTCGACGGCGTGGCCTTCGTCTCGATCGAGCCGTCCTATCTGCTGTCGTTCCAGACGGAAGGCCTGTCGGACAACGATTTCGTTTCGGTGCGCCTGGTCACCGGCCAGCTGCTCGCCAGCCGCCTCGGCACGCGCGGCCACCAGGACGACATGTTCACCCGGCTCTACCCGCTCTTTCCCGGCGAGGCCGGCATCGAGCGCGAGCCGGGCGAGCACTTTCGCGACGGCAAGCCGCGCTACGTCGCCTGGCGCAAGCTGGACAAATATCCGCTGGTCGCCATTGCTGCGCTATCGGAATACGACGCGCTCGCGCCGTACCGCGCGCAGGCGCGCGTACTGAAGCAAACGGCGGCACTTGCCACCTTCCTGCTCATCCTGCTCGGCGGCGTCGGCACCGTGTTCTCGACACGCCTGGCCTGGCGCCGCCGCCGCGAGGAAGAGGTGCGGCTGACCTACCGGCTGGCGACCGACGCCGCCAACGAAGGCTTTTTCATGCTGGTGCCCGTCTACAACCGCGGGCATCCGGTCGACTTCCGGCTGGAAGACTGCAACCAGCACGGCGCGGCACTGATCGGCCTGACGCGCGAGGAGGTGATAGGCCGGCGCGTGTCCGAGCTGAAGCCGGCGCGCTACCGCGAAGAAATCAGCGCCCTGTGCGCGCACACCTTGCAGACCGGACTCTACGAGAGCGAGGTGCGCGTCGCGCCGCAAAGCCCCGTGCATGCAAAATGGGTCTATCGCCGCATGGTACGTTCCGGCAGCGGCCTGGCACTGACGGTGCGCGACATCTCGGCGATCAAGGAACACGAGGAAGCCCTTGCGCGGCTGGCCAACAGCGACGCGCTGACGCTGCTGCCCAACCGGCGCTGGCTCACCAGCTTCCTGCCGGGCGCCCTGCGCCGTGCCGAGCAGGCCTGCGAGCGGCTGGCCCTGCTGTTCATCGACCTCGACAACTTCAAGAACGTCAACGACACGCTCGGTCACGATGCCGGCGACGAACTGCTGCAGCAGGCGGCGGCGCGCCTGAAAGGGTCGGTGCGCGCGAGCGACTATGTGGTGCGTCTGGGTGGCGACGAATTCACCGTGGTGCTCGAACACTTCGACGTGATGGAAGACGTCTCCCGCGTGGCGCACAACATCGTGCAGGCGCTCGGCCAGCCCTTCACGCTGACGGCGGGCGCGGGCAACCAGGTGAACGCCTCGATCGGCATCGCCTGCTATCCGGAGGACGGCGCCGACGGCGAGACGCTGCTGAAGAACGCCGACATCGCGATGTATGCCGCCAAGGCCGGCGGCAAGGGGCAATACCAGTTCTACCACGCGCATCTGTCCGATGCGCTGGTGCTGCGCATGAGCAAGGAACGCGCGCTGCGCCGGGCGGTGGAGCGCGACGAATTCATCATCCACTACCAGCCGCGCGTGGGCGCCCGCTCCGGCACGCTGACGAGCATGGAGGCGCTGGTGCGCTGGATGCATCCGGAGCGCGGCATCGTGTACCCGGCGGAATTCATCGACATCGCCGAAGACCTCGGCCTCATCGTGCCGCTGGGCGAACTGGTGATCGAAAAGGTCTGCGCCCAGCTGGCGGCATGGCAGGCCGACGGCCATCGGGCTGTGCCGGTGTCGATCAACGTCTCGCCGCTGCAACTCAAGTCCGGCACGGTCAGCGCGGTGCTCGACCGCTCGCTGCGCAAGCATCGGATCGCGCCGCAACTGCTTGAGGTGGAACTGACCGAATCCGCCGTCATCGATCGCAGCCAGGCGGTGTCGCATGAACTGGAGCAGCTGCGGCGGCTGGGCATCAAGCTCATGATCGACGACTTCGGCACCGGCCATTCTTCGCTCGCCCAGCTGCACCGGCTGGACGTCGATGTGCTCAAGGTCGACCAGGCGTTCACGCAGGTGCTCGCGCAAGGCACCGAGGGCGAGACCATCTTCCGGGCCATCGTCTCGATGGCCTCCGCGCTGGACATGTGCGTGGTCGCCGAGGGCGTCGAGACGACCGAGCAGCTCGAAGTGCTGCGCTCGCTCGCCTGCGACGAAGTGCAGGGCTACCTCGTCTCGCAGGCGGTCGCCGCCCATGAAATCGCCCGCCTCATGCGCCGGCGCGACCTGCTGCCAGCTCAGGCCGTGGCCGAACACCGCGCCTCCTGATTTCGCAAGCGCTTTGACCTTGCCGTGCGGCGGGATCGTCGGCGGCGAAGCTAAATTTCCGTAGAAAGTTGTGCGGAAGGTGCTACAGAATGTTTCCTGAAAGCGACAAAAAGACCTAACATGCAATTGCTTCCTTGCATGTTTTTTGTGGCAGCCGCCACCCCTGTCTTCGCGGAGGACCTACCGTGCTCAAGCTTAACAATTTCACCATCCGCACCCGCCTCATTGCCGTCATCGGCTTCCTTTCCTTGCAGCTGATCGTCGGCGGCGTCATCGGCATCGCCAGCCTGAGCCATACCAACAGTTCGGTGCGAACCCTGTACGACGACCGGCTGGTGGCCCTGGGCCAACTCGACGGGATCATCCGGCTGATCAACCAGAACGAGAGCGACGTCGCCAAGGCCATTACGGGCGAACAAAGCAACCTGGACGAGCGGCTCAAGCTGATCGACGCCCGCCGCGCGCAAGCCGACAAGACATGGGATGCCTACATGGCAACCTATCTGACACCGGAGGAAAAGCGCCTCGCGGATGAATTTGTCGCCGCCCGCAAACGCTATCTCGCCGAAGGCGTCAAACCGGCCCTGGAGTCGCTGAAGGTGCTCGATACCCAGGGTGCCGTCACCGCGCTGCACGGTCCGATGACGGCGCTGTTCCTGCCGATGACCGAGAAGATGAACGCGCTCATCCAGCTGCAGCTCGACGTCGCCAAGCTCGAATACAACGAATCGCAGTCGCTCTACACCTGGGTGCGCAACAGCTGCATCGCCGGCGTGATCTTCGGCATCGTGCTCGCCGGCCTCGTCGGTGGATGGCTGGTGCGGGCGATCACGAAGCCGCTGGACGCGGCTGTCGAACTCGCCGAGAGCGTGGCCAGCGGCGACCTCACCCGCCACGTCGAAGCCACGTCCAATGACGAGACCGGCCGCCTGATGCGGGCGCTCCAGAACATGAACGACAGCCTGGCGCGCATCGTGCGGCAGGTCCGCACCGGCACCGACACCATCGCGACCGGCTCGACCGAGATCGCCGCCGGCAACCAGGACCTTTCCGCCCGCACCGAGCAGCAGGCCAGCTCGCTGGAAGAGACCGCCGCCTCGCTGGAGGAACTGACCTCCACCGTGAAGCAGAATGCCGACAACTCACGCCAGGCCGACCAGCTCGCGCGCTCGGCCTCCGAAGTCGCCGGCAAGGGCGGCGAAGTGGTGACGCAGGTGGTGCAGACGATGGGCTCGATCAGCGATTCCTCGCGCAAGATCGCGGACATCATCAGCGTCATCGACGGCATCGCTTTCCAGACCAACATCCTTGCGCTGAACGCCGCCGTCGAAGCGGCGCGCGCCGGCGAGCAGGGCCGCGGCTTCGCGGTGGTGGCCACGGAAGTGCGCACGCTGGCGCAGCGTTCCGCCGCCGCGGCGAAGGAGATCAAGGAACTGATCAACGATTCGGTGGAGAAGGTCAACGCCGGCACGCGCCTGGTGGACGAAGCCGGCACCACCATGCGCGACATCGTGGCGAGCATCCAGCGCGTGTCCGACATCGTGAGCGAGATCACCGCCGCCAGCCATGAGCAGACCTCGGGCATCGACCAAATCAACACCGCCGTGAGCCAGATGGACCAGGTGACGCAGCAAAACGCGGCGCTGGTCGAGGAAGCGGCCGCGGCCGCCGAAGCCATGCGCAAGAACGCGGTGGACCTGGCGGATGCCGTGAGCGTGTTCCGCGTCGCGACCTGACGGATTTCACGTACGTGACATCAAGGGCGGCTGCGTGCCGCCCTTTTCACTTCTCGGCGGGCTTGAAACCCAAGCCTGCGCCTCTTCCCCGCCAGACTTCTCTTCGTTACGCCTCTCGTTACGGCGCCGCCAGCACCCGGTTTCGCCCTTCCTGCTTGGCACGATAGAGCGCCTGGTCGGCCGCCGGCACCAGTGATTCGCCGGCACGGCCATGCTCTGGATACGCCGCCACGCCGAGCGACGCGGTGACCGCGCCCAGTGTGCGGCCGGCATGGTGGATGTCGAGCGCCGCCACCGCAGCGCGGATGCGTTCGGCGCGGTCCAGCGCGACCGCCAGATCGCACTCGGGCAGGATCAGCATGATTTCTTCGCCGCCGTAGCGGCAGGCCAGATCGCTTTCCCGCACATGGTGGCGCACCACCTGCGCCACCGCCTTCAGCACGGCATCGCCCGCGTCGTGGCCGAAGCCGTCGTTGATGCGCTTGAAGTGATCGAGGTCCATCATGATCACGCATAGCGGCGTCTGCTTGCGTTCGGCGCGCGAGAGCTCGCGGCGCAGCGTCTCGTCGAGATAGCGGCGGTTGAAGAGCCCGGTGAGCGGATCGACGATGGATTGCCGGCGCAGCGTTTCGCGCAGCTTGACGTTCGCCAGCGCCAGCGCGATCTGCTCCGCCATGCGGACGATCATGGCCTCGCGTTCCTGCAGGAAGGACTGGCGGTCGGCACCGGCATCGAGGTAAATGAGTCCGATGACTTCGCCCTGGGTCACGAGCGGCATGCACAGGCGCTCCTGCCGCGCGCCGGCGGCGTAATGCTTGCAGCACAGGTCGTCGGGCCCGTGGGTGGCATGCGGCATGCCGCGCTGCAGCGCCCAGCAGTCGGTGGGTTCGAGGCTGGCTGCATGGGCGGCGCGCGCGCCCCATGAGACCTGCGCCTCGAGGATGTCGCGCGAATTGCGGTAGAGGTAGAGCGTGCCGCTTACCGAAGGCAGCAGCTTGGCGGCGTAGGTCGCGATGATGCGCGAGGTTTCGTCGAGCGAAGAGATCGCGCCGAGCGCCTGCAGCATCTCCGCACTGGTCGCCATCCAGCGATTGCGCCGCTCGATCTCGGCATTGTTGCGTTCCAGTTCGCCGGCCGCGTCGTTCAAGGCGGCGGCCGCGGCCTTGCGTTCCCCCAGCAGGCGGAACATCAGCACCAGCAGGATGCCGAGCAGCGCAAGATCGACCACGGTGGCAGCGCTGCTCGCATACATCGCCCTTTCGGCTTCGTGCTCGGTCTTCTCGCGCAAGCTTAACCGGCGCGCTTCCTCGGCCTGCTCGAGCGCGCCGATGCGCTGGCGCAGCGTGTCCATGTATTCCTTGCCGCGGGCCGAACTCACCACCGGCTCGACCATCGCGAAACCCTCGTCGCGCCGCATCTCGATGGTCTGCGCCAGCTCGCCCATCTTCCAGTCCACTACCTTAAAGACGTCTTGCAGCGCGGCGGTGTCGTCCGCCGTGCGCTGTGTGGCGGCGAGCATGGCGCTGCGCAGCGCCGGCAGTTCACCGACGGCGGCGTGGTAAGGCGTGAGGAAGCTGTCCTTGCCAGTGATGATGTAGCCGCGCTGCCCCGTCTCGGCGTCGCGCAGCACGTCGAGCAGGCGTTCGTACTGGCGCTGCCGGGCAAGCGAATCGCGCAGGTCGCCGAGCGTGGCGTGCGAGGCGGCTGCCGTGAAATACGGCACGGTGGAGACGCCGAGCATGACGCTGAATACGAACAGCGCCGTCAGGCGAAATTTGGTTTCTATCTTCATAGCGATGCGGGCACCGGGCGGCAGCTGTCCAATACTCGGGAGTGTGCCATGCGGAAACGCATCTGCGTAATCCGCAACGGTGCATGAATCAGCCCGCGATGCGCTTGTAATACAGCGTGGTCGCGCAGAAGCCGCCGTCGGGCAGCAAGGCGTAATCGGGAATGACGCCGCAACGCTGCCAATCCAGCCGTTCGTAGAGGCGCTCGGCGTCGGCACTGGCAGTGTCGAGCACCAGCAGCGTCTTGCCGTGCGTGCGGGCACCGGCTTCGGCGGCCTGCATCAGCGCCGCGCCCGCACCGCGGCAGCGCGCCGTGCGGTGCACGAGCAGCTTGGAGACGTCGCCGCGGTGCGGCTGGTTGTCCGGCTGCGCGAGCACGACCTGCACCGTACCGACGATTGCGCCGCCGTCGCGCGCCACGTACAGCAGCCGCTCGCCCTTCGCCACGCCGGCGGCAACGCCGTCCCAGAAGGCGCGCGCCTTCTCGCGCGGCAGCGGGTTCATGAAGCTGACCGAGGCGCCGCCGCGCACGCAATCCATGAGCACGCCGGTCAGGGCGTCGAGGTCGGCATCGGTCGGAGCGTCGAGCAGGGAAACGTGCAAGGGCGTCATGGGAGCCTCAGGAAGCGAGCACGACGGCGTAGCGCGCCGGCTTGCGATGCGGGTTATGAAAGACGTTGGGCTGGTTCAGTTCGAAGGCCAGGCAGTCGCCGGTGCCGAGCGCGTAGGTGGTCGCGCCGACGGTGATGTCCATCTTTCCTTCGAGGATCCAGACCTGCTGGTGGATGCGTACGTCACGGCCGGCCGACTCGTAGGCCACACGCGCGCCCGGCGGGAATTCCACCTCGACGATGCGGATCGGCGTGACGGCCGGCGGCGGCGAGACGTTGCGGCGCAGGTAGCCGGACGCGGGATCGCGCCATTCCGGCTGCTCGGCACGGCGCACCAGCGGCGCAGCGACGGGCGTGCCGTCCTCGAACAGGCCGGCGAGCGGCACGCCGAGGCCGGTGGCGAGTTTTTCGAGCACCACGGCGGTCGCATTGCTTTCGCCGCGCTCGATGAGCGAGATCATCGAGCGGCTGACGTCGCATTGCGCGGCCAGCGCGTCGAGCGAGAGGCCGCGCGCCTTGCGCAGGGCGCTGACGCGGGCGGCGATGCGGGCGTTGATGTCCATGCACATCTCCAATATATTGGATGAATGATCCTTTACTTTGGAATCGCGCGTCAAGCGCCAGTCCGCGCGATCCGGTGAGAGCCGTATCGACACCGTGACATCGCCAAGCCATGGATGGGCATTGATTTTTATCAATTCCGCTGCGGCAGAGCGCCGGCGGCACCGACGGCGACGTTGCCGTTGCGCCATACTAGGCGGTTGCTTCCACAGGACGCACCCCGATCATGCTCGACCAACTCGACAGCGCCAGCGCCCAAGGACTCAAGGAAGTCCTCGAACTTGCCGTGCGCGGTGCCCCGACCGGCGCCGTGCTGGACGCGCTCGCGCGCGCGGCGCGGCAGCTGACGCCGGAC
>SPQI01000346.1 GCA_004570315.1 Oxalobacteraceae bacterium OM1 | reverse complement strand
ATTTCACCGAACACGATGTCTTGCGTGCCGATGATGGTTACTGCGTCCGCAATCATGTGGCCCTTGGCCATTTCATCGAGGCCTTGCAGATGAGCGAAGCCGGGAGCGCGGATCTTCAGTCGGTAAGGTTTGTTTGCACCGTCGGAGATCAAGTAGATGCCGAACTCGCCTTTAGGATGCTCCACCGCCGCGTAGGCTTCGCCTTCGGGAACGTGGAAGCCTTCCGTGAAGAGTTTGAAGTGGTGAATCAACTCTTCCATGTTCGACTTCATGTCCACGCGTGCCGGCGGTGCGACCTTGTGGTTGTCCGTGATGACCGGGCCCGGATTGTTGCGCAGCCACTCGATGCACTGCTTGATGATGCGATTCGACTGACGCATTTCTTCGACGCGGACCAGGTAGCGGTCGTAGGAGTCGCCGTTCACGCCCACCGGAATATCGAAGTCCATCAGGTCGTACACTTCGTAGGGCTGCTTCTTGCGCAGGTCCCACTCGATACCGGACCCGCGAAGCATCGGACCGGTAAAGCCCATCGCCTTGGCACGCTCCGGCGACACGACGCCGATGCCAACCAGGCGCTGCTTCCAGATGCGGTTATCGGTCAGCAGAGTCTCGTATTCGTCGACATAGCCGGGGAACCGGTTCGTGAAGTCTTCGATGAAGTCGAGCAGCGAGCCTTGACGCGTCTCGTTCAGTTCGCGAATGGCCTTCTCGCTGCGAATGGAGGATGCGGCGTATTGCGGCATCGTATCCGGCAGGTCGCGATAAACGCCGCCCGGACGATAGTAGGCGGCATGCATGCGCGCACCCGAGACGGCTTCATAGCAGTCCATCAGGTCTTCGCGCTCACGGAACGCGTACAGGAACACCGCCATCGCGCCGACGTCGAGCGCGTGCGCACCGATCCACAGCAGATGGTTCAGGATGCGGGTGATCTCGTCAAACATCACGCGGATGTACTGCGCGCGCAGCGGCACTTCGATGCCGAGCAATTTTTCGATCGCCAGCACGTAGCCGTGCTCATTGCACATCATCGACACGTAGTCGAGGCGATCCATGTACGGCACGGATTGCAGGAAAGTCTTCTGCTCGGCGAGCTTTTCGGTCGCGCGATGCAGCAGGCCGATATGCGGATCGGCACGCTGGATGACCTCGCCGTCGAGTTCGAGCACGAGACGCAGCACGCCGTGCGCCGCCGGGTGCTGCGGACCGAAGTTCAACGTGTAGTTTTTTATCTCAGCCATTATTTCATCCCGTATTTCTCTTCGCGAATGACACGCGGGATGATTTCGCGCGGTTCAATCGTCACGGGTTGGTAAATCACGCGCTTCTGCTCGGGGTCGTAGCGCATTTCGACATAGCCGGAGACCGGGAAGTCTTTGCGGAACGGATGGCCGATGAAGCCGTAGTCAGTGAGGATGCGGCGCAGGTCGTTGTGACCGTCGAACAGGATGCCGTAGAGGTCGAAGGCTTCGCGCTCGTACCAGTTGGCACTCGTCCAGATGTCGATGATCGAAGGCACGACCGGCAAGTCATCGTCCGGCGCGAACACGCGCACGCGCAGACGCCAGTTATGCGTGATCGACAAGAGATGGGTCACTACGCCGTAACGCGGACCATCCCACAAGCCGTCGCCGTAGGTCGAATAATCGACCCCGCACAGATCCAGCATTTCTTCGAAGCGCAGGTCGGCATGGTCGCGCAGCACGCGCATGACGGACAGATAGTCGGTTGCGCCGACGACGATGGTGATCTCGTCGAGACGGTTCGTCAGGCTGCGGATATGGTTCCCGAGAGCGTTATGCAGCGCCGCTTCGAGAGTTTCAAGTTTGGTCGTCATATCGATGTGAGAACGCCCGGCTTATCGCGCAATCGTGTTTGTGCGCTTGATCTTGTTCTGGAGCTGCAGGATGCCGTAGAGGAGCGCCTCCGCAGTTGGTGGGCAGCCCGGCACGTAGACGTCGACCGGCACGATGCGATCGCAACCGCGCACGACGGAATACGAATAGTGGTAGTAGCCGCCACCGTTGGCACAGGTGCCCATGGAGATCACCCAGCGCGGCTCGGCCATCTGGTCGTACACCTTGCGCAGCGCCGGCGCCATCTTGTTGCACAGCGTGCCGGCGACGATCATGACGTCGGACTGACGCGGGGAGGGACGGAACACGACGCCGAAGCGGTCGAGGTCATAGCGCGACGCACCGGCGTGCATCATCTCCACAGCGCAGCAAGCGAGGCCGAAAGTCATCGGCCACAGCGAGCCCGTGCGGGTCCAGTTGATCAGTTTGTCGGCTGTCGTCGTGACGAAGCCTTCGTTCAGTACGCCTTCAATAGACATGAGTTACTCCCAATCCAGGGCGCCCCGCTTCCAGATGTACCAGAACCCGACCACGAATTCGGCGATGAACACCAGCATCGTGATGAAGCCCTGCCAGCCGAGCTCGCGCATGGCGACGCCCCACGGGAAGAAGAACGCGGTCTCCAGATCGAACAGGATGAAGAGGATGGCGATGAGGTAGTAGCGCACATCGAACTTCATGCGCGCATCTTCGAACGCCTCGAAGCCGCACTCGTACGGCGACAGTTTCTGGGCATCGGGCTTGTGCGGTGCGAGTACGCGACCTAGAACCTGGGGAATGACACCGACTGCGATGCCGACGAGGATGAAGAGAAGAATGGGGAAATAATTTTCGAGGTTCACAATGGAGGCCTAGTTGATTGATTTGCAAAACAAACCAAGATTCCTCGATAAAAAGCCAGCTCGGGATTACCCCTTGCTGGCCCTTTTTGTGTCTGGTGCCGACGGCGAGACTCGAACTCGCACAGCTTTCGCCACTACCCCCTCAAGATAGCGTGTCTACCAATTTCACCACGTCGGCTTAAAGACCGCTATTTTACCTCGTTTTCGCCTCTTTGTTCAACGCACAATTGAGACGAAACAAGAACGATCTTCAAAGCGGTTTACTTCGGAATCTCGTTTGCCTGACCGGCGGCATTGCCGCTGCCTTGCGCCGGCGCTGCGGGCGGCGTAGCGCCTTGCTGTGCGGGCGCCTGCTGATCGGCTGCAGGGGCCTGGGTTGCCGGCAGGTTTTCCAGCACACCGCCGCCTTGCGAGGCTGCACGGTGGTTGCCGAAGAATGCCAGCGCCAGCGTCGCAGCGAAAAAAACTGCCGCAGCGATCGCCGTAGACTTCGACAGGAAATTCGAGGAACCGGTTGCGCCGAACAGGCTGCCAGAGGCGCCGGAACCGAATGCAGCTCCCATGTCGGCTCCTTTGCCATGCTGCAGGAGAACCAGGCCGATGATGGTGAGCGCAGAAATGACCTGCACGACAACGATGAGGGTGAACAAGGCGTTCATTGAATCCATTCCAGTCAAAAAGTGATCTGCCGTGCGAATTACGACGCGGCCCGAACAATACCAAGAAAATCGGAAGCTTTCAGGGAAGCGCCGCCGATCAGGCCGCCGTCGATATCCGGCATGGCAAGAAGTTCAGCTGCATTGTCTGGCTTCATGCTGCCGCCGTAGAGGATGGCCATGCGCTCGGCAATGCCGGCCTCTTTCGCACCGATGCGCGCGCGCAGCATTGCGTGCACTTCCTGAGCCATCTGCGGCGTGGCAGTCTTTCCGGTACCGATTGCCCAAACGGGCTCATAGGCAACCACGACACGAGCAAGCTGTTCGTTCGTCAATGCAGTGAGCACCGCATCGATTTGCCGCGCGACGACGGTCGCAGTCTCGCCCTGCTCGCGCTCCGCCAGCGTCTCGCCGACGCAGACGATGGCGATCATTCCTCCGTCGACAGCACGGGCCGCCTTGCGGGCGACGAACGCGTCGGTTTCACCATGGTACGCACGTCGCTCGGAATGGCCGACAATGGCGTACTTGCACCCAAAATCGCGGAGCATGGAGGCAGAAACTTCGCCAGTGAATGCGCCTGCTTCGTGCGCGGATACGTCCTGCGCCCCCCAACCGATCGCCGTACCGGCGAGTTCGGTCTGACATTGCGCCAGATACGGCGCCGGCACACAAACCGCAACGTCACAGCCGGGATGTCCGAGGTCGCTCTTGATGCCACTCAGCAGCAAGCGGTTCGCTTCCAGTGAGCCGTTCATCTTCCAGTTGCCCGCGATGAGTTTGCGACGCATAAGAATTCTCGAATGAAATAACCCTCGATTCTAGCGCGCCGCAGCAAACACGGTCAAACCAAGCCAACCTTCTTTGACGCGGGTCAGCTTGGCCGGTTCCATCACTCCAGGAAATTTTTTACGCCGCGACGGACAGAACAATCTTGCCGATATGCGCCCCGCTCTCCATCAGCGCATGCGCCTGGCCGGCTTGATCCAATGGCAGGACGGCGTGCACAACCGGACGGATGCGCCCCTGCTCGATGTGCGGCCAGACGCGTTCGCGGAGCGCCCGGGCGATGTTGGCCTTGAACTCGATCGGACGCGGCCGCAATGTCGAGCCTGTGATGGTGAGGCGCCGACGCAGAATCTGCGCGTAGTCCACCTCTCCTTTGACGCCGCCGAGCAAGGCGATGATCACGATGCGCCCATCGTCCGCGAGACATGAGATTTCGCGGCCCACATAGCTACCGGCTACCATATCGAGAATCACATCGACGCCTTTGCCACCGGTCTCCCGTTTGACCACTTCAGCAAAGTCTTCCGTCTTGTAGTTGATCGCGTGATCTGCACCGAGCTCGGTGCATGCCTGGCACTTGTCGTCCGTGCCGGCGGTAACGAAGACCCGATGTCCGAGCGCTTTCGCGATCTGGATCGCGGTCACGCCGATTCCCGACGCGCCACCCTGCACCAGCAGCGTCTCTGCGCCGCTCAGTCGACCGCGATCAAAGACGTTGCTCCAGACCGTAAAGAAGGTTTCGGGCAGCGAAGCCGCCTGCACCGCGTCGAGCCCCTTGGGAATCGGCAGACACTGTGCGATTGGCGCTGCGCAGTATTCCGCATACCCCCCGCCCTGCACCAGCGCGCACACCATGTCTCCCTTGGCGAAGCCAGAACTGCCGAGTTCGCCATCGACGATCTCGCCCGCGACTTCCAGGCCCGGCAGGTCCGACGCTCCGGGCGGAACAGGATAGTGACCGAGTCGCTGCAGGACATCGGGACGGTTGATCCCGGCCGCATGAACCTTGATCAGAACTTCGCCTGATTTCAATTGCGGGACGGGCCGCTCGCGGAGTTGCAGAACGTCCGGCGCGCCATAGCGCGTGATCTCGATAGCCTTCATGGAGTCCTCGTCAAAATCACCATTTTACGGCGCCACTGAATAGCAGGCAGACAACGGCTGTGGTGCGTTAAGTTGTAACTGGGAAAGTTTGCATCGTTACAAAATTGCCGGGAACTTAAGTACCGTGCGGCGTTTCCAACCGGAAAAATATCGAGACCGCACAATGTCCTATCTCCTTCCCGTGATTGATGCAACGTGCCCCTATGCGGAGATGCCAAGCGAACGGCTTGCATCGGCCCTATCCAGTTCCGACCATGTGGCGTTCGACTGGAACATTGTCAGTGACCAGCTACATTTGACAGGACGCATCCCCACCCCTCTTGAACTCAATCCGACCGGCATCATTCCCACATGGTCGTCGGAGCGGATTCCCGATCTGATTCATCCCGACGATCTGGGCGCGTTCCGCCAGGCGCTGAGGGTTGCGCTCAAGGGCGAGAACGGCGACCAACCGCACAGCATTCACCTGCGTCTGCGCGACCGCGCCGGCGCCTGGTGCAAGGTTGCACTGGTCGGGCGCGTCGTCGAGCGGAACGCGGACGGACGGGCGTTGCGCATACGCGGTCACGTCGGACAGATTGCGGATGGACGAACCGAAGATGTGGCGCGCAACGAGCCGCTCTTTCGGCAACTCGTCGAGAGATCGCCCGATGCGATCATCCTCTGCCGCGGCGGTCGCCTCGTTCTGATCAATCGGGCCGGACTCCGGCTGTTCGGGGCGCGCCACGCCAGCCAGCTGCTGGGACGGCGCGTATGGCAGTTCATCGATCCGGAAGCCAGTGCGGGCGCAATGCGGCGCTGGGAAAGCCTCGGCGAAGAGCCGGCGGCACCAGGCACATTCGAGGAACGCTGGATACGCATCGATGGCAACAGTTTCGATGCGGAGGTGGCCGTTGCATGTTTCAGGCACGCCGGCACCTCACTTGTGCAGCTCACGCTGCGCGACATCACCGAGCGGCGGCGCCTGCAGAGTCTGCAGCGGGCGCAGGCCCGCATTCTCAGCATGATTGCGCAAGGCAGCGGCTTGCGGGAGATCCTGGGTGAAATCTCGGGCGTCCTCGAATCGTACGTGAGCGGGGGCGCATGCACTGTCGTTCAGCGCGACGGAACGACGACAGATTCGGGCTCGTCGAGCGTAGCGCTGGTGCATGCTTCGTCCGCCGGGTCCTCAGCAAGCACCATCAAGACGCCGTGTGCAAGCGCAACGACCAGTCTCGCCACACCGATCCGCGGCAGGGACAAGACGCCGCACGGCACCTTGCGGCTGCGATTCGCCTCGAACGCCCTGCCCGACACGCTCGTCATGCAAGCGATGGACGTGTGTGCATCGCTTGCTGGCCTCGCGATCGAAAGCCGCGCCTCGGAGGAAGAGATGCGGCGCCGTGCCCATTACGACGGATTGACGGGCCTGCCGAATCGCTTCCTCTTTCGGGAGTACCTCGACCTTGCGTTGCGTCGCGCCGAACGTGTCGGCGGCAAATTCGCCGTGCTCTTCCTCGACCTGGACAAATTCAAGGAAGTCAACGATGGCTACGGCCACGATGAGGGCGACGCAGTATTGCGGGAGATTTCCGCGCGTCTGCGTGCCTGCCTGCGGCAGTCGGACCGGATCGCACGCATGGGCGGCGATGAGTTCTACGTACTCATCGATGCGCTCGATGACAGCCGCTACGCCGCCGATGTCGCTTGCAAGCTCCTCGCGGCGGCATCCCGGCCGGTGAAGGTCGGCAGCAACGAGCATCGGTTGAGCGTGAGCATCGGCATTGGGATCTTTCCCGAGGATGGACAGGATGCCGACACCTTGCTCAAGCGTGCCGATGCGGCGATGTACCGCGCCAAGCAAAAGGGTAAGGATGGCTTCGAGTTCGTCACCCGACCCAAGCTTGCGATCGTGCGGTCGGATGCGACGCGGCGTTCGAACACCGCTCCGGATGCCGTATCAAAGACTGGCAACGAATAAAAAAAAGCCGCCCGGACTAGCGTCCAGGCGGCTTTGATCTCGAACCTTATCGGTTCGGCGACTTACTGCTGTTGTTGTGCGGCGCCGCCCTCTTCTGCAGCGGCTGCCTTCATCGACAGCTTCAGGCGACCGCGGTCATCCATCTCGATGACCTTCACGCGCACCACCTGGCCCTCTTTCAGGTAGTCGGCCACGGCGTTCACGCGCTCATTCGCGATCTGGCTGATGTGCAGCAGGCCGTCCTTGCCCGGAATGACCTGGACGATAGCGCCGAAGTCCAGCAGCTTGAGCACGGTGCCTTCGTAGATCTTGCCGATCTCCACGGATGCCGTCAGCTCTTCGATGCGGCGTTTGGCTTCCTGGCCGGCGGCGGCATCGACAGAGGCGATCGTCACGATGCCTTCGTCGGTGATGTCGATCTGCGTACCGGTTTCCTCGGTGAGGGCGCGGATGACCGCACCGCCCTTGCCGATCACATCACGAATCTTTTCCGGATTGATCTTGATGGTGATCAGGCGCGGCGCAAAGTTGGACAGCTCGCTCTTGCCGTGCGGCATGGATTCCTGCATTTTCGCCAGGATGTGCATGCGACCTTCCTTGGCTTGAGCCAGCGCCACCTGCATGATTTCCTTGGTGATGCCCTGGATCTTGATGTCCATCTGCAGCGCCGTGATACCGGTTGCCGTACCCGCCACCTTGAAGTCCATGTCGCCGAGGTGATCTTCGTCGCCCAAGATGTCGGTCAGGACGGCGAACTTGCTGCCTTCCTTGATCAAGCCCATCGCGATGCCCGCGACGTGCGCCTTGACCGGCACGCCGGCATCCATCAGGGCCAGGCAGCCGCCGCACACCGAAGCCATCGACGAGGAGCCGTTCGATTCGGTGATCTCGGAGACCAGTCGAACCGAGTAGCTGAACTCTTCTGCGGATGGCAGCACTGCCTGCAGCGCGCGCTTGGCCAGACGGCCGTGGCCGATCTCACGGCGCTTCGGCGTACCGACGCGGCCGGTTTCGCCGGTCGCGAACGGCGGCATGTTGTAGTGGAGCATGAAGCGGTCGGAATACTCGCCCATCAGCGCATCGATCTTCTGCTCGTCGCGTGCGGTGCCCAGGGTCGCAACGACCAGCGCCTGCGTTTCGCCGCGGGTGAACAGTGCCGAGCCGTGGGTACGCGGCAGCACGCTGGTGCGGATGGAGATCGGACGCACGGTGCGGGTATCGCGGCCGTCGATGCGCGGCTCGCCTTCGAGGATCTGCGAGCGAACGATCTTCGCTTCAAGGTCGAACAGGATGCTGCCTACTTCGGCGGCGTCCGGTGCGGCCGCACCGTTGGCGGCAGCTTCATTCGCCAGCTCGGTCAGCACTTCAGCGGACACGGTCTTCAGCTTGGCTGTGCGTGCCTGCTTGTCCTTGGTCTGGTAGGCGTCGCGCAGTTTGGCTTCGGCCAGTGCTGTAACGCGACCGATCAGCGCATCGTTCTTCGGCGCCGGCGCCCACTGGACTTCCGGCTTGCCGCCGTCGCGGACTAATTCGTGAATGGCGTCGATAACAGCCTTCATCTGATCGTGGCCATAGACCACGGCGCCCAGCATCACTTCTTCGGACAGGTTTTCGGCTTCCGATTCCACCATCAGCACGGCCTGCTCGGTGCCTGCGACCACAAGATCCAGTTGGGATTGCTCCATCTGGGAGGCCGTCGGATTGAGGACGTACTGGCCATTCAGGTAGCCGACGCGCGCGGCGCCCAACGGACCGCCGAACGGGATGCCGGCGACGCAGATGGCAGCCGATGCACCGATCATGGACGCGATATCCGGGTCGATTTCCGGGTTCACCGACAGCACGTGCACGATGACCTGGACTTCATTCAGATAGCCTTCGGGAAACAGCGGGCGAATCGGACGGTCGATCAGGCGGGACGTCAGCGTCTCCTTTTCCGACGGACGGCCTTCGCGCTTGAAGAAGCCGCCCGGGATTTTACCGGCAGCGTAACTTTTCTCGATGTAATCCACGGTCAGGGGGAAGAAGTCCTGGCCGGGTTTGGCATCCTTCTTGGCAACGACGGTGGCGAGCACCACCGTGTCTTCCACCGACACCATCACGGCGCCGCTTGCCTGACGGGCGATTTCGCCAGTCTCCAGGGTGACCGTGTGC
>SPQI01000075.1 GCA_004570315.1 Oxalobacteraceae bacterium OM1 | reverse complement strand
CAGGAAGAACTTGACCGCGGCATAGACGCGATTCGCTCCGCCCCAGACGCCGATAATGATGAACATCGGGATCAGGGTCGCCTCGAAGAACACGTAGAACAGCATGCCGTCCATCGCGGAGAACACGCCGATCATGACGCCCGAGAGGATCAGGAAGGCGCCCATGTATTGGGCCACGCGCTTCTCGATCACTTCCCAGCCGGCGATCACGACAATCACTGTGATGAACGCCGTGAGCAGCACGAACCAGAACGAAATGCCGTCCACGCCGAGCGCGTAGTTGATGTTGAAGCGCTCGATCCAGGTCGCCTTCTCGACGAATTGCATGCCGTGCGCGGCCTTGTCGAAACCGCTCAGCAGCGGCAAGGTCACGAGGAAGCTGACCACCGAGCCGAACAGGGACGCGCCTCGGACCAAACCCGGATTCTCATCCTTGCCGAATGCCAGTACAAACAAGCCGAAGGCGATCGGGCACCAGATCGCGAGGCTCAGGAGGGGGAAAGTTGACTGCATCATGGTTGTTATCGGTTGGACTTCGCCAACTTATTTGGCAAACGACGGGAACGGCATGAACCAGATCAGGAACGCCAGCACGCCCAGGATCATGACGAAGGCGTAGTGGTAGATGTAGCCCGACTGCAGGTGGCGAATGATGGTCGAGAACCAGCCCACCACCTTGGCGCTGCCGTTGACGATCAAACCGTCGATCAGCGCCCGATCGCCGGCATTCCACAGGCCGCCGCCAAGAACGCGCGCGCCGCGTGCGAAGACGACATCGTTGATCTTGTCCATGTAGTACTTGTTGTCCAGGATCGTGTAGATGCCCTTGAAGTGGCTGTAGAACCAGGCCGGCACTTTCGGATTCACCATGTAGCAGTAATACGCTGCCACCACACCTGCCAACGCCAGAATGAATGGCATGGAAGTGAATGCATGAAGGCCCATGGCAACGGCGCCGTGGAACTCGTGCGTCATCTCTTCGAGTGCCGGATGGGCTTCCGCATTCACGAAAATGACGTTCTTGAAGAAGTCGCCGTACAGCATCGAACCGATCGTGAAGAAACCGATCAGCACCGATGGAATGGCAAGCAGAATCAGCGGCAAGGTCACGACGAGCGGCGCTTCATGCGGCTTTTCACCCGGGGCGAGGCCGTGGTGGTGCTCGTCGCTGTGTTCGTCATGGCTGTGATCCTGGTGTTCATGATGCACCTTGCCGAAACGCTCTTCCCCATGGAACACGAGAAAATACATGCGGAACGAGTAGAAGGCCGTCACAAAAACGCCGGCCAGGACGGCAAAGCTTGCAAAGCCCGAACCCGGCAGATGCGACTGCTGCACGGCCTCGATGATGCTGTCTTTGGAATAGAAGCCGGAGAAGAACGGCGTGCCGATCAGTGCCAGCGATCCGAGCAGCGAGGTAATCCAGGTGATCGGCATGTACTTGCGCAGGCCGCCCATGTTGCGGATGTCCTGGTCGTGGTGCATACCGATGATGACCGCGCCGGCGCCGAGGAAGAGCAGCGCCTTGAAGAAGGCGTGCGTCATCAGGTGGAATACGGCCACGGAGTAGGCGGAGGCGCCGAGCGCGACCGTCATGTAGCCAAGCTGCGACAGCGTCGAGTAGGCGACCACGCGCTTGATGTCGTTTTGAATGATGCCCAGGAAGCCCATGAACAACGCAGTGATCGCACCGATCACCAGGACGAAGGACAGGGCTGTGTCGGACAACTCGAACAGCGGCGACATCCGTGCGACCATGAAAATGCCCGCCGTCACCATTGTCGCTGCGTGGATCAGCGCCGAAATCGGCGTCGGGCCTTCCATCGAATCCGGTAGCCAGACGTGCAGCGGGAACTGTGCGGACTTGCCCATGGCACCGATGAACAGGCAGATGCACGCAACCGTTATCAGCATCCAGTTGGTGCCCGGCAGCGTCAAGCCAGCAAGCTCCTGCTTCTTCGCGAATACTTCCGCGTAGTTCATGGTGCCGGCGTAGGCCAGCAACAGGCCGATGCCAAGAACGAAGCCGAAGTCACCCACCCGGTTGATCACGAAGGCTTTCATGTTGGCGAAGATGGCCGACGGACGCGTGTACCAGAAGCCGATCAGCAGATACGACACGAGACCCACCGCTTCCCAGCCGAAAAACAGCTGGACGAAGTTGTTGCTCATGACGAGCATCAGCATCGAGAAGGTGAACAGCGAAATATACGAGAAGAAGCGGTTGTAGCCCTCGTCGTCGGCCATGTACCCGATCGTATAGATGTGCACCATCAACGACACGAAGGTCACGACGCACATCATCATGGCGGTCAGGCTGTCGATCAGAAAGCCGACTTCCAGCTTCACGCCGGCGACCGTGGCCCAGCTGTATAGCGTGCCGCTGTAGGTAGCGCCGTCCAGAACCTGCATGAGGGTCTGGAACGAGATGAGGAAGGCAATCAGAACGCCAAGGATGGTGACGCTGTGGGAAGCGGCACGGCCGATCTTGTTGCCAAAGAATTTGGTGCCGAACAGACCCGCGATCGCACTGCCGGCCAGAGGCGCCAGCGGCACAGCCAAGAGAAGGTTAGGGTTGAGTTGCCCCGCCATGATGGACCTTATCGTTATTGTCGTGAATTAACCTTTGAGGCTGTCGAGGTCTTCGACGTTGATGGTGTCCAGATTACGGAACAACACCACCAGGATCGCCAGACCGATCGCAGACTCCGCGGCCGCCACGGTAAGAATGAAGAAAACGAAAATCTGTCCGGCTGCATCGCCCAGGTAATGCGAGAAGGCGATGAAGTTCATGTTGACGGCAAGGAGCATGAGCTCGATGGCCATCAGCAGCACGATGATGTTCTTCCGGTTCAAGAAAATGCCGACGACCGAAATCGCGAACAGGATCGCGCCGAGGATCAGGTAATGAGCGAGGGACAATGACACGAGCTTCCCCTTATTGTTTGTCTGCCGCGGCGGCCGGCTGGGCGCCGCCGTTGCGCGTGGATTCGGCTTTCATCGACACCACGCGGACGCGGTCGTTGCGGCGCACCTTCACGGCCGCAGCCGGATCGAAATACTTGCTGTCCTTGCGACGGCGCAGCGTCAGGGCCACGGCAGCAACGATGGCGAGGAGCAGCACTGCGGCCGCGATTTCGAAGGCGTAGATGTACTCGGTGAAGATCAGCTTGCCGAGCGCCTTGGTGTTGCCGATCTCATGGCCGGCAGCGGGAACCTGCGACTCCAGCGCCCAGAAGCCGTGCAGCAGCACCGCCGACATTTCCAGCACGATGACAACGCCGATCGTCGCCGCCATCGGGAAGTATCCCCAGAACCCTTCCCGTAGCTTGCCCAAGTCGATATCGAGCATCATCACCACGAACAGGAACAGCACCATCACCGCGCCGACATACACCAGCACGAGCACGATGGCGAGGAACTCCGCTTTCAGGAGCAGCCAGATCCCGGCTGCCGAAAAGAAGGACAGCACGAGGAACAATGCGGCGTGCACCGGATTGCGGTCCGTGATGACGCGCGTGGCGGCGAACACGAGGATCGCCGAAAACGCGTAGAACAGGGCAGATTTGATTTCCATAATCGACTAGTCAGTCAGCCACACCCGGGCCGGGTCAGCGGTAAGCGGCATCGGCTGCGCGCGCGGCGGCGATGTCTTTTTCGTAGCGGTCGCCAATGGCCAGCAGCATCTCCTTGGTGTAGTAGAGATCGCCACGCTTCTCGCCGTGGTACTCGAGAATGTTGGTTTCGACGATGGAATCGACTGGGCACGACTCTTCGCAGAAGCCGCAGAAGATGCACTTGGTCAGGTCGATGTCGTAACGCGTCGTGCGGCGGGTACCGTCGTCGCGCTGGTCGGATTCGATGGTGATCGCCATCGCCGGGCACACCGCCTCGCACAGTTTGCAGGCGATGCAGCGCTCTTCCCCGTTGGGATAGCGGCGCAGCGCGTGCAGGCCGCGGAATCGCGGCGAGTACGGCGTCTTTTCTTCCGGGAATTGCACCGTAATCTTGCGGGCGAACATATATCGCCCGGTTAGGGCAAGGCCCTTGATCAGTTCGCGCAGCATCAAGCTGCCGAAGAAGTCCTTAATGGCTTCCATGATGAGTCTCTTTCTTTACTTCCAGATATTCCATGGGGACTGCATCCAGGCGGCCACGATGACGAGATACGCCAGCGTCAGCGGAATGAACACCTTCCAGCCGAGACGCATGATTTGGTCATAGCGGTAGCGCGGGAACGAGGCACGCGCCCAGATGAACATGGAAACAACGATGAATGTCTTGATGCCCAGCCAGATCCAGCCCGGAATGAAACCCAGGAAGGAGACCGGCGCCGCCCAGCCGCCCAGGAACATGATGGACGCCAGCGCGGAGATCAGGATCATGTTCATGTATTCCGCGAGGAAGAACATCGCGAACGACATGCCCGAGTACTCCACCATGTGACCTGCGACGATTTCCGATTCGCCCTCGACCACGTCGAACGGGTGACGGTTGGTCTCGGCAATGCCCGAAATCACATAGATTACGAAAATCGGCAGCAGCGGCAACCAGTTCCAAGACAGGAAATTCAACCCCATGCCCGCGAAGCGGCCGGTGTTCTGTCCCACGACGATGTCGGTCAGGTTCAGGCTGCCGGAAACGAGGAGCACGATCACGAGCGCGAAGCCCATCGAGATCTCGTACGACACCATTTGAGCCGACGCGCGCATGGCGCCGAGGAACGCGTACTTCGAATTCGACGCCCAGCCGGCAATGATCACGCCATACACTTCCATCGACGTGATCGCCATGATGAACAGCAGGCCGGCATTCACGTTCGCCAGAACACGTTCGGGGCCGAATGGCACTACCGACCAGGCAGCGAGTGCCGGCATGATGGTCATGATCGGCGCGATCACGAAGAGCGCCTTGTTGGCGCGCATCGGAACGACGATTTCCTTCAGCAGCAGCTTCAGCACGTCCGCGAACGGCTGCAGCAGGCCGGCTGGACCGACGCGGTTCGGGCCGAGGCGAATGTGCATCCAGCCGATCATCTTGCGCTCCCAAAGCGTCAGGTAGGCGACGCAAAGGATCAGGGGAAGGACGACGCAGACGATTTTCACCAGGTTCCAGACAACCGGCCAGACCACGCCGAACAGGCCTTGGCCTTGTGCCTGTATGTTCAAAAGGAGCTGGTCCATCACACTTTCTCCACGCTGATTGCGCCGAACATGCCGCCGAGCGTTGCCGTGCTGGGGTGGCCCGCGGAAACGCGCACCACGTTGCCCGGCAGGGTCTTGTCGACCACCGCAGTCAGAATCGCACTGCCCTGCCCTTGCGTGACCTTGACGGTGTCGCCGTCGGCCAGACCAAGCTGTTCGGCCAGGATGGCGGACACCGACGCTTTCGGCGCCATGGCGTCCGTCGTAAGTTGCAAGGATTCAGCACGCCGGACGATGGCATCGGTGAAATAGAGCGGCACATCGGCCACACGCTCGACCGAAGCCTGCTCGGCGCGCTTGGCAGCCTGCGGCTGCAGTTGCGCAACGTTATTCAGACGCGCAAGGACATCGGCTTCTTCCGCCAATTTGCTACCGAGGACTTCCGCACGGATTTCTTCAGACGTTTCGTAACCGAAGCCATCCAGACCGAGCAGATTGCCCAGAACACGGAGCACTTTCCATGCCGGACGCGCTTCGCCGAGCGGCTTGGTCGTGCCGTTGAAGCCTTGCGCACGGCCTTCACAGTTGATGAACGTGCCGGAAGTTTCTGCGAACGGTGCGACGGGCAGCAGCACGTCGGCATATTCCATGCCGGTCTTGAACGGCGTCATGAGCACGACCATTTCGGCACTTGCCAACGCCGCACGAGTTGCCTGCGGATCGTAGCAGTCGAGTTCGGGCTCGGCATGCAGCGCGATGTAGGCCTTGCGGGGCTTCGCAAACATCTCGATGGCGTTTGCGCCCTTGCCCGGCAGCGCGCCGGCGACGTAGCCGCCGATCGTATTGGCGGCTTCGACGAGGTAACCAAACTTGGCGCCCGTCGCTTCCGCCAGCCATTGGGCTGCAGCGTGCAATTGCGATGCCTGCGGGTGCTGTGCCGCGGCGTTGCCCAGCACGATGCCGCGGCGCTCACCGGACAACAGCACGGCAGCCACAGCCTTCGCGACGTCGGTCGCCTGGATGCCGTCGTAACCGGCAGGTGCAGCAATGCCCTTTTGTGCAGCGACCGCGACGACAATCTCGCTCAACGCCGCCAACCAGTTCGACGGCGCGTCGATCATGCGTGCCGCCAGCGGCAGCAGCAGATCATCGTCGGTCGAGTGCAGGACGGCCACCTTGGCGCCGCGCTTGGCGGCATGCCGCAGGCGCGCGGCGATCAGCGGATGATCCTTGCGCAGGAAGGAACCGATCACGAACGCGCGGTCGAGCTCGCCAAATTCCTTGATCGACATGCCGAGCCACGGCGCGACTTTGCCGTCGAGCGAGAAATCGGACTGACGCAGACGGAAGTCAATGTTGTCGGAACCGATGCCGCGGACCACTTTTTGCAGCAGTGCCAGCTCTTCCAGCGTGGAATACGGCGCAGCAAATGCGGCAATCGCATCGGCACCGTGCTCATGGCGAATGTTACGCAAACCATGAGCGACATATTCGAGCGCAGTCTGCCAGTCGGTCTCGCGCCATTCGTTGCCTTGCTTGATCATCGGCACCGTCAGGCGATCTTCGCTGTTGATACCTTCGTAGGAGAAGCGATCGCGGTCGGACAGCCAGCATTCGTTGACCGCTTCGTTCTCCAGCGGCAGGACGCGCTTGATACGGCTGCCCCGTACCTGCACCATCAGGTTGGAACCGAGGCTGTCGTGCGCGCTGACCGATTTGCGTCGGGAAAGCTCCCAGGTTCGCGAGGAGTAGCGGAACGGTTTCGACGTCAATGCGCCGACGGGGCACAGATCGATCATGTTCCCCGAGAGTTCGGAATCCACGCTATTGCCGACGAAGGTCGTGATTTCGGAATGCTCGCCACGGTTCAGCATGCCGAATTCCATGACCCCGGCGACTTCCTGGCCGAAACGCACGCAACGGGTGCAGTGAATGCAGCGTGCCATTTCGCGCATGCTGATCAGCGGGCCGGCATCCTTCGGGACGACGACACGCTTGTCTTCCTCATAGCGGGAGGAGGACGGACCATAACCGACCGCCAAGTCCTGCAGCTGGCACTCGCCGCCCTGGTCACAGATCGGGCAGTCCAGCGGGTGATTGATCAGCAGGAATTCCATGACGCTCTTCTGCGCCTTGATGGCCTTGTCGCTCGCCGTGCGCACGATCATCCCGTTGGTGACGGGCGTCGCGCATGCCGGCAGCGGCTTCGGCGCTTTCTCGACTTCGACGAGGCACATGCGGCAGTTGGCCGCGATGGACAGCTTCTTGTGATAGCAAAAATGCGGGATGTAGGTGCCGAGCTTGTTGGCAGCTTCCATCACCATGCTGCCTTCCTGCACCTCTACTTTTTTGCCGTCGATTTCAATTTCAACCATGGCTACGTATTGCCTCAGTCTTGGTGGGGTGCGTCATGCGCACCGTGTCATTCAATTCGGGATACAGCCGCGCGCTCAGAGGTACGCCGGCACAAGGCAACGCTTGTGCTCGATGTGGTACTCGAACTCGTCGCGGAAGACCTTGATCATGGCGCGGACAGGCATTGCAGCCGCATCCCCGAGCGCGCAGATCGTACGGCCCTGGATGTTGTCCGCAATGGAATTCAGCATGTCGAGATCGTCGGCGCGGCCCTGGCCATGTTCGATACGATGCACCATGCGCCACAGCCAGCCGGTACCTTCGCGGCAAGGCGTGCACTGGCCGCAGGACTCTTCGTAATAGAAGTAGGACAGGCGCAGCAGCGACTTCACCATGCAACGCGTTTCATCCATGACGATCACGGCACCGGAGCCGAGCATCGAGCCGGCCTTGGCGATCGAGTCGTAGTCCATGTCGGTGTTCATCATCACGTCGCCGGCCAGCACCGGCATCGACGAACCGCCCGGAATCACAGCCTTGATCTTCTTGCCGTCGCGCATACCGCCCGCCAGCTCGAGCAGCTTGGCAAACGGCGTGCCCAGCGGGACTTCGTAGTTGCCGGGACGCGCAACATCGCCGGACATCGAGAAGATCTTCGTGCCGCCGTTGTTCGGCTTGCCGAGCGCCGCATAGGCTTCGCCGCCCATGCGCATGATGAACGGCACCGCGGCGAAGGTCTCGGTGTTGTTGATCGTCGTCGGCTTGCCGTACAGGCCGAAGCTGGCCGGGAACGGCGGCTTGAAGCGTGGCTGGCCTTTCTTGCCTTCCAGCGATTCGAGCAGCGCGGTTTCTTCGCCGCAGATGTAGGCACCGTAGCCATGGAACGCGTGCAGCTGAAAACTAAACTCGCTGCCCATGATCTTGTCACCCAGGAAGCCGGCGGCACGTGCCTCTTCCAGCGCTTCTTCGAAACGTTCGTATTCGGCCCAGATTTCGCCGTGGATGTAGTTGTAGCCCTGGGTGATCCCCATCGCGTACGCACCGATTGCCATGCCCTCGATGAGCGCATGCGGATTGTAGCGAATGATGTCGCGATCCTTGA
Source organism: Oxalobacteraceae bacterium OM1 (assembly GCA_004570315.1). Lineage (GTDB taxonomy): Bacteria > Pseudomonadota > Gammaproteobacteria > Burkholderiales > Burkholderiaceae_D > Noviherbaspirillum. Next base: position 826 of record SPQI01000075.1, on the reverse strand, counting down.
AGGTGCCCGGTTCGCCTTCGTCCGTATTGCAGACGAGGTACTTCTGGCCCGGGAACTGGCGCGGCATGAAGCTCCACTTCAAACCCGTCGGGAAGCCGGCGCCGCCGCGGCCGCGCAGCGACGAAGCCTTCAATTCGGCGATCACCTGTTCGGGAGCGATCTTCTCATTCAGGATGCGCTTCAGCGCTTCATAGCCGCCACGCTTGACGTAGTCGGACAGATGCCAGTTGTTGCCATCCAGGCCCGCCAGGATCAGCGGGTTGATATGACGGTCATGCAAGCTGGTCATTTCTTCAGTTCCTCCACCAGCGCGTCAATCTTCTCTTTTGACATGAAGCTGCACATGCGCTTGTTATTCACGAGCATAACCGGCGCATCGCCGCAGGCGCCCATGCACTCGCCCTCGACCAGCGTGAACTTGCCGTCGGGCGTGGTTTCCTTGTAGTCGATGCCCAGCTTCTCTTTCAGGTAGTGCGCAGCGCGCTCACCACCGGACAGGGCACACGGGAGATTGGTGCAGACCGAAATCTTGTGCTCGCCAAGCGGGTGCACGTTGAACATGTTGTAGAAGGTCGCGACTTCCGCCACGGCGATGGGCGCCATGCCGAGATAATCGGCGACATCCTTCATCACCTCGGGCGAAAGCCAGCCCTTTTCGTCCTGCGCGATCGCGAGCGCGGCCATGCAGGCCGACTGCTTCTGGTCTGCCGGGAATTTCGCGAGTTCGCGATCGATCTTCTTGTACGCTTCTTGACTTAACAACATAGGGTCAGCCATTCGTGCGCAGAGTTGCGCGTTATCGGTCAATTTCACCGAACACGATGTC
>SPQI01000487.1 GCA_004570315.1 Oxalobacteraceae bacterium OM1 | reverse complement strand
TGCGCAACCAGGACGAGTTCTACCGCGTGTTCGGCGTGAAGGAAGGCGACAAGCTCTATCTGCCGTCCGATCAGCGCGTGCGCCTCTGGTGATTCCCAAGACCGTCCCGTCGTCGCGTCTCACCTGGTGCCTACCCACGCGCGCACACGCCCTGTGGGCGCCAGCCAGCGACTTGGGACGGACGCGCAATCGGCCCGCCCCGCAGGCGTGGCTACATCCTGGAATACCGCGGACGCGACGTACCGTCGGCGGCTCGACGGGATTGCTACGGCATGCCCTGCCATTCAGGCAGCAAGCATGGCCGCCACACCCGTGATTCGATTCGACACGCGCCGTACCGTCACCTGCCTCACGTCCTCTACAGTGCGTTCTTTTCTGAGGAGCTCTACCCATGCAATCGAGTAGCGTAACGCTTGACACACTGTATTTCGGCACGCCCGTCGCGCTGGCTTCCACGACCAATCCGGACGGCACCACCAACTTGAGCCCCATTTCCTCCTACTGGGCCCTCAGCAACACAGTGGTTATGGGCATCAGTAAGGCAGGGCGGTGCTACCAGAACCTTACCCGCCACCCCGAGGCGGTACTGAACCTGCCGGACGCGTCGTTGTGGAAGAACGTGGAAGCCATCGCTGCAACCACGGGCTGCGAGCATGTGCCGGAAAGGAAGGTCGGCATGGGATACCGCCACGTAGCCGACAAGTTCCACCTGGCGAATGTGCAGCCGTCGGCGAGCCGGTTTGTGCGTCCGCAGCGGGTACGCGAATGTCCCATCCAGGTGGAACTCGAGCTGGTCCGTTTGCACCAACTCGAGTTGGATATGCAGTCCGACCTGATTGCCGCCGAATTGCGGGCCGTCTGCGTGCATGCGCACACCGACTTAGTGACGCCGCAAGGCCGCATCGCGGTCGAGCGCTGGAAGCCGCTGTACTACGTGTTCCGGCATTACTGCACGCTAGGTGCCTGGCTGGGGAAAAATTTCCGCGCCACCTAAGGCGCTGCATCGCCTGCCGAGTGGTGTTTCCCGCGTGGCGACGGCGCGGGTCACCCGCCATCCAGCCCGGCATGACGCGGCTCCTCCGGCTTGTCGCTACAAGCAAAGCCGGCCCGAGTCGCATCCGGCTGCCCCGCCGTGTCCGCCGCCACTGGAGTTGAACGGCACCACCGTCCATCAAACCTGGCATCGCGGTCCGGTTTTATCGCTTTGAAACGAACTTCCGACTGAATGACTACTACCGATGCCTTACCCGCCCACTGCCCGAACTGCGCTGCAGCGGTGGTGGGTCCCTATTGCGCCCACTGCGGGCAGCGCGTCATTGTGGAGCCGCCCACACTCTGGGCGTTCATTCATGAGTACGTACATCACTACATGGCCCTAGAGGGCAAGCTGATGCGCTCGCTCTGGCTGCTGGTGCGCCATCCGGGCCGGTTGAGCCGTGAATACATGGCCGGCCGCCGTGCCTGCTACGTCACGCCGCTGCAACTGTATCTGACGGTGAGTTTCGTGTTCTTTTTGCTGCTGCACTTCGCCCATCCCTTGGCCACGCACCGGGTCGAAGGCGCACGGCACCCGCAAGTCCAGCAAGCCGGCGGCACCGCAGCACGACCTGGCTTGCAACCGGCCACGGGTGCGGACGCGGTGCGCGCCTTGCATGATCCGCTGCGCTGGCTCGACAACCGGCTCGCGAAGCGGGAAGCGGAATTGGACCGGGACCCGGACGCCGCGGTGCGCATGATCAGCCGCTCCATTGAGCGTAATGCGCCGTATGCGGCATTTTTGATTGTGCCAGCCGTTGCGGCGCTGCTGCAATTGCTGTATCGGCGCCGCCAGCTGCGCTACGGCATGCATCTGGTGTTCGCGCTGCATATCCAGTCGTTTGTGTTCCTGCTGTTTGTGGCGACGCTGGCCGTGCCGGCGGCGCAGCTGCTGGTGCCGGCGGTACTGTTCGCTTACCTGGTTCCCGCACTCCGCGAAGCCTATGGCGGCCGCCTGCCACCCCACGCGCTGCGCGCCGGTGTACTGGTGGGCGCCGGCATGGCCGCAGTCCTTGCCACTATGGTGGCCCTTCCACTCGCAGCGCTACTGGTGTGAAGCTCAATCAGACATGCCACTCGCCACAGCTCCGGCCGACCAGCGGATGCAAACTCCGGGCCGGTGGCATTCAACGTTTTACCGGGTAAGGTGACCTGTGAGGAAATGTGTTTTTGCGACGATAGCGACCCTGGGCTGGTTTGCGTCACCGGTGTCTATCGCCACGGACCTGGCGACGTTTCATCGGGCGCTCCTCCAAGGCGATGTACGGACCGCCTTGCAGGCGTACGACGGGACGTCAACGGACGATCTTCCGGACAAGGATGTCGCGGCGGCCACCTGCATCCGCGAACGATTTGCCGCTCCCCTCGACAGGCAGTCCGGCACCCTGGGGCCGATGGTGAATGCGTACCGCCAGTACTGGCGAGCACTGATGCTGAACAGCGTTTCCACCGAAGCGGCTGAAGCGGAGCTGTTCAAACGCTTGACTGCCGCCCTTCCGAGCGGCCCGTGGCAAACGGAGGATGCGCCGGGCGTGACGCGCGCAGTGCGTGCCGAACTCGAAGCGCGTGGATACCACGCCGTGACGGGGGTCACGAAGCCATATTACGAACTGATCGTGTGGGAGCAAGAACGGCCGGCGGACTACGTCGTCCGCTTGCCTACCGAAGATCTCACCGTGCATGTCGTGTTCATGGATCGATTCATCTCCGGCGGCTGGCTCGACTATGCCAGTTGCGGCAGGTTCGGGGTAGGGGGATGGGCGGCAAATGATGTGCTTTATGCGGCGGCACCACGCTATGACACGGATACCGAACAGTTCCGCGTCAACTACCTTGCGCATGAAGGCCAGCACGCGGCAGACTTGCGGCGCTACCCTGGGCTGGACCAAGCCGAACTGGAATACCGCGCAAAACTGGTCGAAATCATCTATGCGTCAAAGCCATACGAACTGCTGGCAAGGTTTGCGACTACCGCGCAACCAGGCCGCGCAGTCCCGCACGCACATGCCCAATACTGGCTTGCGCGCCGGCTCGGCAATGCGGCCCGCGAACCGCGCGACCGCGATGCGATTCGCGCGGCCGCGCGCGCTCTGTTGACCGAGAGCGCGGACAACGCCCGGTCAGCCACGGAAAGCGGGACAAACCGGTTTTTGCCCGACTAATGGCAAGGCCGTTCGCGACTGGATCGGGCCCAGCCGTCGTACTTCCTGATGGGCCACGTTCCAGCGCCCGGCTCAGCTGTGTGCGTCGCGGGCGAGTAGGGAAGGGACGGCTTTACCCTCCTGTCGGTAGCAGGCGACCACCGCATCCGGCATCGCGTCGGGGACGACAATTACCAGGTCGGGTTTGCCAAGGCCATGCCTGCGCAACCAAAGCCGGTTAGCGCCATGGGCGCCGCCACGGCTGCGCTACCCTGGGCCGTGAACCGCTTTATCATTCCCTGAGCAATAGATGGCATGGCGGCACGCTAAACATGCCGAGATACCACAGCAGAAGTTGGGCAACCTGCCGGGCTCAATTGGAACAATGAGACAAACGTATTCCGAACACGCTGCCGTGTGCATCAAATTCTACGACCTGGTTCTCAATCGAGTCGCGATTGACCAATTCGTCGCCGAGCACTTTGACGTTATACCGGGGGCGCGCTTCCTGTTCGTGGGCTCAATGTTCGGTATTGCGGAGTGCTTGCTTCGACGCGGAGTCAGGCTGACGGTGGTCGATTACAGTGATGCCATGGTGGCTATTGCGCAGGCACGCTTTCCGCAGGCAAGGGTTGCGCAAGCCGACCTGCGCTGCCTTCCTTTCACTCATGCGTTCGACGCAGTCGTTGCCGCGGGGCGCGTCTTCGCGCATATGATTTCTGACGATGATCTGCGTTCCGCTCTCCTGTCGTGTCGCGCCGCGCTTAAGCCATACGGCAAATTATTCGTCGACAACTACGAGGTCGAAAAGATTGAACGGACGGCGTATCTGAACGGCGAGATTCATGTGGAAGACAGCACGGCAAACATTGTTCGACGCTCGAGTATCACTACGCTTTGCGACTCGCCTTGTGTGGTGCAATGGGATGCCACGTATAGCGGGTTCCTGGGCAATGCAGCGTTCGCCTTCCGCGACACCATGCTGCATCGGCCATGGTCGAGGCAGGAGATTTCTTCACTGCTAAGCCAGGCCGGATTTGCGGTGCTCAGACAGGGCGATAATTTTGATGACACAAGCTTTTTCACGCTGGCTCGATCGATGTAGCGATCCGGTCCGTGTCCTTGCGCGGCACGCCAGTCGTGGCATCACTGTCCAGGTCGCGTTGCGGGCGTCCCTGCGCAGCGGCGCGCCGGGCGCTCGACGGTGCGACCGAACAGAGGGTATCGAGCGTCACCTGGCGTATTTCTTCGCCCCAGCGACGCAGATCACGGCAGCCAGCGTCGCAACCAGCATCGTCCAGCTTACCTTTTCATGGAGCAGCAATGCGGCAAGGCCCAGCCCCATGAACGGCTGGAACAACTGAAGTTGGCCGACGGCCGCGATGCCGCCCTGCGCCAGGCCACGATACCAGAACACGAAGCCAATCAGCATGCTGAAGACCGAGACATACGCGAAGCCGATCCACGCCGGCATGCTGACATGGCCGAACGATGCCGGCATGGACAACAACGTCATCGGCAGCATGACGGGCAGCGACAACACCAGCGCCCAACAAATGACTTGCCAGCCGCCTAAGGTGCGCGACAGGCGCGCGCCTTCGGCATAGCCCAGGCCGCACACGACTACCGCCGCCAGCATCAGCACGTCTCCTCGAAACGAAGTCCCACTACTGCCCATCGCCGCGTAGCTGGCCACGCAGGCCGCGCCCACCACTGAAAACAGCCAGAAGGCGGGACGGGGGCGTTCACCGCCGCGCAGCGCAGCGAACAGCGCGGTGCAAAGCGGCAACAACCCGAGGAAGACGATCGAATGGGCCGAGGTGACGTGCTGCAGCGCCAGCGCGGTCAGTAAGGGAAAACCCACCACCACGCCCAGTGCCGTAATGACGAGCGCGGGAACGTCTGCGCGCGTTGGCCGAGGCTGCTGCAGCAACAATAACAGCGCCAGGCTGAGCACCGCCGCAATGGCGGCCCGTCCGCAGCTCAAAAACATGGGATGCAGATCGGCGACCGCAACCCGGGTGGCAGGCAGCGATCCTGCGAAAATTGCCACACCGATAAACCCGTTCAACCAGCCGCTTGTTGTTTTTTGCATGACATCCTCCGTCGTTGACAGGCGCCAGTTGAGCATCGAGAAGGCTGGCCACGCCAGATACGGTCCAGTACAATTGCAAGAAACTGTTATGCCAACACATACAATACGGTTGAAGCGGAGGATGAAATGCAGAGGAGCGGTACGCGCATCGATGCGGTGATATCGGAAATCCAGTCGCGGATCGCCTCGCGTGCCTACCTGCCAGGTACCCGCCTGCCGTCGGTGCGGGCGCAGGCGCGGACCATGGGAATGTCCGTTTCAACCGTGGTCGAAGCCTATGAACGGCTGGCTGCCGAGGGCGTCATCGCTTCGCGTCCGGGTTCCGGGTTTTATGTGGCCGGGCCGACTGCGCCGCTCGCGCTGACCCAGATCGGTCCCAAGCTGGACCGAGCCGTCGATCCGCTATGGGTCTCACGGCAGTCGCTGGAGACAGACGCAACCGTACTCAAGCCAGGCTGCGGCTGGCTGCCCGCGGCATGGTTGTATGAGGCAGGGATGCGCCGTGCCCTGCGCGCGTTGGCGCGGGCCGATACATCGGCCCTGGCAGAGTACGCCACACCGCTGGGCCACCCGGCGCTCCGTCAGTTCCTCGCCCGGCGGATGGCGGCGAACGGCATCGAAGCAGGCGCCGGACAGATCCTGCTCACCGAGTCGGGCACGCAGGCGATCGATCTGATTTGCCGTTTTTTGCTGCGGCCAGGCGACACCGTGCTGGTGGACGACCCTTGCTATTTCAATTTTCACGCTTTGCTCAAGGCACATCACGTGCGGGCGGTGGGCGTGCCCTATATGCCGGACGGGCCCGATGTCGAGCGGTTCGGCGCGGCGTTACAGGAGCATGCCCCCCGACTCTACATCACCAATTCGGGCATCCACAATCCGACGGGCGCGACGCTGTCACCTGTTGTCGCGCACCGCCTCCTGAAACTTGCCGACAGCTCCAAACTCGTGATCGTCGAGGACGATATCTTTGCCGACTTCGAGGTCAATCCGGCCCCGAGATTGGCGGCCTTTGACGGCCTTGCGCGGGTCATCCATCTCGGCAGCTTTTCCAAGACGGTTTCGGCTTCGCTGCGCTGCGGGTACATCGCGGCACGCGCCGACTGGATTGAAGGCCTTGTTGACTTAAAGATCGCCACCTCGTTCGGGGGCGGGCGGCTTGCGGCCGACATGGTGCTATTGGCCGTGACCGACAGCGGCTACCGCAAGCATATGGAAACCGTGCGGATGCGACTGGCCGGGGAAATGGTAAGGACCATTGCTCGGCTCGAAGCTATCGGCGTCAAGCCTTGGCTTATTCCCAAGGCCGGCATGTTTCTATGGTGCCGGCTGCCACAGGGCATCGATGCCGCCACGGTAGCGCGGTCCTGCCTAAAAGACGGCGTGGTAATGGCGCCAGGTGACGCTTTCAGCCAGTCATTGAGCGCCCATGACTTTTTGCGCTTTAACGTTGCGCAGTCCACTGACGACCGTGTTTTTGATGTTCTGGCGCGCGCGCTTTCAACATAGCAAAGTGTGCCCAAGGTCACGTCGGTTTCCATGGTGACGCCATTCGTGCCGTTCCAGTAATGGCTCCCAGCTGACCTGCTCCCCGGAATTAGTACGGCAATGATGTAGAGTCTGCCTCCGTGGGAGGTAGCATGAAGAAGCGCTTTACAGAAGAACAAATCATTGGGGTACTGAAGGAAGCCGAAGCAGGTACGAAGGTTGCGGAGCTGTGCCGCAAGCATGGCATCAGCGATGCGACGTACTACAACTGGAAGGCGAAGTTCGGCGGGATGACCGTCTCGGACGCACAGCGCTTGAAGGCGCTCGAAACGGAGAACGCCAGGCTCAAGCGGCTGCTCGCCGAGAGCATGCTGGACAATGCAGCCCTGAAGGATGTCCTTGGCCGAAAGTGGTAAGCCCGCAGGCCAGGCGCGCCGCCGTTGCGCATGTCATGCAAGTGCATGGATTGGGCGTCACGCGTGCCTGCGGGCTGATTGGCATCTCTCGCTCACTGTACCGTTACGAATCGCGTCGCCCGGATGATGAGGCGTTGCGCACACGGCTGTGTGAACTGGCTGCATTCAAGCGTCGCTATGGATACCGGCGCTTGCACGCCCTGGTCAAGCGTGAAGGATGGACGGTCAACCACAAGCGCCTGTTCCGGGTCTACCGGGAAGCCGGTTTGGCAGTTCGGCGTCGCAAGAGAAAGCGCATCGCCGGCATTGAGCGGCAAATGAAGGCGCCGTCCCTAGCGCCCAACCAGAGCTGGTCAATGGACTTCGTGTCGGATGGCCTGGCAGACGGGCGCAGGCTGCGCTGTCTGAACATCGTCGACGACTTTACGAAGGAGTGCCTGGCCATCGAGGTGGACACCTCGCTGCCGGGAAGCCGCGTGGTCGCTGTGCTGGAGCGGTTGGCAGAGCTGCGTGGCTTGCCGCTGTCAATTACCGTCGACAACGGGCCGGAATTTGCCGGCAAGGTGCTCGACGAATGGGCTTACCGGAAGGGATTAAAGCTGCACTTCATCCAGCCGGGCAAGCCGCAGCAGAATGCCTATATCGAGAGCTTCAACGGCAAGTTCAGGGATGAGTGCCTGAACGAACACTGGTTCGTATCGATGCGGCATGCCAGAGACACCATTGGTGCCTGGCGCCGGGAATACAATGGCGAGCACCCGCATAGCTCGCTTGGATATCTGACGCCCAAGCAGTTTGCAGACAGTTTTTTAACCGCAGACTCCACGTCGCTGTCGTACTAAACTGGGGAGCAGGTCACAGCGCCTTCGTTATCGTTCTGATGGCCCAACGCCGGTTGTCTTTGGGGCTTCGCGCGAATCTGATGCGCAAGGTCTGCTGCAGCTGCGACCCAATGGGGTATGGAGATGCAGGTGATAGCACAATAAAATTGCACCCAATTGCATCACGGGCAATTAACTTCGCAGAATTTGTCTTATGTAAACAAACGCAGGCCCTATGTTCGCATTTGTTGGAAGGCGCGGTAAATTCGTGTCTAACCTCACCTGAAGTGCCTTGCTCGAAGGCGAGGAAATTACGCGGGCTCTGCAGCAGTCGGTGCAGTGCAAACGGTAAGCCCAGCACATGGCGGGCGCACAAATCCAATACGGGCTGCGGGACGGTCAGCTTGTTCACATCGGCGACGATGAACGGGGAAGCGCATGCCAGTGCAATTGGCCCGAGTGTGGCCGGCCGCTGGCGACGCGTCAGGGTGAGGTCTTGTTGAACTCTCGTTGAGCCACTCGCCTGCTATCAGCTTACGCGGTCTGAAAAACAGCATTACGACACTGTACTTTTAGCGCAAGAGCGCTGCATCGGCTCTTGCCTGAGCACATGTCCTGGCTGCGGCCTGCAGTTGCGGCTGAAGAGCAGCAATTTTCACATTTGCCTCCTGCCGCATCCGCTGAAGTTCTCCAGGAGCTGCTGCTAGTGCCGCCTCAATTACCTTTTTCCTCGTATGTATCCGCGCTCGCACTGCATTGCGGTCAGCTTCCGTCACGGCTTGGGAGGGGTTGAATACGAACTTTCGTTCACAAGCTTTTCGCCAATCAACAACCGCACGAGTCAGCACTTCACCAAAGCCCTTCACGGCCCGCACCTTGTGCCAGTCCACGTCTACCGCCGTTTCAATACCAAACGAGCGCAATGCCGCTTTTTTTGCCGGGCCAACACCGGGAATCGACGCGGAGTCAATAAAATGACGGTCGAGGAATTTCTGCTTTTGACGCTGCTCTGCCGTCTGGTGCAGCATATCCAGCTCTGCCTTTTCCTGAGCCGGAAGTCCCTGATACTCGTGACGCATATCGGAGAGCTGCCTCTTCCGCTGGTTGAAGCCTTCTGGCCCAGCCTCGTTGCGGAGCCGACTGGCGAGCGCCTGATATGCCGATTCTGCAGTCATCAAGGCTTTGTCCCGCTTGTTCTTCTCTGCGATTCGCTGTGGTGAATCGGAAGAGCCAACCATATTCCAAAGAAATACCCCAGCAATAGCCCAAAGCAGCCATACCTTGGGCATTACAAAAACAAGACATAGGGCGGCTACAAGAATGATGGCCTTAACTGCAGTATTTTGGCCAGTGCTCGAAACCCCGGGAGGTAGTGGGTTAGGAGTTACGGCGATGCCGTCAATATTCGGTAAATTGATTGGTGGTGGGGGCGGCACGGCTTCAATCAACGCCCAAATCTTCGTCAACGTGTTGATGTTCACGTAAAACTGACCCACGATTTTCATCGAATTTTGACCCACCCT
>SPQI01000442.1 GCA_004570315.1 Oxalobacteraceae bacterium OM1 | reverse complement strand
CCTGCCGCCCGCCCTGTTCGCGGTGGCGGTCGGCCTGTTCGGACTGGCGGGCGCGTGGCGTCGCGCCGCCGCCTTCGGCTGGCCATTCGCCGACGTCGCCACGCCGGTTCCGCTCTGGCTGGCGACCTGCTTCTGGGCCGTCACCCTGTTCCTGTACGGCGTCAAATGCCGGCGTCATCCGCGTGCGGTGGCGCGCGAATTCTTCCATCCGGTCCAGGGATCGTTGCTGGCGCTTGGTCCGATGTCCACGCTGCTCGCGGTGGTGCAGCTCGGCACGCCGGCGCAAGGCATCTGGCTGGTGTTCGCTGGCGCGGCACTGGCCGTCGATGCGGTGCTCGCGGGACGCGTGCTCATCCAGCTCGCGACGGGCCGCTTTCCGGAAAACGCCGTCACGCCCGCGCTTTACCTGCCCCTCACCGGCGTGCCGCTGGTCGGCGCCATGGCACTCGCAGTGCTCGGCTACCCCCACTTCGGCATGCCCCTGTTCGGGCTCGGGATCGGCGGCTGGGCACTGGTGGAAATGCGCGTGATGCAACAGTTCTTCGCCGGACCGATGCCCGAACCGCTGCGGCCGACGATCGGCATCGAACTGGCGCCGGCCGTGATCTGCACGCTGACCGCCGGCATGCTGTGGCCCAACCTGCCTGTGGAAGCGCTGCTGGTGGCGCTCGGACTTGCCGCGGTGCCGTTCCTTACCGTGCTCGCGCGCTATCGCTGGTGGGGCGAGGTGTCCTTCTCTCTTGGATTCTGGTCATTCGCCTTCCCGCTCGCCGCGCTCGCCAGCGTAATGCTGGAAGTCGGCCATCGCGGCGGCTGGACGCTCTGGCCGGGCGTTGCGGCGCTCGCCTTCGCGTCGGCCATCACCGGCGGGCTGCTGCTGCGCACCGTCGGGCTGCTGTTCCAGCAACCGGTGCGCGGCAACAGCCACTGATTCTCAGGCGCCGCGGTCGCTGCGGCGGCTGCCGCGCCGGTCGGCCGAGTGCGAATTCACGCGGAACTCGAGTGCCGTCACGCCAACCGCGCCAGCCGGCCCGGTGACGAAGCCGAAACCTGGCTTGACGGGAAACAGCGCTTCGTCGCGCAAAATGAGGTCGGTATGGCAGGTGGGCGCCGGGCTGTAGAGGTGGTCCTTGACGGCATTCCACACCGGCTCGGTCACCCAGCCGTACACGAACATGGTGTTGGGATAGAGCGAGCTGTCCGACTCGATGTAGCCTTTCTGGTTCTTCTGCAGCGGCGGATTGGACGGCACGGCACCCGAAATGGCGAGGTCGACCGACCCCTCGCCCATGGGATACACCTCTTCGTTCTGCAACCCCGGAAACGCAAGCCGCAGACTCCAGCGGCAAGTCAGCGCGATCTGCTGCGCGGAGCCCATCTTCTCCGTCGCCATCGACAAGCCTTCGGTCACGGTGAGCTGCGTGCACACGATCTGGCCGACCAGCGTCGGCTCCAGCTTGCGGAACTCGTCCAGATTCTCGTGCAGGTTCCAGAAGAACCACTTGGTCCGCTCGCCTTCGGTCATGTCCGGCAGGTCGGAAAACGGTCGCTTGCCATGCGATTCGATCAGGCGCATGGCATCGCGGCGCAGTTTTTCATGACTGTCGTCCGGCTCGAGGCTGAACCGCTGGGTGTAATCGTTCCGCATAAAACCAATCTCCAGAAAGTGGGCTGCTCCATCATCCGGGCGGCGCAAGGGCGAGCATGGGCATTGGCTGCCGCCACCCGGAATAGAGTTTTGCGCGGCTTAATAGTTCGGAAATCGCCGGACGGGAATGGCATTGTGGCGGCATGTGCGGCCGACGCCCAATGATGGCGCGCAAGCCTTCGCACGCGGCGGAGAAACGGAGAAAAGGACGGACGAGATGACGCAGAAGATGCGGGCTAAAAAGCGACGAGAAACGGAAAAAACGGCGGACGAAAAAAAGCCCGGGGCGTGTAACGCGTCCGGGCTTTTCATCGCTGCAGCAGGGTGCAGCGGAAAGCGGCGTCAGCTTAGGCTGCGGCTTTCTTGGATTTCTTCGCACGCTTGGCGTGCTTGGCGTGCTTGGCCTTCTTGTGCTTGGCCTTGACAGCCGGAGCCGGTTGCTCGGCGGCGGCCGGAGCAGCCGGAGCAGCAGCGGGAGCCTGGGCGAAGGCGCCGAGGGAGAAAGTAGCAGCGACGAGAGCAGCGATCAGTTTTTTCATGTTAAATCCTTTTAGGGTTGCCGTAGACATACTCTACAGCAACTATAACGCTCGCCTCAAAAGTCTGTTGACGCGCCCCGCAAAAAAATTTTGCGGCGGCAAAAGAAAACGCCGCGACACGGTCGCGGCGTTCAGAACAATGACAGTCTGTCAGCAACGCGTCAGTACATGTGCTGGCCGCCGTTGATGGCGATATTGGCGCCTGTCAGGAAGGCCGCTTCGTCCGATGCCAGATAGGCAACCAGGCCGGCGACTTCCTCGGGCTTGCCGAGCCGGCCCATCGGGATCTGCGGAATGATCTTGCTTTCCAAAACGTCGCTCGGAATCGCCATCACCATCTTGGTGCCGATGTAGCCCGGCGAGATGGTGTTGACGGTCACGCCCTTGCGCGCGACTTCCAGCGCCAGCGCCTTGCTGAACCCGTGCATGCCGGCCTTGGCGGCGGAGTAGTTCGTCTGGCCGAAGGCGCCCTTCTGGCCGTTCACCGACGAGATGTTGATGATGCGGCCCCAGCCCCGCTCCACCATGCCGTCGCACACCGGCTTCGTCATGTTGAAGACCGAGTCCAGGTTGGTCTTGATGACCGCATCCCAGTTGACCTTGTCCATCTTCTTGAAGGTCATGTCGCGCGTGATGCCGGCATTGTTCACCAGCACGTCGATCGGCCCCAGTTCCTGGGTGATCTGCGCGATGCATTTCTGCGCCGATTCGAAGTCCGCCACGTCGCAGGGATACGCGCGGAACTTGTAACCCTGCTGCTCCATGCCCGCCAGCCATTCGTTGGCCTTGGTATTGCCGGGCGAATGGGTCGTCACGACCTGATACCCGAGCGCCGCCATCTTGATGCAGATGGCCTCCCCAAGGCCGCCCATACCGCCGGTGATCAATGCGATTCTTGCCATGTCTTTACTCTCTTTTTATCCGAAGTGAAAACCACAACCCGCACTACAACAACGACTGCGAAACCTTAGCGCTCGACCGCCAGCGCCACGCCCATGCCGCCGCCGATGCACAGGCTGGCAAGTCCGCGCTTGGCGTCGCGGCGAATCATTTCGTGGAGCAGCGTCACGAGAATGCGGCAGCCCGATGCGCCGATCGGATGGCCAATCGAGATGGCGCCGCCGTTGACGTTGATCTTGCTTGTGTCCCAGCCCATTTCCTTGTTCACCGCCAGCGCCTGCGCGGCGAAGGCTTCGTTGATTTCCATGAGGTCCAGGTCCTGGTGGGTCCAGCCGGCGCGCGCGAGGCAGCGCTGGGTGGCGGGCACCGGGCCCATGCCCATGATGCTCGGATCGACGCCGGCCGACGCGTAGGCCTTGATGCGTGCCAGCGGCTGCAGCCCGAGCTGGTCCGCTTTCTTGGCCGACATCATGATCACCGCAGCTGCGCCGTCGTTGATGCCGGAGGCGTTGCCGGCCGTGACGCTGCCGTCCTTGGCGAACGCGGGACGCAGGCTGGCGAGCGCGTCGACGGTGACGCCCGGCTTGATGAATTCATCGGTGTCGAACACGATCGAGCCCTTCTTCTGGGGAATCTCGAGCGGAATGATTTCGTCCTTGAACCTGCCGGCCTTCTGCGCGGCTTCGGCCTTGTTCTGGGAGGCGCAAGCGAAGGCGTCCTGCTCTTCGCGCGAGATGCCGTATTTCTTCGCGACGTTCTCGGCAGTCGTGCCCATGTGGTACTGGTTGAAGGCATCCCACAGGCCGTCGACGATCATGGTGTCGGTGAGCTTGGCGTCGCCCATGCGGAAGCCGTCGCGCGAGTTATTCAGCACATGCGGCGAGGCGCTCATGTTTTCCTGGCCGCCGGCGATGACGATGTCGGAGTCCCCCGCCTTGATCGCCTGTGCGGCGAGGTGGGTGGCGCGCAGGCCGCTGCCGCACACCATGTTGATCGTCATGCCCGGCACCATGTCGGGCAGGCCGGCACGGATCAGCGCCTGGCGCGCCGGGTTTTGTCCGACGCCAGCGGTGAGGACCTGGCCCATGATCACTTCGCTAATCTGGTCGCCCGCAATGCCGCTCTTGGCGAGCAGTTGCTTGATTACATGGGCGCCGAGATCGGCCGCCGACACCTTGGCCAGCGAACCGCCGAATTTGCCGACGGCGGTACGGCCCGCGGCGACGATGACTACCTCACTCATTTCAGTTCTCCGGGAAAACGTTCGATAGGGATGCTGCGGTGCACGACGTCAGGCAGCGTTGCGGCGCATGTCAGTAGGATGATGCTATGACAAAGGTCACTCATGATAAGAGTCGCCCTATGTGCCACTTTGATTTGAGTCAACGCCCTCCCGTAGTGCAGGAAGGGTTGCGTGGGATAAAGCACGTCCGTTCGTACCGCTTTTTACGGCATGTGCAAGAACAGGGACATGTGGCGACTATAGCAAGTTTCACGCAGTATTCAAACGCCATTTCCTGACAGTGCAGGAGCGCAATTTGACCGCGCGGTGATGACTGCAACGCCAACTTCAGCGGCATGCGCATGAACAGACTCGTGCCGAGCGACAAACTTTGAAATATCAGCCTTTCCGCACAGGGTTAGAATCGCTGGTTCAACCATCAAAACAAGCAGCGCTGCCCGACAGCGCCTCCTCCACCTCCTGAGAACGTGTATGAATAAAGGGATTGCTGTCGTTACCGTTGCCGTCGTCGCGGCCGGTGCCGCCGCCTGGTATTTCTTGAAGAACGAACAGCATGGCGCGCCCAGCCAGGCGCAGGGCGCACAGGGAGCCGCCACGGTCACCGTGGCCAGTGCCCGCCGCATGGACGTGCCCGTGCGGCTGCAGGCCAACGGCTACGTCAGCTCGCTCAACAGCGTGGACGTGCGTCCGCAAGTCTCCAACGTCGTGGCGAAGGTTCACATCAAGGAAGGTCAGTTCGTGAAGGCCGGCGACCTGCTGTTTACGCTCGACGACCGCGCCGACCGCGTCAATCTGCAAAAGGCGGAGGCGCAACTGGCGAAGGACCAGGCCACGCTGGCCGACCTGCAGCGCCAGCTGGCGCGCAGCCGCGAGCTGCTGTCCAAGGGCTTCATCGCCCAAAGCGCCACCGATACCGTCCAGGCCCAGTTCGATGCGCAGCACGCGGCCGTGGCGTCATCGCGCGCCGCGGTCGATGCCGCACGCGTGCAGCTCGGCTACGACACCATCCGCGCCACCTCTTCCGGCCGCGCGGGCGCCATCGCCGTCTATTCCGGCACACTGGTCCAGCCGACCTCGGCACCCATGGTGACGATTTCGCAACTGGATCCGATCGCCGTCAGCTTCACGCTGCCGGAAAGCGAACTCAACGCCTTGCTCGCTGCGCAGAAATCCGGCGACACCACCGTGGCCGCCAACATCGCCGATGGCAAGGCGCCGCTGGCCGGCAAGCTCAGCTTCATCGACAACGCGGTCGATACGCAGAACGGCACCGTCAAGGTGAAGGCGGCCTTCCCGAATGCCGAGCAGCGCCTGTGGCCTGGCCAGTACGTCACCGTCAGCACCGTGGTGCGCGAGCTAAAGGACGCTGTCGTGATTCCGCAGGCGTCCATCATCACGGGCATCGACAACAAGACCGTCTACGTCGTCGGCGGCGACAAGAGCGCGCAGCAGCGCCGCATCGAAGTGCTGTACGCCTTCGGCGAGCAGGCTGCCGTCACCGGCGTGCAGGCCGGCGATCCGGTAGTGGTGGACGGCAAGCAGAACCTGCGTCCCGGCGCGAAGGTCCGCGAACAGGGCGCCCCGGCCGACGGCAACGGCAAAGGCGGCAAGGGTGGCCAGGGTGGCAAGGGGCAGAGCGCGGTCGCACAAAAGAGCACATCATGAATATTTCCGAACTCTGCATCCGGCGGCCGGTGATGACCGTGCTGCTGAGTGTGGCGATCGTGGTCGCGGGCATCCTGGCCTATCTGAAGATTCCGGTCGCCGCCCTGCCCAGCTACAACACGCCGGTCATCAACGTCAGCGCCAGCCTGCCCGGCGCAAGTCCCGACACGATGGCCTCCGCCGTGGCACTGCCGCTGGAAAAGCAGTTCGCGACCATCGCCGGGTTGAACGTGATCAGTTCGACCAACACGCTGGGCAACACGTCGCTCACGCTGGAATTCGATCCCTCGCGCGACATCGACGCCGCCGCCGTGGACGTGCAG
The DNA here is from genome assembly GCA_004570315.1 of Oxalobacteraceae bacterium OM1. Classification (GTDB taxonomy): domain Bacteria; phylum Pseudomonadota; class Gammaproteobacteria; order Burkholderiales; family Burkholderiaceae_D; genus Noviherbaspirillum. The sequence goes on along the minus strand of SPQI01000442.1, from coordinate 3,318 downwards.
GCGGCCCTGCTGCGTGCGCAGCGCTCGCTGCCGCAGGAGATGACGCAGCTGCCGTCCTATCGCAAGGTGAACCCGGCCGATGCGCCGGTACTGTTCATCGCGCTCACCTCGCCCTCGCTCAACATCTCCGATCTGAACGACTACGCCGAGAACCTGATTTCGCCGAGTCTCTCCACGCTCAACGGCGTGGCGCAGGTGTCGATCTTCGGCCAGAAGCGCTATGCGGTGCGCGTGCGCGTCGATCCGGGCAAGCTGGCCGCGCGCAACATTTCGATGGACGAGCTGCTCAACGGCATCAAGGCGGCCAACGCCAACACGCCGGTCGGCACGCTGGATGGCGCGCGCCAGACGCTCACCATCCAGGCCAACCAGCAAATGAAGAGTGCGGCCGAATTTGCCGACCTCATCGTCGCCAGCCGCAACAACATGCCGGTGAAGCTGAACGAAGTGGCCGAAGTGCAGGACAGCTACGAGTCGGTGAAGACGGCCAGCCGCTACAACGGCGAACGCTCGATCACGCTGGCCGTGCAGCGTCAGCCGAACGCGAATACTGTCGAGGTGGTCAATGCGGTGCGCGCCATGCTGCCGCGCTTCCAAAGCCAGCTGCCGGCCTCGGTGCAGATTCACCTGTTGAACGACCGCTCGACGTCGATCCGTGACGCGATGCACGACGTGAACATCACGCTGGGCATCACGGTGGCGCTGGTGGTGCTGGTGATCTTCCTGTTCCTGCGGCGCCTGGTGGCCACCGTCATTCCAACGCTGTCGCTGCCGGTGTCGCTGGTGGGCGCGGTCGCCCTGCTCTACGGCCTGGGTTACAGCCTCGACAACGTGTCGCTGCTGGGCATCACGCTCGCCGTCGGCCTGGTGGTGGACGACGCCATCGTGGTGCTGGAGAACATCGTGCGCCACGTGGAGAACGGCATGGAGCCGTTCAAGGCTTCACTGCTGGGCGCGAAGGAAATGGGCTTCACCATCATCTCGATCTCGGTGTCGCTGGTGGCGGTGTTCATCCCGATCTTCTTCATGCCGGGCGTGATCGGCCTGCTGTTCCATGAATTTGCCGTGGTGGTGTCGCTGTCCATCGTCGTGTCGGCCATCGTGTCGCTGACGCTGGTGCCGATGTTGTGCAGCCGCTATCTCAAGCACGAAGAAGCGCATTCCGAGCATGCCGTGGGCCGTGCCTTCGAGCGCATGTTCGATGCCGTCCTGGGCGCTTACAGCCGCTCGCTCGACTGGGGTCTGGCGCATCGCAAGGTGATCCTGGCCGTGGCGGCATGCACCTTCGTGCTGACGGCCTACCTGTTCATGACGATTCCCAAGGGTTTTTTCCCCGAGGAAGACATCGGCCAGATCCAGGTGACGACGGAGGCATCGGAAGATATTTCCTTCTCCGCGATGTCGGAACGGCAAGCGAAGCTGGCTGACCTGATCGTGTCGGATCCGAACGTGATGAGCGTGTCGTCCAACCTGGGCGCCGGCGGCAACACGCTGAACACCGGCCGCATGTTCATCAACCTCAAGCCGCAGGGCGAGCGGGAGAAGATGCCGAAGGTGCTGGAAGGGCTGCGCAAGAAGGTCCGTACGGTGGCCGGGATCGCCGCCTACTTCCGTCCGGTGCAGAACCTGCAGCTCGGCGGCCGCCAGTCCAAGAGCCGTTATCAGTACATCCTGCAGAGCGTGAAGGCCGACGAGCTCAACGACTGGGCCAGCAAGCTGCTCGATCGCATGCGTGCGGACGACGCCTTCCGCGACGTGACCAGCGATTCGCAGCTCAAGGGCCTGCAGGCTTCGCTGGTCATCGACCGTGACCGCGCCAACCTGCTGGGCGTGAACATGCAGGACCTGCGCAGCGCGCTCTACAGCGCGTTCGGCGAACGCCAGGTCTCGACCATCTACACCAGCAGCAACGACTACCAGGTGATCATGGAAGTCGGCGAGGAGTTCAAGCGCGATGAAAGCGCCTTCGACAAGATCTACGTGCGCTCCAAGACCGGCCAACTGGTGCCGGTGACGAGCTTCGCGAGCGTCAAGCGCACGGTCGGTCCGACGGCAATCAACCACATGGGCCAGCTGCAGGCGATCACGCTGTCGTTCAACCTCGCGCCCGACGTGCCGCTGGGCGTGGCGTCGAACAAGATCGAGCAGTATCAGCGCGAGATCAACCTGCCGGCGAGCATCATCACGACCTACGGCGGCGACGCGGCGGTATTCAAGGAATCGCAGACCAGCCAGGCGGTGTTGCTGGTCGTGGCGGTGCTGGTGATCTATGTGCTGCTGGGCGTGCTGTACGAGAGCTACATCCACCCGCTCACGATTCTTTCGGGCTTGCCGTCGGCGGCAGTGGGCGCGCTGCTGGTGCTGAAGATTGCGGGGCTGGACCTTACGCTGATTGCCACCATCGGCATCCTGATGCTGATCGGCATCGTGAAGAAGAACGCGATCATGATGATCGACTTCGCGCTCGACGCGCAGCGCAACCAGGGCATGCCGCCGGAGCAGGCGATCCGTCAGGCCTGCGTGCTGCGGTTCCGGCCGATCATCATGACGACCTTCGCGGCGTTGATGGGCGCGCTGCCAATCGCGCTGGGTTTGGGTGCGGGCGCGGAACTGCGTCAGCCGCTGGGTCTCGCGGTGGTGGGCGGGCTGCTGTTCTCGCAGGTGATCACGCTGTACATCACGCCGGTGATCTACCTGTTCCTCGACCGGTACAGCGGCAGCGGTCCGATGAGCGACGAGCAGCTTGCGCAGGCCGAACAGGCGCATGAGCACAAGGAGCTGGCCAGGGCACGCACCATCCGCGTAGCCTGAGCCGGCGCCCGTCCTTTGCCCTCGGGCGGGACGGGCGCTTCGCAACCAGCGGTCACCGACACGGAAACATACTGTAACATCCATCAGGAAGGGCTCGCTGTAAGCTTTGGCTAGCCCTGCTGCGTGCGCACCTTGTCCAAAACGGATAGACTGCCGCACTCGGCTTCGATTATGCCCACGTCGCTACCTGAACACTGGATTCACCTTTGCGCGATCATTCCCACATCTCGACCGACAGCAGCGGCATTTGCGCGCATTGCGGCCAGCCGCTGCCCGGCGTTTCGTCCAGCCCGTCCTATGGCGGCGGGCGCAACCGGCGCACGGGCCTGATCGTCACGGTTCTGCTGCACCTGATGCTGATCGCGATCTACCTGTTCCAGCCGAAAGTGAAGCGCGAGCGCTCGACACCGCCCGCTAGCGGCGAGATCGTCTGGGTTGCCCCGAGCCCCGGCAAGCCGAAACCCCGGCCGCAGGAACAGGCCCCGAAGAACACGCCCAAGACCAAAC
>SPQI01000398.1 GCA_004570315.1 Oxalobacteraceae bacterium OM1 | reverse complement strand
GCCGGTAGCGCCGGCGCCTGCCACCTCCGAGTCGTACAGCAGCCGCGCCGTAGCTGCCTCCGGCCCGCAGACCGTCATCACGGGCTACGGCGAGATCAACTACAACCGCCCGACCAAGGACGCCAGCCAGGCGCAGGTCGACGTGCGCCGCGCCGTCATCGGCTTCCAGCATCGCTTCGACGAGCGTACCAAGATGGTGTCGGAATTCGAGTGGGAGCACGCCGTGACCTCCGCCGACGACCAGGGCGAAGCCGCCGTCGAACAGCTCTACATCGAGCGCGAATTCGCCAACGGCATGCGCGGCAAGGCCGGCCTGTTCCTCATTCCCGCAGGCCTGATCAACACCAATCACGAGCCGACCGCCTTCTACGGCGTCGAACGCAACTTCGTCGAGACCGCGATCATTCCCTCGACCTGGCGCGAAGCCGGCATCGGCCTCTCCGGCGACCTGCCGAACGGCCTGACCTGGGATGCCGGCATCACCACCGGCTTCGATCTGAGCAAGTGGGACGCCGCTTCCACCGAAGGCCGCGAATCGCCGCTGGGCAGCATTCACCAGGAAGGCCAGCTCGCGAAGTCGCGCGACCTCAGCGTGCACGGCGCGCTGAACTGGCGCGGCATTCCCGGCCTGCTGGTCGGCGGCTCGGTCTTCACCGGCAAGGCAGGCCATCGCCAGGCCGGCTTCGCGGGCGAAGATGCACGCGTCACGCTGTGGGACCTGCATGCCCGCTACAACCCGGGCCGCTGGGACCTCTCCGCGCTCTATGCGCGCGGCGAGATCAGCAACATCGATGCCCTCAACCTGACGCTGGCCGGCAACCCGACGCCGGTGCCCAAGACCTTCTACGGCTGGTACGGCCAGGCGGCCTATCAGCTGCTGAAGTCGGGCGACTACACCCTCAGCCCCTTCGTGCGCTACGAGCAGTTCAACACGGCGAAGAGCACCACCGCCCTGCCGGCCGGCCTCGCCGTGGCGACCGCACCGGACGAGAAAGTGTGGACGGTCGGTGCCAACCTGCGCATCGGCGAAGGCGTGGTGCTGAAGGCCGATTACCAGAAATTCCGTGAAGACACGACGCGCGATCGCCTGAACCTCGGCGCCGGTTTCGCGTTCTGACTGGCATGCGACAACTCCATCCCTTTCCCCTCACCATCCTTGCCGCGTCGGCCGCGCTCTCGGGCTCGGCCTTTGCGGCGCAATACCTGACGGTCGAACAGGCACAGCGCACGCTGTTCCCGGAGGCCACAGCCTTCCGCGAGCAGAACGTGCAGCTGTCTGCCGAACAGATGCGCGAAGTCGAGAAGATCGCCGGCCTGCCGGCGCGCTCTGCGCAATGGCGCGTCTTCGGCGCCTACAAGGGCGACACGCCGCTGGGCGTGGTGGTGCTCGACGATGTGATCGGCAAGTTCGAGCTGATCTCCTACGCGGTGGGACTCAATCCCGACGCCTCGGTGAAGCAGGTCGAAATCCTCACCTACCGCGAGAGCCACGGCGGCGAGATCCGCAACCCGGCCTGGCGCAAACAGTTCGTCGGCAAGAAGGCGCAGGCGGGCATCGCCATCGGCGACGGTATCGCCAACATCAGCGGCGCCACGCTCTCTTGCACGCACGTCACCGACGGCGTGCGGCGCATCGCCGCCATGGCGCAGGTGGCGCTCGCCAAATGAACCGCCGTGCCCAGCCCTGGTTGGGCACGCTGGTCGACATCACGATTGCCGATGCGCTCGATGAGATCGCGCTGCGACATGCCTTCGATGCGGCGTTCGCGCAGGTAGCGCTGGTGCATCGGCTGATGAGCTTTCACGATCCGGACAGCGACATCGGGCGCATCAATGCGGCACCTGCCGGGAAACTGGTTGAAGTCGATCTCCATACGGGTGAGGTTCTGGCACTCGCCGCAGAGGTGAAGGCAGCGTCCGGCGGCAGCTTCGACATTGCCTGTGCGCCGCAGTTGGTGGAATGGGGTCTGCTACCGGCGGCGGCGCCCGGTGCGCCGCGGTTCGAGCCGGGCAAGGAGATCGTTCGTATCGAAGCGGACAAGCGCGCACGCAAGCTGGCCGAGGGCTGGATCGATGTGGGCGGGATTGCGAAGGGCTATGCAGTCGACCTCGCGATTCGGGCATTGCGGGAAGCGGGCATCGTCTCCGCATGCGTCAATGCCGGCGGGGACCTGCGCGTGATCGGACCGCAGCCGCTGCCTGTCGCCATTCGCGATCCACGCGAGCCGACGCACATCGCCTGCGAAATCGAACTCACGGACGAAGCGCTGGCCACATCGGCGCCCTACTTCTCGGCAGGCGAGTCCGCCAGCGCGCTCTGCGATGCACGCACCGGCACCTCCATCATGGACGCGGTCAGCGTCTCGGTGCGCGCGCCGCTGTGCGTCGTGGCGGACGCGCTCACCAAGGTCGTGATCGCCACGCGCGATCCCGGCCATCCCGTCCTCCGGCATTTCGGCGCCAGCTCGTTTATCCTCTAGCGCCATGACCAAACGACATACCGATCCCCGGCGCCACGTCAACCTGCGCCTCGAACGCTGGCATCGCCGGAGCGTCTATGTCGCGCTCGGCTGGCTGTTCGCCACCGGCGTGCTGTTCCTTGTGCCGCATTACTTCATGCGCATCGTCACGCAATTCGGCGAAGCGCCGCACCCGCTCGAACCTTTCTCGATGAAGCTGCACGGCGGCGGCGCGATGGTCGGCCTGTTCTTTCTCGGCACGCTGCTCAACGGCCACATCCGCCGCGCCGTCAAGAGCGGACGCAACCTCGTCACCGGCTGGAGCATGATCGCCGTGCTGCTGGCCTTGATCGCCAGCGGCTACGGCCTCTATTACATCGCAGGGGAAAGCGACCGGGGAACGTGGTCGCTGGTGCACTGGATCGTCGGGCTCGCGGCGGGAGCCCTGTTCGTGGCGCATCTAATTGTGGGCCGGCGCTCGCGCCCCGGCCCGTTGCCTAAGGCCTAGGCGGCTGGCATCACCGTGCCGGCGCAGTCCCCGGAGCCGATGCCGCCGGGAGGTTTTCCTGCAGCCGACATGCTCGTGTAAATGTTAATGGCTTGATATCATCGTGACCTTGCTACTTTTGCAATGTCGTGGGTGTCATGCCGTCGTTTCCGTCCTCCGTTTCCGCTGTTGTCTCCACTGCCGGCTCACTGGCTTCGCCGCTCGATACGCCGCTGGCGTCGCTGCTGGCGTCCTTTGCCGCTCCCTTCGGCCAGCATGCGCGGCTGCTGCAGCTGCGCTTCGCGGCGGACGCAGGCCTTGCTCCCGACCTGCTGCTGCCGCACCGCCTCACCGGCCGTGAAGCGCTGTCGGCCTGCTACCGCTATGAGTTGACTTGCCTGTCGGCCGATCTGCATCTCGAGCTGAAGGACTTGCTCGGCCAGCCCGTGGAGCTGCGCCTGCTGCAGGCCGACGGCGCTGCCCGGGTGCTGGCCGGCGTGGTGACGGCCGCGCAGCAACTGGGCGGCGATGGCGGCTTCGCACAGTACCGGCTGGTGATCGAGCCGTGTCTGGCCACGCTGGCGCAGCGCGTGAGCAGCCGCGTCTTCCAGGATCAGACCGTGCCGCAAATCGTGGCCGCCATCCTGGACGAGCACCTCGCCGGCAACGCGGTGTTCGCCGCCGCGTTCTCGTATGAAGACCGCCTGCTCAATGGGTATCCGACCCGCTCGTACTGCCTGCAATACCGCGAAAGCGACCTGGCGTTCATCGAACGCCTGCTGGCCGAGGAAGGCATTTCTTACCGCTTCCTGTTCGTGGATGCGGACGATGCCATACCGCATCACACGCTCCTTTTGTTCGACGACAACAGCGCCCTCGATGGCTGCAGTCAATCGGTGATCCGCTTTCACCGCGCCGACGGCAGCGAAGCCGACGACACCGTCACCGACTGGCACGGCAGCCGCCAGCTGGTGGCGGGTGCCACCCAGCTGCAGACCTGGGACTATCAGCCGGCCGCAAGTATTGCCGCCAGCCAGGACAGCCGTCTCGCCCAAGGCGCAACCGGCACCGCGCTGGCCGCCACGCTGACCCAGTACGCACCGCAAGTGCCGTACTACGCGAGCGACATGGCCGCGCTGGAACGCTATGCGACGCGGCGCCAGCAGGCCGCCGATCTGGCGGGCAAGCAGTTCAGCGGGCAAGGCGTGGTGCGCACCCTGACCGCAGGCACTTGGTTCGAGTTGCGCGAGCATCCGCTGCACGACCAGGACGATCCGGACGACCGCCAATTCGTCGTCACCGAGTTGCAGTTCACCGCCGTCAATAACCTGCGGCCCGAGGACGGCAACCAGGAAGCACCCTACACCAACCGCTTCACCGCCGTGCGCCGCCGCGTGCCGCTGATGCCGCAGTACACCGACCGCCACGCCAAGCCGACTGCGCTCGGCCCGCAAACCGCGCTCGTGGTCGGCCCGTCCCATGAAGAGGTCTACACCGACCAGTACGGCCGCATCCGCATCCAGTTCCACTGGCAGCGTCGCGACGAGCATCCGGACGGCGGCGCCGCCTTCGACGAGAACGCGTCCACCTGGGTGCGAGTGGTTACGCCCAGCGCCGGGGCGCAGTGGGGCCTGCAGCACCTTCCCAGGGTGGGCCAAGAAGTGCTGATTACCTTCCTTGAGAACGACATCGACCGCCCGATTTGCACCGGCGTCATCCACAACGGCACGCACCTGCCACCGACCTTCAGCGGCCAAGGCTCCTTGCCGGCCAACAAGGCGCTGTCCGGCACGAAGACCAAAGAACACCATGGCCATGGCTACAACGAACTGCTGTTCGACGACACGCAGCAGCAGCTCAGGGTCAAGCTGTCGTCCGAGCATGCCAAGACGCAAGTCAACCTCGGCTACCTGACGCATCCTCGAACCGATGGCCAGGCCGCGCCACGCGGCGAAGGGTTCGAACTCAGAACCGATGCGGCTGGCGCCCTCCGCGCCGCCAAGGGGCTGTTGCTCACCGCCGAACCCGCCCCCAACGCTTACGGCAAACAGCTCGACCGGCAAGCACTACTGAACCTGCTCGACGCTGCTCTCGCCTTGAGCGAGCAACTGGGCGACACGGCCCACCACCAGCACGCGCACGTGCCGGAAACCGGACATGACAACCGCCTCATCGACGATGACACCGTCCCCGGCAAGCCCAGCCGCCAAGGCCATCAAACCCAGTTGAAGGGCGCGCTGCACCAACTCGAAGCCGGCAGCAATACGGGCAAAGCAACGGGCAACAGCGTACCACCGGGCGGGCAGCGCCTCGTCGCCGTGAGCGGCCCGGACGGCATCGCGATGGGCAGCGGCCAAAGCGCGACATTGACCGCTGCCACTAACCTCGACCTCATCGCCCAGCGCGACACGCACCAGACCAGCGGTCGCCGCTGGATCCACAACGTCGGCGAATCCATTTCGCTGTTCGTCGCTGGCACCACCGCCAAGGTCAAGGACACGCTGAAGTTGATCGCCGCCAGGGGCAACATCCAGCTGCAGGCGCAGGACGGCCAGCTGGAAGCCACCGCGCAGCAAGCCATCACCATCACCAGCGTGGCCGGCAAGGTCACGATCCAGGCGCCGCAGGAAATCCTGCTCACCGCCGGCGGCGGGTACCTCCGCATCGGGAAGGATATCGAGATCCACAACCCTGGCCAGCAGTCGCAGAAGGCTGGCAGTTTCGGGCTCAGTGGGCCAGCAACCCATCACGTCGCCATGCCGAAGCTGCCGAAGCAACCAGAACCTGTCGATCCCGCCAAGCCGCTGTACAGCCAGCAACTCGATCTGTCTCATCTAGCCCATCACGATGACCCGCTCACCTACTCGTCGAAGAACAAGCCGTACCGCGTGTACGATGCGCACGGCAAGTTCATCGCCTCTGGTGTGACCGACCGGAACGGCATCACGGATCGCATCTTTACCAACGACGCCAAGGACTTGACGGTCGTCTTCGAGGAAGGCGCGTGGGAAGTCGAGGAATACGTGCGCGCCTTCGACGATCCGAACGCCACCAACACTTCCTCGGCCGCATAACCATGGATCCGCATCGCGACCTCTATACCGTCAAGAAGGACGACACGCTTTGGAAAATCGCCAAGGCGCACAACACCACGGTCGAAGAATTGAAGACACTCAACGGCATCAAGGACGCGCGCACCCTGCACGAGGGGCAGCGAATTGCTCTGCACCGGGAAGCGGTTGGCGGCTTTCGCGTCTTGCTGCTGGACCGCGACCGCAACCCGATTGGTGAGTTGCCATACCGGCTCGTTGCCTGCAACAAAACCTATACCGGCAAGACGGCAAAGAACGGCGAAACCCGACGCATCGTCACCGACAGCCCATTCGACATGGTGCATATTTGGTTGCAGCGCAATGACGGGTCGTGGAAGATGGCGGCCAGTGTGTTGTCGGGGTTCGGCGACAAGCAGACGGTACTGGTCAGCGCGCATATCGTTGTTAATACCCGCACGGCACCGCATCCGGCGACACGAGCGAAGCAGCAACCAGACACAGGTGAGCGATTTGAACCGAAATATAAACGTCCTCCCCTGCCTGGTCCGAACAAAGAACCGGGATTTGTGCCGAAACCGACTGCGACTCCGGATGGACGTCCAGTCACGCAGGTCGATGGGGACCACTCGAATCTTCTTTGGTTTGCAGAGAAGTACTCAGGTGACAGGCTATCCGAGAAAGTATGGTCGGAAGTCGCCAGTGACCTACAGTGTGAAGTCAATGCAGTAAAGGCGATTTCAAAGGTCGAATCTCGAGGTGAAGGATTCGATCCGAGCACTCGTCTTCCAATCATTCTGTACGAACGACATGTCTTCCATCGATTATCCGGAAAAAAATTTAGTGCGGGCCATCCAGATCTTTCGAGTGAATCGGCTTACCTGAGCATCCGAGATAGCCAAGGAAATATTATTGTCGATCGCAAAGCTGAATACGACGCAGCAAAACTGCATGGGACATTGGCGGAGTCGAACTTCTATCCTGCGGAACAATCGGTCAGCTACAAAAGACTAAAAAAGGCAATGCAGCTGGACCGGGAGGCTGCGCTAAAGTCATGCTCATGGGGCATGTTTCAAGTAATGGGATTTAACTATGCTGCATGTGGCTATAAGACAGTAAGCGCATTTATTGAAGCCATTGCTGCCTCAGAAGTAGAACAACTTAAGGCGCTACGAGCCTTCATTCTTGGAGACAAGCACCTTCTCAAGGCCATTCGCACGAAAGACTGGCTTTCCTTTGCGCTTGCCTATAACGGACCGAAGCAAAAGGGCTACGACAAGAAAATGGAAAAGGAATATCACTTACTATGCAAATCAAATTGAAGCGGACACAGTCACAGCGACATAGTATCGATGCATTGCTCGCCCTGCTCACTCTGAGTGCCTCAGCATGTGCGAGCGCCCAAAGCGGAATCTACGAGAGCCTTCTAATTGGCGTCGATCACAGGACCGGCGCTATCACCGCGGCCTACCATGAAGTTAGTGGAGGGAATGGTGGTCCATTGTTCAGTTGCATTTTTGGTCTAAAAGGAAAGGTCAACGATTCAATATTTACCGTTGGGTTTCCAGGCCAGCCGGAGCGAAGCACTGGCGTTGTAAGGTTTTCCGAGCATGAAGCCAAGCATACTGTCTTCATTCGACTCAAAGACTCACAACCTGGGTGCACGCAAGCGACGCCAGTAGATTTCCTTGGCGGCGATCATTTTGAACAGTCTCAGAAAAAAAATTGGCATGCTGTCTCAATCGTGGTTAAGCAGCGCACCTATTTTCATGATGCCCCCGATGCTAAGCGACGACGCAAATCCTATTTGGTGTACGGGGATTGCGTTGGCATCTTAGAAATCCGAGGTGAGTGGAAGAAGGTTGAATTTTTATCTGGCAATAGAGCTGTAATTGGCTGGGTTAATGGCCCGGATGTGCAAAGTATATAGCCGCAAATCTAACAAAACTGAAGCGGGTCAGAACTCCCGACCGATGAATGGAAGATCGTCGCGCGCAGAATGCCAACCACAATGGAAAAGACATGAATCGACTAATTGTCATTGCAGTAGCCGCACATTTTCAATTTCTCGCCAACGGCGTTGCATTCTGTGCAGTACTCCCTGAAGACTTCCATCCTTTCTATAGAAGACTGAAGTTAGCCTTAGAGCAATCGAACTACAAAGCAGTTACGGACATTACCTGTTTCCCGCTACGTGTCTATAACTACAACGAAGGAATTCCCAGGAACCGACGTGAATACGTCGTTACCAAGCAGCTCTTTGAGAAACGGTCACTTGGCAAAAAGCTTTTGGCCGAACAACGCGCGGTTCAGGACTTTAACCCTGAGACCCACCTGTGGACAGTTATTTATTCCGACTTTCGGGACATCATCATACGGAATGAGAATCCAGCCCATTTAGCAAACCTTGATGAAAACGCGAGCTTCTACGATGAGAAGAAGAGGCGCGTCATGATTCTTGAATTAGCCTTCGAGAAGCGAAATGGAAGTTGGTGTTGGGCTGAAGCCGCTCTTATTCCGTAACGTACTTCAACCAACATGAAAGCACTCGCCAAGGTCAATGCGACCGCTTTCGAGTTCCATCTCGCGAACTACCGCCCCGCCCCGGATGCGAGCATTCTATTCATTGACTGATGAAGTCACCGTGTCGGTTAGCCGCATTACCAATCCACGCGGCATCCCATAGGATCGATGCTCCGCTGCGAATGCGTCATTCCGAGCGGAGCAAAGAGACCAGCTGAGTTGCCGTCAGAGCGTCGGCATCACCGTGCCGGCGCACTCGCCGAAGCCGATCCGACGAAAACCTTCGCGCTCGCAATACGCGCGCAGGATGACCGTATCGCCGTCCTGCAGGAAGGTACGCGTCTCGCCGTTGGCCAGCGGCAGCGGCTGCTTGCCGCCTTGCGTCAGCTCCAGCAGCGAACCGCCCTGCTCCGGCTTCGGTCCGGAGATCGTGCCCGAACCCAGCACGTCGCCCGGCTGCAGGTTGCAGCCGTTCACGGTGTGGTGCGCGAGCAGCTGTGCAATCGTCCAGTAGGAATCGGTGAAGTTCGAAGCCATCAGGCGCTGCGCCGGCTGGCCGGCGTCGCGCATCTGCGCCGTCTGCAGCCAGACTTCGAGCACGATGTCGACGGCACCGGCCGCGCGGTTTGCGTCGGAATCCAAGTAAGGCAGCGGCTGAGGGTCGCCTTCCGCACGCACGAAGGGCTTGCGGTAAGGCTCCAGCGCTTCCAGCGTCACGATCCACGGCGAGATCGTCGTCGCGAAGTTCTTCGCGAGGAAGGGACCGAGCGGCTGGTATTCCCAGGCCTGCACGTCGCGTGCGCTCCAGTCATTGAGCAAGGTGAGGCCGAAGATATGATTTTCCGCCTGCGGCATCGATACCGGTTCGCCGAGCGCGTTCGGGCGGCCGACGACGATGCCGAGTTCCAGCTCGTAATCGAGGCGGCGCGTCGGCGCGAGCGCCGGCACCTCGGCATCCGGCGCCTTCACCTGCCCGCGCGGACGGCGGAACGGCTGGCCGCTGACGACGATGGACGAGGCCCGGCTGTGATAGCCGATCGGCACCCATTTGTAGTTCGGCAGCAGCGGATTATCGGGACGGAACAGCTTGCCGACGGTGACGGCGTGGTGAATGCCGGTGTAGAAG
>SPQI01000397.1 GCA_004570315.1 Oxalobacteraceae bacterium OM1 | reverse complement strand
GCCACCAGCTGCGCGAGTTCCTGCGCCTGCTCCTGCATGGCCTGCGCGGCCGCAGCGGCTTCCTCGACCAGTCCGGCGTTCTGCTGGGTCGTCTCGTCCATGCGCGCGACGGCGTGGTTGATCTGCTCGATGCCGCTGCTCTGCTCCTGGCTGGCGGCACTGATCTCGCCAATGATGTCCGACACCTGCTGCACGTTCGTCACCACCTCGCTCATCGTCGCCCCGGCCTCGCTCACCAGCGAACTGCCGACGCCCACCTTGGCCACCGAATCGTCGATCAGGGCCTTGATCTCCCGGGCCGCATTTGCCGAGCGCTGCGCCAGGCTGCGCACTTCGGACGCCACCACCGCAAAGCCGCGTCCCTGCTCGCCGGCCCGCGCCGCTTCCACCGCTGCATTCAATGCGAGGATGTTCGTCTGGAACGCGATGCCGTCGATCACGCCGATGATCTCGGCCATCTTCTTCGACGCACCGTTGATGGCATCCATCGTCTCCACCACCTTGCCGACCACATCGCGTCCGCGGTCCGCCACCGAATACGCGGACGCCGCCATGCCGTTGGCCTGGCGTGCGTTGTCCGCGTTCTGCCGCACCGTCGAGGTCAGCTCCTCCATCGACGACGCCGTCTCTTCCAGCGACGCCGCCTGGTCTTCGGTGCGGGAAGAGAGATCCATGTTGCCCGCGGCGATCTGGCTCGAGGCCGCTGCGATCGCATGCGCGTTGTGCTGCACGCGCACCACGATGCCCTGCAGCGATTCGTTCATGTGCTTGAGTGCCGCCATCAGTTTGCCGATCTCGTCGCCCGAGCGCACTTCGATCGTGCGCGTGAGATCGCCGTCCGCCACCTGGGTCGCCACATTCACGGCGAAGCTCAGCGGCTTGATGATGCTGCGGGCGATGATGAACGCGCACGCGCCGCCGAAGGCCACCAGCAGCGCGCACAACACCACAGTCAGCGTGATGCTTTGCTGCGCGCCGTCCTCGATGGCCGTCGCATTCGCGTTGATGTTCTTGCGCTGGAAGTCGAGCATCTCGAGCAGCGCGCCTTCGTACTCCTTCGAAAGCGGCATGTAGGACTGTTCCAGCAGGCGATCGGACTCGGCATGGTCGCCCGCGGCCTTGGCCTTGATCGCGCCGTCGCGCGCCTGGACGTACTTCTTCCGGACCTCGCCGATGCGGGCATAGATCGCCTTCTCGTCGTCGCCGGTCAGCAGCGGCTCGATCGCCTTCTGCAGCTCGGTGGAACTCTTCGTCGCAAACGCCACGTCCTCCGCGAAGAACTTCACGAGGGAATCGTCCGAGCTCTTCACGATGGCGGCCGTGCGGCGGATCGAGGAATAGGTATTGCGATACCAGTCGGCGACCATGCGCTCCTTCTTCAGCGGCACGTCCATCATCTGGCGCGTCGCTTCCGACGCGGCGCGCAAATGCCAGATGCCGAAGACGGCGATGACGATGGAGAGGGCAAGAATGACGGCAAAGCCGGCGACCAAGCGGGTGCTGATCCGCGTGTTGGACAAGAAGTTCATCTAGGGGCCAGGAAGTTGTGGTGATTGTTCGGCGTCTCGTCACGGTCTTGATTGCCGCGTTGCGCCGTCCTCATTGTGACAGCACTCGAATCTTACCTACACGCAATTTCCGTGAATTCCCATAAATTGGATAGCCGAAACAACAACTGACGTTCCGTGTGCGGAGGCGATACGGCTCCTTCGTCTCAAAGCCCTCGCCACAACGCCTGTCGTCCTCGCGAAGGCGGGGACCCAGAGCTACGGAGCGCGGGAATCACATCCCGTTTTGCGGCAGCCCCCACCATCAAGCCCAACCCGCAAAACGCAAACACACTCCCCCGCCGCCCCGCAGCGAACCCTCCCTACAACACCCCGGCTCAGCGCCTCACTGCTTCTTCACCGCATCCTTCACATCCCCTGCGGTTTGCTGGGTCTGCCCTGCCGCCTGCTTCTCCAGCCCCTTCTCTTCCTGCCGCCTGCTATGAAACATCTCACCGGCCCTGCGCTGCACCTTGCCGGCCATATCCTTGATTGCACCCTTCATCTGGTCCCGGTTCATGGCGACTCCTTCCACGGGAATGCATCCCGTATTGCATTAGAGTCATCGGCCGCCACCTTCGTTCGCAGCGCGCCCGGCATTCCGCAAAGCCCGAGCGCCCTCAACGGGAAGCGCCGCGGTTGAGCGCGACGACGCGCGCCACCCGAAGCACCGCCTTCGCCACATACAAGACGATCAAGGTCCCGACGAGATCGCCAACGAACATCGCGAGGAATCCGGAGAACGGCTCCTTCGTGTCGCCATGAAAGATGAACCACACGTGATGCAGGAACGGACTGGCAAACGCATACAGCGCAGCCAGCAACAGCAGCCTGCCAGGCGTCAGATTGGCCAGCGACTTGCCCACGCCAAAGCGCCAATCGGCAAACCGATACACGCCATACGGCGCGATCGCCGCCAGCAGCCCGCCCATGAACGCGCGGATCGGATCGTTCGGAAAAAAGTAGAAGAAGCTGACCAGCCAGGAAACGATCAGCAGGCCGATCGCGCCGGCCTCGGCAAAGAGCAGCGTGCACAACAGCCGCACGCCTGCAGGGAGATAAACCCAGTTGATGCCCGGCGCAAACTCCAGGCGCGTGAACAACATTTCATTAAAGACCAGCATCACGACAAAGAAGACCATTGTCATGACGACCATGGCCGCCTGCATCAACAGGAATTGCAGCTTCACGTTCGCACCTACGGTAGAATCGGCGGCGCCCTCAGTCGAGGTTGCCAGCGGGCAGCCTAACCGTAATTCCAGCGCGCTTCAATCACCGTAGACAATGAAACGCTTCGGCCGTCCTGCAGATCTCTATCTTCGCTTCCTCGACCTCGCGCAATCCATCCAGGGATTGCCTTCGCTCCCCGCGCTCGACCCGCTCGAAGAACGCATCCTCGCCCTCATCGCCCGCGCCAACCAGCAGGAAGAACGCCTCTGCGTGCGCGACCTCATGGCCAGGAACGAACTCGGCGCCCCCGCCACCGTCCACACCCGGCTCAAGTCCATGCGGCAGAAGGGCTGGATCATGCTGACGGACACGACCGACGCCAGGCGCAAGCAGGTCGAACTGACGCAGGCGGCGCTGACGCACTTCGATCGCTTGTCGAAGGCGATGCAGGCGGCGAGTCAGGGGATGTAGCACCTTCATGTAGCGCCCTCATGTAGCGCCCGCATGTAGCCCCCTCAATGCCTGAAGTGGCTCCATCCCGAGCCCATCAGGTCACAAAGCCCGCACTGCAACGCCGATTCACTGCGCCGGCACATCCGGCGACAGCCCCAGCCCCGCAATCCGCACCACTTCATTCACCGCATCCAGCAGCGTCGCGCTGCTCAGATGCGCATAGCGCTGCGTCGTGTTGATCTGCGCATGCCCGAGAATTTTCTGCACTTCGTAGATCGAACGCCCGGCGTTGATCAGGAAGCTCGCAAAGCTGTGGCGCAGGTCATGGATGCGCAGGTCCGGCATGCCCGCCTGCCGGCGCGCCGTGTCCCATGAATAGAAAATCGAGACGTAAGGCTTGTGCGTCTGCGGATTCGGGAACACGTAAGGAGAATGCGGCAGGCGCGGCACGCGCTGCAGCAGATCCAGCGCGCCGGACGACAAGGGCACATGCCGCGCCTTGCCGCTCTTCGACAGCGGAATGCGCCACGACATCGCATGCAAGTTGAACTGCTCCCAGCGCGCCTGCAGCACCTCCTGGCGCCGCGCGCCGGTGAGGATCAGCATCTGGATGATGTACTGAAGCATGGGATTGTCGCTGCTGCGCAGCTGCGTGCAAAGCGCCTTCAACTCCTGCTGCGTGAGATAGCGCTCGCGCTTGTTGTTCTCTTCGTAGAGGCGCACGCCCGAGGCCGGATTCTCCTTGATGCCCGGCATCGCCCAGCGGATCGCGAGGTTGAAGATGTAGCGCATCATGATCACCAGCCGGTTCGCCGACGCCGCCGATGCGCCTTCCTGTTGATGCCGCTGATGCAGCATCGCGATGATGTCGTGCCGCGTGATTTCATCGAGATGGCAGCGCCCGAAGCGCGGCAGCAGATGGTTGCGCAACAGGCACTCGTCGGTTTTCCAGGAACGCTTGTAGCCTTTAACGAAGGGCATGTAGCGTGTCTCGACGAAGGCTTCGAAGGTCGGGATCTGCCGCAGCATGATTTTCGTCTCGGCCGGGTCCTCGCCCATGGCAAGCTTGCCGCGCAGCGTGTCGGCCCGCTTGCGCGCGGCGGCGAGCGTCATGTCGCGCGCGTCGGCGAGGCGGAACTGCCACACCTTGCCGCGCTCGTTCACATACCGCAGATACCAGGTCCTTCCGCCCGACGCACGGACCTCCAGCTGCAAACCCTTGCAGGCCACATCGAAGTAATCGATCTTCCCCTTCCCCTCCGGGCTCGTCGCACTCTCGACAAACCGTTGGTCCAGCAATACTTTCGGCATAAAGCTCCCCGCGTCGAAACCGACATCGCAATGCAGTCACTGATTGGCTTTGCTGTCTCGAGACGAACAGGGTCGTCTTTATTCGTTATAGCCGTTGGCCGGAGGACGGCGAGCCTTTCTCGAACGAGAGAGCGGTGAAGTTCACGTTCACCGTGGAGCGCGCGCCGCCGTGTTCGGGCCACGAGGGTTGGAGGCAAGCAGGTGTGTTGCGAGCGGCGTGGTTGCCTAGCGCGAGAACTGCCTTGCCGTTGTTGAATAGTGCTTCGGGACATGAACGACGTGGTGGTCGCTTCGACGCCATGGTTGCAGGTTGGCGATGGGTCGAGTCCGCTTGGTAATGCATGTGCTGTGGTGCAGCGGGGCGAAAGTTAGCACGGAAGAATGTCGATTTGTTTATCTGCGAAGAAGTTTTTTGCTGGGATGGAATGGGTGTTTGGTGGAAGAGTGTAGGAAGGATGATTGGTGGTAGCGGGATGGGAAGCAATAGGCAAAAAAATCAGCATGTTGGTGATGTTGGCGACTTGGACGCTCACTGCAAGTGCGGATAACGTTACCGGCGGCACGAACAATGACGTCATCAACGGTGCAGTGGACTACGGAAACGGCACCACGCCCTCGACTGCATCGACGTTTACCGTTGCCGACCAGATCAATGGCGGTACGGGAACCGATACGTTGAATCTCTCCCTGAGCAATGCGAACGGCGGCGTCAACCTGCCTGCCGTTGCCGTGTCGAACGTCGAAACGATCAATCTCCGCAATGTGACCGGTCAGACGTTGACCGTGGACGCCTCCCTGCTGGCAGGCGCCACCGCTATCAATGCGGACCGCTCCACGTCAGCCGTGACGTTGACGAACGTCGCAGGCACCACGGCGGTCGGCGCAATTGGCGACGGCACCGTGACCACGGCCGCGCTCACCGCGACCTATAACGCCGGCGTCAAGGCAGCCACCCTCAATCTCAGCAAGGGCGTGAACGGCGGCGCCGTCACGATCAACGGCAACGGCGACAACCTGCTGACCGCACTGACCATCAATTCGACGGGTGCCGCCAACAAGACAGGCGGTATCGCCACCCCGTCGGCCGTGACGTCGGTAACGATCAACGCCGCGACCGATCTGACGACCGGCGGCATCACCAACGTCGCAGCCGCTACGACGATCAAGGTCTCCGGTGCAGCGACGACGGTGGATCTCGGCACGTTGGCAGCCAATGCCACGACGGTCGACGCTTCGGGCTTGACCGCTGGCGGAATCAAGGCCTCGCTGGCCGCCGTTACCGACAAGGTGACCGGCGGTGCAGGCAACGACACGATCACCACGAACAGCATCGTTCTGACCACGGGTTCTGTCGATGCTGGCGCAGGCACCGGCGACAAACTGATCGTCAGCGCCGCTGCCGACCTGACCTCCACGACCGCACCGAAGTACACGAACTTTGAAATCCTGCAGAACAATGCAGCCGCCACGCTCGACGCCTCGCTGGTTTCGGGCATCAGCTCCGTTGTGATCAACAACGCCGGCGCCAGCGGTTTCACCAACCTCAGCGCAGCCCAAGCCGGTGCGGTTTCGGTTCTGCAGTCGACCGCAGGTTCCACGCTTGCACTGAAGGATGCGACCGGTACCGCTGACGTAGTGAAGATCACCGGCACGACGACCACGGCCAGCACTGCCGTGAACGTCACGAACCTGGTTGTCACCGGCGTCGAGACCCTGAACTACACCAACTCCGCAACGGCAGCCAGCACCCTGTCGCTGGCTGGCGCAGGCAGCACCGGCCTGAAGACCATCACCGTGGCCGGCTCGAAGGGCGTCACGCTGGACGTGGCCGCTGCCGGCACACCGGCGCACGCAACGACGCTGACCGCGATCGATGCAAGCGCTCTCACCGCCCAGGCCACCGGCACGAACACGTTCACGCTGCAAGACACCGTTGGTGGCCACGCGCTCAAAGCCGGTCTGACCGTGACCGGTTCCGCAGGCGACGACGTGTTCAGCTTCGGATCCGACACCATCGCTTCCGGCATCGTCCAAGTGAACGGCGGCGCAGGTAACGACAACCTGACCGCGAGCATCGCCCAATTGTTCACGACCGGCGCCGGCGCAATTGCCTTCGACGGCGGTGCGAACGCCACGGGCGGCGACACCCTGCCGGTTACGCATGCGGCAGCCGGCACCATCAGCGATTCGATCTTCGCAACCGGCAAAAACGTCGAAAACCTGAAGTTCTCGAACACGGGTGCGATTTCGCTGACCAGCGGCGGCTTCTTCAACTCCGCTTTCGCAAGCGGCGTCACGATCATCGACGGCGCAACGACGACCAACGCCGTGACCTTCGACATGACGCTGTACAGCGGCGCAGCGAAGATCACCAACGTGGGCACGACCGGTGTACAGACCATCACTGGCGGCTCCGGTGCTGACACCATCGACATCACGTCGGCAGTGGCTGCCACGGGTGCGGGCACCGTGACGATCAAAGGTGGTGCAGGCGACGACACGATCAAGGTCACCGATGCGTCCGCCATTGCTGCAAACGGTTCCATCGACATTACTGGCGGCACCGGCGCAGACAAGATCACCCTGTCCGTTACCGACAACACGAACGCGAACTCCTTCGTCACCTTGCATGTCGGCACAGGCGAAAGCGCTGTCGGTGCCGCCGACATCGTGACCGGCTTCTACGTCACTGGCGCAACCCGCAAAGTCGATACCATCGACTTCGCTGGTGCAGCGATCAAACCGGCAGCGGGCATTACGACGACTGCGGTGACCGGCAACACGCTGGCCGAGTTGAGCTTTGCCGTCAGCACCGCCGGCCAACTGACCTTCAGCGGTACGAAGGCAGCGGCATTGACTGCAGCGCAGGTCGAAGCGATCTGGACCTCCCAGGTCTCCTCGCTGCTCAATAACCTGGAAACGGTGGTCTGGGCGGATGCCAACGCAGCTGACACCCAGAACGGCAATAGCCTGGTGTTCAACCACAACACCGGTGGCGATTCCGAAGTCATCCTGGTCGGCGTGCAAGCCACTGCGACCGGCGCAGCTGCGGCAACGGCAAACCTGGTTGGCATCGCCTAATCGCGGGCCAGCTACCCCGATAGCGGAAGTTCGCTATCGATGAAGGGTCGGGCGTCAGCCCGGCCCTTTTTTATTGGTCGCCATATCGCCTCATGTCGGCGTCTGGGTACGTAGTTCTTGCAGCGGCGCATGCATGTCCAGCACCTCGAGTCGTTTCCCCGCCGTATCGCTTTTTCCCACGGATTTCCTACAAGTCGCCGCTGAGCACGACCAGTCCTGTGCAGGAGATACATGTGCCCGCACGAACTTGCGCCACGCCGCGCATGAGTAGCGGAGGGGCAACAGCCTCTATCCGCGGGACTGAAAGATCAACCGCATGTTGGGTTTTGAGCTATATTGTTTCTCATAAGAAATATTTTATGCTGAGACACCCGCCATGCAGCTCCAACTCCAACCGACTTCCACCACCTCGCATCTCACCGTCTCCATCGCCCCACCCGACAACGGCCCGAGCGGCCTGATCCGTCCTGTCACCGGCGACCCGCGCTCCATCCAGGCCGCCGACATGAACGGCGACGGTTATCTCGATATCTTCATCGCGCCGAGCTATTACAACCAGAGTCCGGCCTTGAGTCCGATCGTTCTGCTCAACGACGGCCACGGCAAGTTCCATGACGGTACCAAGAGCGTCTTCGGCACGCTGCCCGTGATTCAGATGTCCGACGGCGTCTTCTTCAAGAGTTTCACGAACGATGGCCGCATGGGGATGTTCGTCACCGACCAAGGCCTGGAAATCGGCGACGCCTATGTCGGCGGCTTCAAGGGCGCCATCAACCAGTTCTGGCTGCAGGACAAGAACGGCGTCTTCCAGAACATGACGGCGTCCATTCCCTCCAACGCGCCGGCGTTCAACCATGTCTCCAGCGTCGCGGACGTGAACGGCGACGGCAACCTGGACGTCGTGGTGACGCGGATGGGCGGTCCCGCGGTCGAGGGCCAGGGAACATTTTTCTACCTGGGCGACGGCAAAGGCGGATTCACCTTTTCCACAGCCGGCCTGCCCGCGGAGATTTCCTACAAGCCGAACAACCAGATCGACTGGTCATCGAAGACCATCGATTACCAATTCAGCGGCTCGGCGGGCACGGGCGACCTTGGCGGCACGGGACGCCTTGATCTGGTCGCCGGCAGCTACACGAATGGCGACCAGGTCTCCGGCAAACAGACCGTGCGCGTGTACCAGCACAATGCCGACAACACGTTCTCCTTCGCCTCCCAGACCACCGAGCCGGAAGCACTGACGAGCGCAGTCGGAGCCATGGGCGTGGCGGGCATCACGAGCGGCGACATCAATGGCGACGGCCGCAACGATCTCGTGATCCATTGGGAAGTCGGCGCCAAGAGCGCCATTCAAATTCTTGAGAATGAAGGCAACTACCAGTTCAAGGACGTCACGCTCAGCGCCATGGGCAGCTACCTGCTGCGTGACGCACAACAGCAGGATGGCGCCGGCAATTGGCAGACTCTGGCGTCCTCCTACTTCCTGCAAGACGTCAACCACGACGGCAAGCTCGACATCGTCCTGAACGACAACGGCGTCAACGCCGCCCAAATGGCGCAAGGCCTGTCCAGCGGCGCCTTCATCTACCTGAACGACGGCGCCGGCCATTTCACACCCGCACAATTCGCCGCAGCGAACGGCACGCCGCTCACCGCCGAACAACTGAGCACGATGACCGGACAGCCGGCGTGGGGTTTCGGATTCCCGCTGACCTTCGACGCCGACAACGACGGCAATTCGGACTATGTGTTCATTGCCGATGCGAAGAACGCCGACGGCACGACAGCACTGGATATCTCCACCTTGTTCGGCGCGAACAGCGGCGCGACGTACCTGGCCGGCGACACCGGCGGCACACTGATGGCAGGAAGCGGCAATGCCACCTTCGTCGACGGACGTGGCAGCGATACCTTCAAAGGAAGCATCGGCCGGGATACCGCAATCTACTCCAGCCCCGAGGCCGGCTACCAGATAGCCCGGGGTGCCACCGGCTACACGGTGACGAGCCGCGCCAACGGCGTACACGACATGCTGACCGGCGTTGAACGGGTCCGCTTTTCCGACACCGCGGTCGCCCTCGACATCGACGGTAACGCCGGCCAGGCCTATCGCTTGTATCAGGCCGCCTTC
>SPQI01000274.1 GCA_004570315.1 Oxalobacteraceae bacterium OM1 | reverse complement strand
TTCTGCAGTGCCAGATTTTTCTGAAAGACATTTCGGAGATCGGCGCGATGAATGCCGTCTGGGATGAGTGGGCGGCGAAAGGCAGTACGCCCCCGCGCGCGACGGTGCAGGCTGCAATGGCCGATCCGTCCTGGCGCATCGAAGTCGTGGTCGTTGCCGCGTTACCGCGCTGAGCAGGTGTCGTAACCGGCTTGCCGACATCGCCCACTCGCTGCGGGTCTGCGGGCGCGGCGATGCCGGTTTCTTATTTCCGTAGCGCCTCAGTGAAACCGGTTCACGGCGAACGCGTCGATCGGCACGTCGGTGCGCCCGTTGACCACGAGTTCTGCGACCGTCCTGCCGCTTGCCGGCCCCAGCTGGAATCCGCTGGCGCAGAAACCGAATACATGCGTCACGTCGGGCGCCGCCTTGCTCGGTCCGATCACCGGCAGCTTGTCGGGCAGGAAGCCTTCGATCCCTGACCATGCACGATTGATCTGCACGTCCTTCAGGAAGGGAAACAGATCGGTCACCGTACGCGCACTGCGTGCGAGCGTGCTGAAGTCGATCTCGCCATGCTGTGCATCGAAATCGATCGCGCAGTGCAGCGCGCCGCCGATGACCACCGTTCCGTTGTCGAACTGCTTGAAGGACAGCGGCCGGCTGGTGGCACCCAGCACGGGCTTGATGAATGGCGGCACCCGTTGGGTCACCATCAGCATCAATCCGCCTGGTTGAACCGGCACTTTCTCTCCGAGCTGCGCGGCAATCCGGGCAGACCATGCGCCCGCGGCATTCACCAAGTGCTTCGCTTCGAAAACGCCCTTCTTCGTCGTCACGCGCCACAAGCCGCCGACCCGCTCCATGCCTTCGGCCGGCGTGCCTTCGTGGACCGCAACGCCGAGGCGTTCCGCTGCACGACGAAACGCGGTGACCGCGCGGAACGGCAATGCATGACCGTCATCCTTGACCCAGATGCCGCCGACGACATGCGCAGACATGGTCGGAACGAGCTCGCGCACGGTCTCGCGATCGACGAGAACCTCATGGCTGAACCCGAGTGATTGCAAGGCCTGCACGCGAGCACGCAGTTCCTGCATGTCCGCTTCCGATTCGGCCACCTTCAATTGCCCGCTTGCCTCGAATCCCGCATCGTCGCCCACCAGCTCGTCGAGCTCATGCCAGATCGCGCGCGATGCCAGCGCAAGCGGGATCTCGGGAATGGGCCGGCCAAGCGTGCGTACGCCGCCTGCGTTCACACCTGAGGCGTGGCGTCCGCAGTAGTCGGCTTCGAGCAAGATGACCTTGACTCCCTGCCTTGCCAGATGGAATGCGCTGGAACAGCCGTGGATGCCGCCGCCGACGACGAGGACATCGGCAGCCTCTTGAGTTGAAACGTTCATGGTTGGTGCTTGCTGAATCGACTTGGAGATGTGGAGGGACGAGGTGCAGAACACGACGATAGCAGTCATCGGCCGAGTCGCCTAGCGGCGATGAAGCGAAATGTCCCGTTTCACATGCCCTTGCCGATGCGCGCCCGGCAGCGTGCAATGCACCACCACACAAATGGCAAGGGCTGCGCACAGGCGCAGCCCCTTTTGCATGGGTTGTGGAGCGGATCGCGACTGCCGGATCAGCGGGTCGGCATTTTGCGGAAGCCGACCGCGAGCCGGTTCCAGCCGTTGATCGCCACGATGGCAAGCGTCAGGTCGGTCATTTCCTTCGGCGAGAAGTGTTCCGCCAGGCGTTCGTAGTCTTCATCCGGTGCATGCGTGTCGGCCACGCGGGTGATGGCTTCGGTCCATGCCAGGGCGGCGCGCTCGCGCTCGCTGAAGAACGGCGTCTCGCGCCAGACCGATACGGCATACAGGCGGCGTTCGGTTTCACCCGCCTTGCGGGCGTCGCTGCTGTGCATGTCGACGCAGAAGGCGCAGCCGTTGATCTGCGAGGCACGCAGCTTCACGAGATCGAGCAGCAGCGGGTCGAGTCCGAGCTGGGTTACTTTCTTTTCCAGGCCGATCATGGCTTCCAGTGCTTCCTTGGAGGCGGTGTAGAAGTCGATACGCGGTTTCATGAGGTGCTCCTGTCGTGGTGGAATGGAGTGCTCATGGTAGGCGCCGCGTGGCGCCGCGAAGGAGCCAATTCCTGCGAAGCCGAGGGGTCCACTGCGGCAGGCTAAGCGGCGTAGAGCGAACGGAGCAGGCCGCGCAGCCACTGGTTGCCGGCGTCGCGATGATAGCGTTCATGCCAGAACAGGCCGATGTCCAGCGCCGGCAGTGCGAGCGGCAGCTCGCACAGCACCAGACCGAGGTCGCCCGCCAGGGACTCGGCGAGCTTGCGCGGCAATGTTGCAATGGCATCGGAATGCCGGACGATGTGCGCCGCGCCGGTGAAGCTGGGAATGCGGCACAGCAAGCGCTGCGGCGGAATGGCGGCCTCGAGCGCACGCTCCGCTTCGGCGTAGGCATGCCCGGTACCGGCGGCCGTCACCAGCACGTGCTCTTCCTGACGGAACTGTTTCGCGTCCAATGCGCCGCGTACGCGCGGATGTCCGGCGCGCACGATGCAGCTGAAATTCTCCAGCCATAAACGCTGCCGGCGGATGTTGCTGACCAGCGAAGGAAACGCGCCCATCGCGAAATCGACCACGCCGGACTGCAGCCACAGGTCGAGGTGCGCGGCATCGCAATACGTGGCCTGCACGCGCACGCGGGGCGCGTCAACGCGCAGGCGCTCCAGCAGGCGCGGCAGCACGTGTACGACCGCCGCATCGATCATGTAGAGGGTGAAGTGCCGCTCGGAAGTGCGCGGGTCGAAGGCGTCGCCATCGCTGCGCAGCCGGCGCATGCCGCCCAGCACGGCGGCCACCGGCTCCGCCAGGGCGAGCGCCTTCGGCGTCGGCTCCATGCGCTGGCCGACGCGGATGAACTACGGATCGTTGAAGTAGATGCGCAGCTTGGCCAGCACCTTGCTGAGCGCCGGCTGCGTCATGTTCACTTGCAGCGCCGCCTTCGTCAGGCTGCCCTGCTTCAGCAGCGCGTCGAAGATCTGCAACTGGTAGACCTCGGGCTCCTTTGCGGGCGCTTCCGCTACGAGCATGTCCTGGCTGGCGTGGCTCATGCTGTCATCTCCGTGAGCGCATGGCGCACGCGGTCGAGCGCCTCGTCGATATCGATGGTGTCGATGGCGCCGAAACCGAAGAGCAGTCCCGGCCGTGTCACGGGGCCATGGTAGAACGGACCGAGCGGATAGAGTCCCACTTCGAGGCGGCGGGCGAGACGGCACAGCAGTTCGACGTCGAGGTCGCTCCGCAAGCTTGCGCTGAGGTGGAACCCCGCCACGGCAGGAATCGGCTCGAACCACGGCGAGAGGTCCGTCGTCAGCCGCCGCAGGATCTTGTCGCGCCGGCTGGCATAGGTGGCGTGACAGCGCCGTATGTGCCGCGCCAGCGCGCCGGAGTCGATGAAGCGCGCAACGGCCCGCTGCAGCAGCGTCGGGGTGTGCCAGTCGGTGAGGTGCTTGGCCGTCGTCACGGCCTCCAGCAGGGCGGGCGGCGCGACCAGATACCCTACCCGCACTTCAGGCAGCAACACCTTGGAAAACGTGCCGACGTAGACGACGAGGCCGTCGCGGTCCATGCTTTGCAGCGAGTCGAGCGCGCTGCCTTCGTAGCGGAAGGCGCAGTCGTAGTCGTCTTCGATGATGACCGCACCTAGTTCCGCCGCGCGTGCAAGCAGCGCTTCGCGCCGCGCCGCGCTCATCGACATGCCGAGCGGGAACTGATGCGACGGCGTGGTGTAGATGAGCCGCGTGCCTGACGGAATCTGCTCGACCATCATGCCGTCCGCATCGACCGGGACGCCGACCACCTTCGCCCCCTGGCTTTCGAACAGCAGCCGCGCCGGCGGATAGCCGGGTTCTTCCACAGCTACCGTCGCGCCCGGCTCGACCAGCACCCGCGCCACGAGATCGAGTGCCTGCTGCGCGCCGTTGGTGATCACGATGTCCTGCGAGGTGCAGCGCACGCCGCGCAAGAAACCGGCATGCCGCGCAACGCTCTCGCGCAGCGCGCGCAATCCCTCCGCCCCGCTGTAGCGGCCCAGGTCTTCCGTGCCGGCGCGCAATGCGACAGTCATGCAGCGCCGCCATTCGTCATGCGGAAACGGGGCCTTGGTGGCATAGCCGCCGATGAATTCGTAGCGGGATCCGCCTTCCGGCCCCAGATGCCGCAGCGGCGTGCGGATCGTGCTCCAGTGCCTGAGCACCGCTTCGCCGGCGAGCGCCTTGCGGGGCGGCTGCAGCGTCGCCGCTTTCGGTGTCTTCGCCACGAAGGTCCCGATGCCGACCTGGCTCGTCAGCAGCTTGTCGATCGTGAGCTTGGCATAGGCTTCGGCGACTGTCTTGCGCGACACGCCGAGCTGGTCGGACAACAGCCTCGACGGTGGCAGCTGCGCACCGCCGGCCAGGCGTCCGGAGCGGATGGCGTCGCGCAGTTGGCGATACAGCTGGCCGGTCAGATCCTTGCGGCCATCCAACACGATATGCAACTCCATGGCATCTCCTCCAACCTGCTGTTCCACTTTGATCATAGCACCGCGCAAACACGCTTCCTTTCGCCCCGACAAGGCGCTGCCTATACTGGACTGCACCGAGGGATTTTGCGAAGGAGATTCAATTGGAACAAGCGGGCACCACCCAGCAGGAACGCATGGCCTGGTATCGCGGCTTGTTCGAAGGAAGCAGCTTGCCGATGATCATCTGCGACCGCCGGACGCTGCGGATCCTCGATGCCAATCCGGCGATGCGCCACGCCTGCGGCTATTCGGCCGACGCCCTCCTCGCGCGGCGCTTGCCGGAGCTGACCGGCGCAGCAATGCAACGCCGTTCCGTGGCACGGCATCAATTGCAGCGCTGCGACGGCACCACCGTTCCGGTCCTCGTCTACCCATCGACGTTCGACGAAAGCGACGCTGCCATCAGCTTCGCTCTCCTGCCCGCCACGAGCGCAGACGAGAGCGACGGCGACCGCAGGCAGATCGAGAACGAGCTGCACCGCATCCAGGCGCTCGCCGGCATCGGCACCTGGTATTGGTCGCCCGCGACCGATGCGCTGGTGTCCCTCTCGCCCGAAGCCTTCCGCGTCTTCGGGTTCGACAGTTCCACCCACATGCCGCTCGACACGCCCCGCCTGCTCGCCCGCGTCCACCCGGATGACCGCGAACGTATCGTGCAGGCGCGCGACGCCGCGCTCGCGGGACCCGACGGCCACTACGATCTCCGCTACCGCGTCGTTCACCCGTCCGGAGAAATCCGCCATGCACGTTCGGTTGCCGAAGTGCAGCGCGATGCCGCCGGCGTGCCAAGCAAGCTGATCGGGCTTGTGCAGGACGAAACCGAGCGGGTGCGCGCGGAGGCGGAGATCCGGCATCTCGCCTACTACGACCCGATCACCGGGCTGCCCAACCGCAACCTGTTCGATCAGGTCTTCAACAAGGCATTGACCGATATCGGGGCCGACAACGGCAGGCTGGCGCTCATGATCGTGAACCTCGTTCAGTTTCGCGAAGTCAATTTTGCACTTGGCCACATGAACGGCGACGCGCTGCTGAAACTGGTCGGCGAGCGCATCCAGTCGCAGCTGCGCGACGGCGACTTCACTGCCCGTGTCGGATCGCGCTTTCCGGTCATGCTGCGCGACGTCGGCCTGAAGGAAGCACGCGAACGCGCCAACGCCATCCGGCGCTCGCTGGAGCGGCCGTTCAAGGTGGCAGGGATTCCCTACGAGATCGGCGCACACATCGGCATTGCCCTCAATCCGGATCACGGCAATACCTACGGCACGCTGCTGCGCCGCGCCGACATCGCGCTGTTCCAGGCGACGCAGAACGGCCAGAGCCTTGCGGTGTACGACGAAACCATCGACCCGCACACGCCCGAACGCCTGGCGCTGATCGGCGATTTCCGGCACGCCGTCGAACAGCGCCACATCCGCCTCTATTGCCAGCCGAAAGTAGACATGCGCAGCGGCGAAGTGGTCGGTGCCGAAGCGCTGGTACGCTGGGAGCATCCGACGCTCGGCACCGTGCCACCGGACGTCTTCGTGCCCTTGATCGAGTCGACCGACCTCATTCATGTCCTGACGCAGCACATGCTGACGGCGGCCGTCGAGCAGTACCATGCGTGGCGCCAGGAGGGCGTCGACCTGCCGCTTGCAGTCAACCTGTCGACGCGCGACGTCGCCGCGCTGAACTTGGCGGACCAGCTGGCGGACTTGCTCAAGGCGCACGGCGCGGCACCGGATGCCATCGGGCTCGAGGTCACCGAGAGTTCGGTCATGCGCAACCCGAACGTCAGCATCGCGGAACTCGGACGGCTCAGCCGCATGGGGTTCCGCCTCTATGTCGACGACTTTGGCACCGGCTATTCCTCGCTGAGCTACCTGACGCGCTTGCCGGTGAACGTCATCAAGATCGATCACGGATTCACGATGAAGATGGTGCACGACCGACGGGTATCCGCCATCGTCCGCTCGACCATCCAGCTGGCGCACGAACTCGGCATGACGGTGGTGGCCGAGGGCACCGCAGACCGCACGATCTGGGATGCGTTGATGGCGATGGATTGCGACGAAGCGCAGGGCTTCCTGATCGCGAAACCGTTTCCCGCAGCGGAGTTCAAGCGTTGGCTCGGCAATGCGCCGTACACCCTGCCAACCGGCCCTTCGCACACGCTTCAATGAGCATTCAGCGGGCGCCGCCTGCCAACCGGCGGTTGCGGTCGGCCAGTGCGGCAATCAGGCCGTCGATGCCGCCGCGCTCGATTTCGGTCGTGAAGTTGCCGCGATAGGTCTGCACCAGCGACACCCCGAGTACGCCGATGTCGACGACCTGCCACCCTTCCGGGCTCGCCGCCATCTTGTAGTCCAGGCGAATGGTTTCGCCGCCGCGCTTGGCGCGGATGTCGACGCGCACGTCGGCCTCGTCCGATTCGATGCCGGTTCGTGCCGCCTTGACGTCCACCTCGCTGTCGCCGGCCTGCGCAAGGGCCCCGGCATACGTGTGCACCAGCAGGGCGCGAAACTCGGTCGTCAGCCGGTCGCGCTGTTCGGGCGTGGCTTCGCGCCAGTAGCGGCCGGCTGCCTGCCGCGTCATGCGTCCGAAGTCGACATGCGGCAGGATGCGGCTCTCCACCAGCGCATCGATATGCCGGCGATTCCCCCTGCGAATCTCCGGATCGGCGCGGGCGGCGCTCAGCACGTCGCTGCTGACACGGCGCACGAAGGACTCCGGCGCCTCCCGTTCGATGGCGTGGACCGCGCCGGTAGCAATCAGCAGTGCGGCGATCAGCAGCGCGGCGATCAATCCGGACATCCAGCGTTGCAGGCAAAACATCACATTCCTCTTTTTGAAATTGCGCTCGGCAGACGCGTCACTCGAACACCCGTTGCAGTCCCATGACGGCCACACCCAACACGCCGAACCACATGAGCAGCCAGAACACCTCCACGCTCGCCACCAGCGTCGCTTGCTGCGTCACTTGCTGCGCGATCTGCACCATGGCCAACTGCGGCGTGCCGAGCGCGGTCGCGAGCTGATCCAGCTGAGTACCGAAGGCGGTGCCGCCTTCGGCAATGCGCTCGGCCAGCACGGCGTAGTGATGCGTGGCGCGCGCCTGAAATCCGACATTGGCCAGCGCCACACCCAGGCCGAGGCCGAATTGCGACAGCATGTTCTTGAGCTGCTGACCGTTGAAGAAGGCGGCTTCGTCGTGCTGCAGATCGCGAAAGGCATGCAGCGCCGTCGTGGCCAATGCCAGGATGAGGAAGGCGCCCAGGCAGGCGAGTGCGGGAACGACGTCGGTCCAGACGTTGGCCGCGCTGCTCAGGTCCGACAACAGCAGCCCGCACACTGCCAGCGCGGCGAATGCGGTCACATAGAACTTGCGTGCCGCCGGACGGCGCTTGA
Source organism: Oxalobacteraceae bacterium OM1 (assembly GCA_004570315.1). Lineage (GTDB taxonomy): Bacteria > Pseudomonadota > Gammaproteobacteria > Burkholderiales > Burkholderiaceae_D > Noviherbaspirillum. Next base: position 1,824 of record SPQI01000274.1, on the reverse strand, counting down.
CGATCGTGAGCAGCAGGACGAATGCCGCCATGGCGCTGGAGAGCCCGGCGCCTTGTGCTGCGCCGGCCACTTCCCACGCCACGCCGAGGCCACGTTGCACGAAGAGCGGCAGCATGGTGTTCGTGGTGCCGAGCACGACATAACAGAGCAGAAAGATCAGCAGCCCGGCGCCGTAGCGCGCATTCAGCAGGCCCCGGATGCGAAGCAGCGGTTCGGGCGTGCGGAGCTGCCGCCACAGGAAGACCGCGATCAAGAGCATGCCGGCGACGAGCGACACGACAACGTCCAGCGGCTCGCCGTGGAAATCGTAGATTGCCCGTTGCAGGGCATAGAGGACGGCAAAGGTGCCGGCGGCCAGCGCCGCCGCGCCCAGCCAGTCGATTCGGGCGGCCCCGTCCGTCTGCTCGCGTTCGAACGGCAGCATCGCCACCACGGCGGCGGCGAGCAGGGCCAGCTCGATGAAGAGGGCAAACATGCCGCGCCAGGCGTCGGCGCCAACCATCATCGACGCCAGCCAAGGCGCCGCGGCCAGGCCGGCCGTCAACGATCCGCCAAACGCCGCGATGCCCTTGATGCGTTGCGGACTGGGCGGGTTCACGTTGATCAGCATGCGCGCCGAGGTCATGAAGCTGCCGCCCCCTGCGGCCATCAGCAGACGGCCGCAGCCGAACTGCCACAGGTCGTCGCTGGTCGCGCAAAGCGCCGCACCGAGGGCGAATACCGCGAGTCCGGCCAGCAGGTAGCGGCGCCAGCCCACGCGCCGCAGCAGCGTGTAGCCAAGCGCGGTCGTGGTCACGGCGACAGCCGCGTACAGCGCCGTCACGACGCTGTATTCCTCGGGCGAGGCAGACAGGTAGCCCATCAGCGGCACGGTGGCGAAGGCGACCATGCCCGACTGCAGGAACTCGATCAGGTTTAGCACGAACACGGCGGCGAGCAGCCGCTTCATCGGCGAGGCGGAGGCGGCAGAAGTGGCAGTCATGACGGCCTCGCTCAGCGCATCGCGACGCCGTTCGACCGGCTGCCCGCAGACGGGCCGAGGTTCGCCTGCAGCGTGCGTTGCACCGCTGCATCGGCGGCCTGCGCTTCGCGGGCGAAGACCTCGGTCCTGACTTCCTGGCGCGGCTGGCCAACGGCCGACAGCACCGGTCCGGATTGCTCGTGCGTGTCGATCTCGACTTGCATCGACAGCCCCAGGCGCAACGGGTGGCGCGCGACTTCAACCGGATCGAGCGCGATGCGGACCGGAACGCGCTGCACGACCTTGATCCAGTTGCCGGTGGCATTCTGGGCCGGCAGCAGGGAGAACGCGCTGCCGGTCCCCGCTTCCTGCCCGACGACGCGTCCGGCGTACACGACCCGCGCGCCGTACGTATCGGCAACGACGGTCGCCTTCTGCCCGATGCGCAGGCTGCGCAGCTGGGATTCCTTGAAGTTGGCGGTGACCCACAGGCGGTCGAGCGGCACGATGGACATCAGCGGCGCGCCGGGCGCGACCCGCTGGCCGATCTGCACGTTGCGCCGTGCGATGACGCCGCTGGCCGGCGCCACCAGACGGGTGCGCGCTTCGGCAAGCCAGGCATCGCGCAACTGCGCCGCGGCGTTGAGGACGTCGGGATGCGTGGCGATAGTGGTGCCGTCGATCTGGGCCTGCGCCGCACCGACCTGCTGATGCGCGGCGTCATAGGCGGCGCGTGCGGCCTTGACCGCGTCCTCGGCGTGACGCAGATCCTCGCCCGAGATCGCACCCGATGCACCCAGCCGGCGGCGCCGCTCCAGGTCGGCTTCCGCCCGTGCGAGGTCGGCTGCGCGCTGCGCGAGGCC
>SPQI01000332.1 GCA_004570315.1 Oxalobacteraceae bacterium OM1 | reverse complement strand
CCCTGAGCTGCATCAGCAGGGCCTGGATCGCCGGCCGGTTTTCATCTTCCTCCTCCAGCAAGCGCACGCGGGCCGCGTTGAACGGATAGCCGGACAGGTGTTCGATCACGTGAAAGCGCTGCACGCCCTGGCAGACGATGTGATGGGCATTCTCCGGCCCGGTTACGTAGCGCACGATGTTGGCCACCGTACCGACCGGGTGGAGCTGGTCGGGCGCGGGGCTGTCGACCGCCGCGTCGCGTTGCAGCAGGATGCCGATCGGCAGTTCGTGGCGCGTGGCTTCCTGGGCGGCGGCGATCGAGCGCGCACGCCCGATGCTGATTGGCGTGACCATGCCCGGGAACAGCACCACAGCCTTTCTCACCGCACCGATCAGGCCGCGCGCTTGGCGGCGATGGCGTTGCCCGCGCGGCTGACCGCCTTGCGGCCGAGATGCTGCGAGATGAACTGGCCGGCGTCGACCACCTTGTCGAGGTCGATGCCGGTCTCGATGCCAAGGCCTTGCATCAGGTAGAGCACGTCTTCCGTCGAGACGTTGCCGGTCGCACCCTTGGCGTAGGGGCAGCCGCCGAGGCCGGCGACGGAGGAATGGAAGATCGAGACGCCGGCTTCCATCGCCGCATAGATGTTCGCCAGCGCCTGGCCATAGGTGTCGTGGAAGTGCCCGGAGAGGCGCTCCAGCGGAAAGTCCTTCGCCACGGCCTCGTAGACGGCCTTGATCTTGTTCGGCGTGCCGACGCCGATGGTGTCAGCGATGTCGATCTCATCGCAGCCGAGGTCGCGCATGCGGCGCACCACGTCGGCGACAGCCTCAGGCGCCACCTCGCCCTGGTAGGGGCAGCCGAACGCGGTGCTGATGCTGCCGCGCAGGCGGATGTTGTGCTGCTTGGCGGTCTGCGCCACCTCGCGGAAGCGCTCGATGGATTCGGCGATCGAGCAGTTGATGTTCTTCTGCGAAAAGGCTTCCGAGGCTGCGCCGAAGATCACGACTTCGTCGGCCTTCGCTTCCAGCGCCGCTTCGAGGCCCTTCATGTTCGGCGTCAGCGCGGAATAGATCACACCCGGCTTGCGCTTGATGCGCGCCATCACCTCGGTGGAGGTCGCCATCTGCGGCACCCACTTCGGCGAGACGAAGGACGCGGCCTCGATGTTGACGAAGCCGGCGTCGGTGAGCCGGTCGACCAGCTCGACCTTCACGTCGGCGGAAATGGTTTCCTTTTCGTTCTGCAAGCCGTCGCGCGGACCGACTTCGACAATCTTCACTTTCTTGGGCAGGTTCATGCTCATTCCTCGACTCATTGCTCAATGCGTGCCACTTGGTTCACGTCTTCGCCGGCGACGAGATAGAACTCGTTCTGCGCACCTTGCAGGCGGGCGGTGCGGTAGGGCCGGTACGCTTCGCTTTCGTAAAACTGCAATGCCGCCTCGCGCGACGGCCATTCGATCAGCAGTGCCAGATGCGGCGAGTCGCCCTCGCCTTCCAGGCGTTCGAACTGGTTGGTGCGGGCGAGGTAGCGTCCCCCGTGGCGCTCGACCATGGGCGTGACATCGCGGACGTAGTCGCGGGTCCAGGCGCGGTCGGTGACGGTGAGCGTGGCGAGGGTGTAGTACTTCATGGTGTCTCCTAGGCTTGTTATGTTGTCCGCTCTACCACTACAGCTCGGCGCTTCTTGCTCCCTGTCGTTCCGCCTTCGCGGGAACGACAAAAAGTTTTGCAAACACCGGCTAGATTGTTACCCCGCCTTGAACGCCAGCAACTGCGCCCCTTCCGCCACCTGATCGCCTACCGCATACAGCACGTCTTCCACCACGCCATCCGCCGGCGCCGCGATGGTGTGCTCCATCTTCATCGCTTCCATGATGAGCAATGGTGCGCCTTTTTCCACGTTATTGCCCTTCTCCACCAGCACGGCAACGATCTTGCCCGGCATCGGCGCAGTCAGACGACCGCCTTCGGCTTCCGCTTCACCCGCATGCGCCAACGGGTCGTGATAGTTGAGCGCCACATGCGTGCCGCCGCTGAACACATGGAACACATCGCCGTCGCGCACTACCGTGCCGCGTGCCGTGGCGCCGTTCACCTTCACCACGAGATGCTTGCCCTCGGCTTCGACGATGGTCAGTGCCGCGCCCTGCTCGCCCAGGCGGATCGTCCAGCCGTCCGCACGATAGTCCACCGCCAGCGGATACTCGCCCGACTCATCGGCGAACTTCAGCGTACGCTGCAGCGCGCCGTTCATCCGCCAGCCGCTAGTGTTCGACCACGGATCCTTCGCGGCATTCCGCTCCGACGCCAGCAGCGAACCGGCGGCCAGCGCCAGCGTCGGCAGCGTCACGCCGGGCAGCGCCGGGAACAGTTCCGCGTGGTTGCGCTCGATGAGGCCGGTGTCGAGATCGGCCGTGGAGAACGGCTTGCTCTCCACCAGGCGCTTGAGGAAGGCGACATTGGTCGCGAGACCCACCACCTGGTATTCCGACAGCGCCTGCGACATGTGCGCCAGCGCTTCCGCGCGGTCCTTGCCCCAGACGATGAGCTTGGCGATCATCGGATCGTAGAACGGCGAAATCGCATCGCCGCCGCGCACGCCGGAGTCGATGCGGATCGCAGACGGATCGCTCGCCGCCGCACCCTTGCCAAGTTCAAACGCCACCGACGGCGGCGTATGCAGATGGCGCAGCGTGCCGATCGAGGGCAGAAAGCCCTTCTCCGGATTCTCCGCATAGATGCGCGCTTCCAGCGCATGGCCATGAATGCTCAATTCATTCTGCTTCAGCGGCAGCGGCTCGCCGGCCGCCACGCGCAATTGCCATTCGACGAGATCCAGCCCGGTGATCATCTCGGTGACCGGATGTTCCACCTGCAGGCGCGTGTTCATCTCCATGAAGTAGAAGCTGCCGTCCTGGTTGGCAATGAATTCCACCGTACCCGCGCCCACGTAGCCGACGGCCTTCGCCGCCGCCACCGCCGCTTCGCCCATGGCCTGGCGGCGCTCCGTCGTCATTCCCGGCGCGGGCGCTTCCTCCAGCACCTTCTGATGGCGGCGCTGCACCGAGCAATCGCGCTCGAACAGATAGACGCAATCGCCCTGCGTGTCGGCAAACACCTGTATCTCGATGTGGCGCGGGCGCGTCAAGTATTTCTCGACCAGCACCTTGTCGTCGCCGAAGCTGTTGATCGCCTCGCGCTTGCAGGACTCGAGCGCGGCCTTGAAGTCGGCGCTCTTCTCGACAATGCGCATGCCCTTGCCGCCGCCGCCCGCGCTAGCCTTCAGCAGCACCGGATAGCCGATCTTGTCGGCCTGTTCCTGCAGGAAGGCGGCGTCCTGGTTGTCGCCGTGGTAGCCCGGCACCAAAGGCACGTTGGCCTTCTCCATCAGCGCCTTGGCGGCCGACTTGGAACCCATCGCGTGGATCGCAGAGGCCGGCGGACCGATGAAGACGAGTCCGGCCTTGGCGCAGGCGTCGGCGAAATCTTCGTTCTCGGAGAGGAAACCGTAGCCCGGATGGATCGCCTGCGCGCCGGTGGCGAGCGCGGCCTCGATGATCTTCTCTGCGCGCAGATAGCTTTCCTTGGCCGGCGGCGGACCGATCAGGACGGATTCGTCGCAGACGGCGACATGCTTGGCGTTGGCGTCGGCCTCGGAATAGACGGCGACGGTCTTCACGCCGAGTCGATGGGCGGTAGCCGCGACACGGCAGGCGATTTCGCCACGGTTGGCGATCAGGATCTTGGTGAACACGCTGGCTCCTTTTGAGATGCGCGGTTGTTGTTGGTGTTGCTTACGTTTGATTCAATTCGTTCACTGCTGCTTTCCCTCCAGATGAGGTCGGCAGCCCATGTGCTCCCTCCCCGTGAAGGGCAGGGAACGTCCGCTTACAACCTTTCCACTTCGCCGCTTGCAAGCGGCTCAGACTCCGCAGGCGCGGAGCAGTGCTCCGCGAATTCCCTGCTACGTCCACGCAAGCCGAGCTTGTCCATCAGCGCCCGGTCCGCATCAGCGTCGGGATTGCCGGTGGTCAGCAGCTTGTCGCCGTAGAAGATCGAATTCGCACCGGCCAGGAAGCACAGCGCCTGCACCGCTTCGCCGAGTTCGCGCCTTCCCGCCGACAAGCGCACGCGCGCCTTCGGCATGGTGATGCGGGCCACCGCGATGGTGCGCACGAATTCCAGCGGATCGAGCGGATCGAGGCCATGCAGGGGCGTGCCTTCCACCTGCACCAGGTGGTTCACCGGCACCGACTCCGGATACGGCTCCATGTTCGCCAGCTGCGCCACCAGCCCGGCACGTTGCCGGCGCGATTCGCCCATGCCGACGATGCCGCCGCAGCAGACCTTGATGCCGGCGTCGCGCACGCGGCCCAGGGTATCGAGCCGGTCCTGGTAATCGCGGGTGGTGATGATGTTGTCGTAGAACTCGGGGGCGGTGTCGAGGTTATGGTTGTAGTAGTCGAGGCCGGCGTCCTTCAGGCGCTGCGCCTGGCCGTCGCCCAGCATGCCGAGCGTGGCGCAGGTTTCCAGGCCAAGCGCCTTCACCTCGCGCACCATTTCCTCCACGCGTTCGAGGTCGCGGTCCTTCGGCTCGCGCCAGGCGGCGCCCATGCAGAAGCGCGTCGCGCCATGTTCCTTCGCCTGCTTGGCGGCAGCAAGCACGGTGTCCAGCGGCAGGATCTTCTGTGCCGTCACGCCGGTGTCGTAGCGCGCGGCCTGCGGGCAATAGCCGCAGTCTTCCGGGCAGCCGCCGGTCTTGATCGACAGCAGCGTGGCCAGTTCGACTTCCTGCGGATCGAAATGCTGGCGGTGCACTTGCTGGGCACGGAACAGCAGGTCGTTGAACGGCAGGTCGAACAGCGCGAGCACCTGCTCCACCGGCCAGCGTTCGTCGCTTTTCGGAGCGGCGGCTTTGGCGGGCGGGTGGAAGGTGAGGGTCTGGGATGACATCGGATGGATCCTTGGTTCAGTTCAAACGAAGGCGCGCGCCGTGGCACCGGGCCAGGCGGGCAGCAGGGAAAAATCGAGATGGTCGGCGGCCGCGGCGGCGCTCGCCTGCGGCAGGCGCGGAATGCAGCCGAGCAAGGGCGCGGGCAGGCGGGCGCGCAAGGCGTCGATGTTGTCGTCCGCGTGGCGCATGGACGGATCGACGGTGTTCGCGACCCAGCCGGTCAGCAGCAGGCCGCGCGCGGCGATGGCGTCGGCGGTGAGCAGCGCGTGATTGAGGCAGCCGAGGCGCATACCGACCACGAGGATGACCGGCAGCGCCAGCTGCTGCGCGAGATCGGCGGTGTCGACATAGTCCGACAGCGGCACGCGAAAGCCGCCCACGCCTTCGACGATCACGGCGTCGGCCTGTGCGCTGACTTGCGTATAGCAGGAGCGAATATGCGCGAGGCTGATGGCGACACCTTCCTGCTCGGCGACGATGTGCGGCGCAGCCGGTTCGCGCAACAGATACGGGCAGGCCAGCGAGGTCGGCAGCTTGACGCTGGAGGCGGCCGCCAGCTGATCCACATCCTCGTTGTGCCAGACGCCGTCCTGCAGCACCGCGCCGGCGGCGATGGGCTTCATGCCGGCGGCACGCAGGCCTTGCGCGGCAAGCGCGTGCAGCATGGCGCTGGAGACGAGGCTCTTGCCGATTTCCGTGTCGGTGCCGGTGACGAAGAAGGCGGTTTGTGCAGTCATGCGGTCTCCACGTCGCGGAACGCGGCGATGAGCCGCGAGAGGTCGTCGTCCGTGTGCGCCGCCGACAGCGTGATGCGCAGGCGCGCCGTACCGGCGGGGACGGTCGGCGGGCGGATGCCCGGCACCCACAAGCCGCGTTCCTGCAGGTTGGCGGCGGCTTGCATGGTCTCGTTGTTGCCGCCGATGATCACGGGCTGGATGGCGGTCTGCGACGGCATCAACTGCCATCGCCGTGGTTGCAGCTCGTGTGCGAGTCGTTCCACATGCAATTGCACCCGTTGCCGGCGTGCCAAGCCTTCGTCGCTGTCGATGATGTCGAGCGCAGCCAGCAATGCATGCGCCACAGCGGGCGGCGCGGCCGTCGTAAAGATGTAGGTGCGCGCCCGCTGCAGCAGCCATTCGATGACGGTGGTGTGTGCCGCCACGAAAGCGCCGGCCACACCGGCGGCCTTGCCCAGCGTGCCCATGTAGACGAGGTGCGGCGATTGCAGCGCAAAGTGCTCCAGCGCGCCGCGGCCGTGCTCGCCCAGCACGCCGAAGCCGTGCGCATCGTCCACGATGAGCCAGGCGCCGTGACGCTCACACAGCGCGAGCAATTCCGGCAGCGGCGCGAGGTTGCCGTCCATGCTGAACACGCTGTCGGTGACCACCACCTTGTCTTTGGCAGTACTGGCCGCGAGCAGGCGTTCCAGCGCAGCGATGTCGCGATGCGGATAGATGCGCACGTTGGACCGCGACAACCGCGCGCCGTCGATCAGCGAGGCGTGGTTGAGTTCCTCGCAGAACAAGTCGGCATCGCGTCCCGCCAGCGTGGCAAGCAGCGCGAGGTTGGCGAGGTAGCCGGTCGAGAAATACAGCGCGCGCGGCGCTTCGAGATGCGGCGCGAGGAAGGCGGCGAGCCGCTCTTCCAATTCCGCATGGGCACGCGAATGCCCGCTGATCAGGTGCGAGGCGCCGCTGCCGGCGCCGTAGCGCGACGCGCCCTCGCGCATGGCCTCCACGATGCGCGGATGCGAGGCGAGGCCGAGGTAATCGTTGCTGCAGAACGCGAGCATCTCGCGGCCGTCCACCGTCGCATGCGGTGCGCACGGCGTGTCGACCACGCGCAGGCGACGACGGAGTCCGGCGCGGTCCAGTTCGCCGAGCTGGCGTTCGAGGCGGTCGAGGAGTTCCATCGTCACGCCTCCACCACGTCGTTGAACACGTCCAGCAGGCGTGCGCCCAGCAGCGCGCTGTCTTCCGGATCGAGGATGTACGGCGGCATCAGGTACACCGTGCGGCCGATCGGGCGCACCAGCAGTTCGCGCTGCAACGCCTGCGTGAAAATGCGGCGCGGAAAGCTGGCGGCGGCGTCGTCCGGAATGTCCGCATCGAACGCCCAGATCATGCCTTGCCGCCGGAAGTGTTTCACGCGCCGGTGCTCGCGCAACGGTGTGAGCGCCGCCGTCAATTGCGCGGCGCGCTCGCGATTGCGTTCCAGCACCTTGTCGTCCTCAAAGATCGCCAGCGTCGCCAGCGCCGCGCGGCAGGCAAGCGGATTGCCGGTGTAGGAATGCGAATGCAAGAAGCCGCGGCGAACGTCGGTGTCGTAAAAGGCCTGGTAGATCGCATCGCGCGTCATCACCAGCGACAGCGGCAGGTAGCCGCCGCTGATGCCCTTGGACAGGCACACGAAATCCGGCCAGATGCCGGCCTGCTCGCAGGCGAAGAAGCTGCCGGTGCGGCCGCAGCCGACCGCGATTTCGTCGGCGATCAGGTGCACGCCATACGTGTCGCACAGGCGGCGCACTTCCTGCAGATACACCGGGTCGTGCATCGCCATGCCGGCCGCGCATTGCACCAGCGGCTCGACGATGATGGCGGCAATGTTGCCGCTGCGTTCCTGCAGCAGGCGTTCCAGATCCTGCGCGGCGCGCCGGGCGACGTCGGCCGCAGTCTCTCCCGGCTGCGCTTGCCGTGCGTCGGGCGAAGCGACGACGTGGGCTCGCTGCACCAGCGGCCCGTAGGCATCGCGGAACAGCGCGACATCAGTGACGGCAAGCGCGCCGATAGTCTCGCCGTGATAGCTGCCCTGCAGGCAAACAAATTCACGCTTCTCGCCCTGGCCGCTGTTGCGCCAGTAATGGAAGCTCATCTTCAGTGCGATCTCGACCGCCGAGGCGCCATCCGACGCATAGAAGCAGTGGCCCAGCACGCCGCCGGTCAGGGCGCCCAGCTGCTCCGACAAGCGGATCACCGGCTCGTGCGTGAAGCCGGCCAGCATTGCGTGTTCGAGCAAATCCAGCTGGTCCTTCAGCGCCGCATTGATGCGCGGATTCGCATGGCCGAACAGGTTCACCCACCAGGAACTGATGGCGTCGAGATAACGCTTGCCGTCGGCGTCGAACAGCCAGGCGCCGCGGCCATGGCTGACCGGCACCAGCGGCACCGTTTCATGGTGCTGCATCTGCGTGCAGGGATGCCAGACGGCGGCGAGGCTGCGGGCGGCGATGTCGTGAGTTGCGTTCAATTGCGTATCCGAAAGCGCTTTGAAAAGGCGCGTACTGTATCAGCTTTGCCCCAGCCAGGACGGCTTGCGCTTTTCCAAAAAGGAGCGCACGCCTTCCTTGCCTTCGTCGGAACTGCGGATGTCGGCGATGCGCTCGGCGGTGTCCGCGATCAGCGCGTCGGTGAGCTCGCGGCCGGCCACGTCCTGCACCAGGCGCTTGGCTTCCTTCACGGCGTTCGGGCTGTTGGCCGTCAGCGCCTTGAGCAGCTCTGCGACGGCGGCATCCAGGCCGTCGGCAGGCGCGACCGCATGCACGAAGCCGACACGCAAGGCTTCCTGCGCCGAGAAGCGCTCGGCCGTGATGAAGTAGCGGCGCGCGGCGTTTTCGCCCATGGCCTTGATGACGTACGGCGAGATCGTGGCCGGGATCAGGCCGAGCTTCACTTCGCTCAGGCAGAAATTCGCCGCATCGACGGCCACGGCGATATCGCAGGCCGCCACCAGCCCCATGCCGCCGGCATAGCAATCGCCCTGGATCTTCGCCACCACCGGCTTCGGGCAGCGGTAGATCACGCGCAGCATTTCGGCCAGCTGGGCCGCATCGGCGCGGTTTTCCTCGCGGGTGTAGCCGGCCATCTTCTTCATCCAGTTGAGGTCGGCGCCGGCACAGAAAGCCGGGCCGTCGGCGGCGAGCACCACGGCGCGTACGCGGGCGTCATTGCCGACATCGCGAAAGGCCTGCGTGAGTTCCGCGATCATGGTTTCGTTGAAGGCGTTGCGCACGTCCGGGCGGTTCAGCGTGATGGTGGCGACGCCCTTGTCGCTCGTTGAAATGGCTATCGTGTCCACAATGGTCCTTGTTCAAGGTTGCGCGGCCTGCTTCGTCTCGGGCTGGAAGACGACCACGTCGTCGATGGCGTAGATCGTGCAGCGCCGCTGGTGATACTGTTCGCAGTCGGGAATGATGCGCACCGCCGGGTCGGGATGGGCGTCCGGATTTTTCGGACGCGTGCCCCACGACACCCACCAGCCGCGGCCCTCCGCCAGCGCGAATGCGCGCGGCAGGGGGCGGGTCAGGAATTCCTCGTACGCGGCGCGCGCCTGGGGCCGCAGTTCGGCAAGCTTCGCAACGTCGGCGACAGTGGCATAGCCGGAGGCCACCACGGCCGTTCGCACCAGTGCCTTGCCCTCGTCGCCGGAACTCGCCGCAGTCTGAGTACGCGGCTTCGCTTCGCGGCGCGGGCGCGGCGCATCGAGCGCATAGGTCGCCTTCCAGACGACCACGTCGTCGTAGGCATACAGCCGGCAGCCGGTATGACGCTCGCCGCAGCGTTCCATCGCGCGCTGCACGGCGGCCGAGGTATTCGACGACCAGAACGGCGTGCCGTCGGAAGCGAGCACGAAGGCCTTGGGCGCGGGCTTTTGCAAGAATTCCGTGTACGCCGTGCGCGCGGCCGGTGACGGCACCGCGTTGACGTCGGCGGCGTTGGCGAATCCGGTCGCGGCCGGCAAGTCGAACTGCTTGTCATGCACGCGCGGTCCGCCGCGGGCATGCGTGCCATCCGGCGCTTTCGGTGCGGCGATGGCGATCATGTCGCCCATGATGACC
>SPQI01000363.1 GCA_004570315.1 Oxalobacteraceae bacterium OM1 | reverse complement strand
GAACTGCGGGTCGCCACGGCCTGCGCCGCCGGTCCGAATATTCCTTTGACGCATGTTTTCCATACGCCGCGACCGATCTAGCGCCATAGCGAAGGTCCAGCTGGACAGCCTGATGGAGGCTGCCGGCGATGCGGTGTTCCGCCTGAACGCCCGAGGCCACATCCTGTCCGCCAGCCGCCGCGGCGCCGACCTGCTCGGCGTGCCCGAAGCGCTGGAAGGCCAGCCGCTGGCTGAATTCGTGCTGGGCGGCGAACAGGCGGCCCTGGCGACGGCACTCGACGAAGCTGCGGCGTCGAACCAGCCGGTGCGCGTCAAGGTGCGCCTCAAGACGCCGCTCGGCCCGCTCTGGACCGAACTCCAACTGATGGCCTATCCGGCGACACCCGGCGAGCGCGAAGTCCTTGCCGTCGGCCGCGACATCTCGGGCCAGCACGCCACCGAAGAGCGGCTGCGCCACATGGCCACGCACGATGCGCTCACCGGCCTGCCGAACCGCTCGCTGCTGTCCGACCGCATCCGCATGGCGATTGCCCAGGCGCGCCGCGTGGGCAAGGGCTTTTCCGTCCTGGCGCTCGACCTCGACGGTTTCAAGAAAGTCAACGACGCGCTCGGTCATCCCATCGGCGACGCGCTGCTCCGCGTGGCGGCCATGCGCCTGTCCGACACGCTGCGCGACGTCGATACGCTGGCCCGCGTGGGCGGCGACGAGTTCGTCGCGGTGCTGCCCGGCGCCGTAGCCGAAGCCGAGATCCAGCTGATCGCCCGCCGCATGATCGGCAGCATGCAGCTCCCCTTCGACATCCAGGGCCATACGCTCTATGTCGGCACTTCGATCGGCGCCGCGATATTTCCGGAGCATGGCGACAGCGAAGTGAAGCTGCTCGCTCATGCGGACACCGCGATGTACCGCGCCAAGGAAACCGGCAAGGGCCGCCTGACTGTCTTCAACCACGACAAATTCACCCAGCCCGAGCACGACGTCTCGATGGAAGCCGCCATGTTCCAGGCGGTGCGCGACGGCGAATTCCTGCTCAACTACCAGCCCATCGTCGATGCCCGCACGCGCCAGATCATGGGCTTCGAGGCGCTGATGCGCTGGAACCGGCCCGGGCAGGGCCTGGTGTCGCCTGCCCAATTCATCCCGATGGCGGAGAACAACGGCCTCATCAACCTGCTCGGCGCCTGGGCGCTGAAGTCGGCCTGCGTGCAGGTGCGCCGCTTCCAGGAAGTGGCCGGGCGGCCGCTCTACGTGTCGGTCAACGTCAGCCCGCGCCAGTTCCGCAACGATCAGTTCCTCGACATCATGGACGAGGCGATGAAGCTCTCGGGCCTCGACGGCAGCCAGCTCCTGCTGGAGATCACGGAAGGCATCCTGATGTCCGACCCCGAGCATGCCGAAGCGCTGCTGACCGCCATGACGGCGCGCAACGTGCGCATCGCGATCGACGACTTCGGCACCGGCTATTCGTCGCTCGCCTATCTCAAGCGCTTCCCGATCGCGACGCTGAAAATCGACCGCGCCTTCATCAAGGACCTGCCGACGTCGGTGAAGGACGTCGCCATCTGCAACGTCGTGCTGAGTCTCGCCAGCCACCTGCAGCTGACCACGGTCGCCGAGGGCGTGGAAAACGAAGACCAATTCCAGTTCCTGTCCAGGCACGGATGCGGCCTGATTCAGGGCTACCTCACCGGCCGGCCGCTGTTGCCGGAGGACGCGATGGCGCTGCTGCGCGACGAAAGCCAGCAGACGCGGCACGCCGTCGCGGCGCAATAATCAACCAGAGACACGATGGCAAACGCGGCACAGACCGGCACGGCAACCCCTGAACAGACCATGGAACTGCTCTGGCAGCGCGTGCGCCAGCGCGGCGACCTGCCGGGTTTCTCCAAGGTGGTCGGCGCCATCATCGGCGCCATGCGCGGCGAGGACGACCGCGAATTCAACATGACCAAGACCGTGCTGCAGGATCCGGCGCTCACCCAGAAGGTGCTGCGCCTGGCCAATAGCGCGATGTATTCAGTGTTCGGGCAGGGCATCAATACGGTGTCCAAGGCGGTCATCGTGCTCGGCACGGAAGCCATCGGCCATCTTGCCCTGGGTCTGAAGCTGATCGACGGGCTTTCGAACGCGTCGTCGGCCTCGGGCGCTGCGCGTGTGGAAATGGAAAAGGCGGTGATGGCCGGCCATATCGCGCGCCAGGTTGCCGCGGCGGCCAGCACGCGCGATGCGGAAGAGGCGGTCGTGTGCTCCATGCTGCACTCGCTCGGCCGCATGATGACCACCTTCTACCTGCAGGACCGCTGGCAGGAGATCCAGGCGCGTTGCACCGAAGGCATGCCGGAAGCCGACGCGGCGCGCGCGGTGCTCGGCCTGGGCCTCGACGACATCGCGCGCAAGGCTGCGCAGCAGTGGGGACTGCCCGCCGGACTGATCGATACGTTGCAGGATGTCGCGCCCAAGCCGGTCGGCGAACCGCTCGACCACAACGACTGGCTGGCGGCCGTCTCCACGCTGTCCTCGCGCTGCGCCGACGCGATCTGCGCCGATGAAGAGGATGCCGCCGAACGCGTCACCGCACTCGCTGCGACCTACGCCGACATGCTCGGCGTGGAGACGAAGGATCTGCTTGCCGCCGTGGACAGCGCCCAGCGCACCGCCGTGGCGGAAGATCCGCGTCTGGTCCGGCCGACCAAGGCCGTCCTGCCCGGCCGCAAGCCGGAGCCCGCCAAGGAAGAGAAGCAGGAGGCGCCGCACGCCCGCGGCGGCAAGCCTGTCGATGCCGCCAAGCGTCTGGGCGACGGCGTGGACGACATCCGCGATGCGGTCCAGACCGCCAGCACCGGCCAGCTCCTGTCCATGGCGCTGGAAACCATCTACCAGGGCCTCGGCTTCAGCCGCGCGATTGCATTCCTGCGCAACCAGGAGCAGTCCAGCTACACGGCGCGCATGTGCTTCGGCGACGGCGTTCAGGAGTTGTTGCCGCGTCTGATTTTCGGCGATGCCTACCAGCCGGACGTCTTCCACGCCGCGCTCGCCAATGACAAGATGATCTTCGTCGAGAATGCCCTCGACGCCAATTTCGTGAGCAAGGTGCCGCGCTGGTGGAAGGATGCGCTGCCGTCCGTGCGCAGTTTTATGGTGCTGCCGCTCACCGTCAACCGTCAGCCCGTCGGCTTTCTCTACGGCGACTGGGACATTTCGGCGCCGCTCTCGCGGGTGGAGCCGGCCGAGGTCGGCCCGCTCAATGAACTGCGTCTGCTTGTGGTTCGCGCCATTGAGCAGCGCCGGCAGATGGAGCCGGGCTGGATGCGCCGCATGAGCTGAGCGGCGCAGTTCCGTTTTTGCAACGTCGGCACAGCCGGTTAGCTTTCGCAGTTTGTTCTTATCTTGTTTAAGTGATAAATTTGGCATCCCGATTTATTGTAAAAATGACATGGGCGCCAAAGACCTCCTGCTGGCGGCCGCCATCGTGGCCGCCGCTTTCGTCATCCGCCTTGCATTCCGGCTCGAACGCCGGCTCAGGTTCCGGCCGCGCCCGGTCCTGACGGGCGCGGAGTGGTCGTTCTATTTTCGGCTGCGCGATGCCTTGCCGGAATGTGTCGTTTGCCCGCAAGTCGCAGTGTCGGCGCTGATCGAGCCGGCCGGCGTCGGCCCGGCCCGCAGGCTCGCCGCCGAGAGCATCGAGGCCGATCGAGTCGGCTACGCCGTGTTCGACCACGACTTGCAACTGCTGGCAGTCATCGAGCTTGGGCATCGGGCACGTCCCACGCGGCGCGAAATGGCCCGCGACCGCTGGTTCGCCGAAGCCGGCGTCCGCACGGTGCGCTTCCATGCGCGGCGTCCGCCTTCCACCGGGCGGATCAAGCGCTCCATCTTCGCTCAAGGCTTGGCGGCAGATTGTCCAGGCGCAGGGCCAAAGCCCCGATTCGCCGTGCGGCGACTGGAACCGGTCTGGCGCAACACGGCCAACTTCAATGTCTAGAAAAATGGGGCACGAGTCAGTGTGCCCGCACGGTACAATGGCGGCATGGCCCGCCTTCCCCGACTGGTTCTTCCCCAGCAACCCCATATCCTGATCCAGCGTGCGATCGACCAGCTGACCGTGTTCCGCGACGCCGACGACTTTGCCGTCTATCTCAGGTGGCTGCGGGAGGCGGCGCGGCAGTTCAAGGTGGCCGTTCACGCCTATGTCTTGCTGCCGAACGAGGTGCAACTGCTGGCGTCGCCGGCCGACGAAACTGGCCTGGCCAAGATGATGCAATGGCTGGGGCGTCACTATGTCCCTTATTTCAATGCAAAGTACGGGCGCGCCGGCACGCTGTGGCAGGGGCGATACCGGGCGACTCTCGTCGACCCGGATCCCTACCTGCTTCTCTGTACCCAATATATCGAGACAGCACCCGTGCGGGCCGGTCTAGCTGCCACGGCCGCGGACTATCCATGGTCGAGCAATCTTCATCACATCGGCCTGAAGCCGGACCCCGTGGTCACGGA
The DNA here is from genome assembly GCA_004570315.1 of Oxalobacteraceae bacterium OM1. Lineage (GTDB taxonomy): Bacteria > Pseudomonadota > Gammaproteobacteria > Burkholderiales > Burkholderiaceae_D > Noviherbaspirillum. Next base: position 5,315 of record SPQI01000363.1, on the reverse strand, counting down.
ACACGCCAGCTACTGGCTGTTGGGCAACACGCCGTTCGACCGCGAAGGCGCTTACAAGAACTTGCTGGAGCAAGGCTTGAGTAGCGCCCAGTTGCGACTGCTAGACGATAGCGCGCACAAGGGCTGGCCCCTGGGATCTGAGCACTTCAAAACAGCCCTCGGGAAGAAAGTCTCCCGCCCTGTCGTTCCGGGACGCCGCGGCCGGCCGCGCAAGACAGCAGTTCAATCGGCTTAACACTCCAATATTAAAAATTTCCAGTAAGCACGGCCGCATCCGGGATTTGCCTTGTGCCACTCTGTCCCTTTTTATAGTGAAAGAGAAAGCCTCGCCACTTTAATTTGGCTCTGACCCCTTTTAATAATCGTTGAACTTGCTGTTGCGCTGCACTATTCTTTCTCTTCGATATAAGTCAAAGCTGCGGAGAATGCCCATGCACGCCCAAGGTCTCTACGATCCTAATAACGAACACGACGCCTGCGGTGTCGGTTTCATCGCCCACATCAAAGGCAAGAAAAGCCACTCGATCGTCGAGCAAGGCCTGCTGATCCTGAAAAACCTCGACCACCGGGGCGCAGTCGGTGCCGACAAGCTGATGGGCGATGGTGCCGGCATCCTGATCCAGATTCCGGACCAGTACTACCGCGAAGAGATGGCCAAGCAGGGCGTCAACCTGCCGCCGCCCGGCGAATATGGCGTCGGCATGATCTTCCTTCCGAAGGAACACGCGTCCCGCATCGCCTGCGAACAGGAAATCGAACGCGCCGTTCACGCCGAAGGGCAGGTCGTGCTGGGCTGGCGCGACGTGCCGGTCGACCGCGAGATGCCGATGTCGCCCACGGTCCGTGACAAGGAACCGGTCATCCGCCAGATCTTCATCGGCCGCGGCCCGGACATCATGGTGACCGACGCGCTCGAACGCAAACTCTACGTCATCCGCAAGTCCTCCGGCCATGCCATCCAAGCGCTGAATCTCCTGCACGGCAAGGAATTCTTCGTGCCGTCCATGTCGGCCCGCACCGTGGTCTACAAGGGACTGCTGCTGGCCGACCAGGTCGGCGTCTATTACAAGGACCTGCAGGATGCGCGCTGCGTCTCCGCGCTCGCCCTCGTGCACCAGCGCTTCTCGACCAACACCTTCCCGGAGTGGCCGCTGGCCCACCCGTACCGCTTGATCGCCCACAACGGCGAGATCAACACGGTAAAGGGCAACTTCAACTGGATGCGCGCCCGCGAAGGCGTGATGAAGTCGGCCGTCTTCGGCGACGACCTGAAGAAGCTTTTCCCGCTGATCTACGAAGGCCAGTCCGACACCGCCTGCTTCGATAACGCGCTCGAATTGCTAGTGATGGCCGGTTACCCGGTCGCCCAGGCGATGATGATGATGATTCCGGAAGCGTGGGAAAACCACACGACGATGGATGACAATCGCCGCGCCTTCTACGAATACCACGCCGCGATGATGGAACCGTGGGACGGCCCCGCCGCCATGGCCTTCACTGACGGCCGCCACATCGGCGGCACGCTCGACCGCAACGGCCTGCGCCCGGCGCGCTACGTCGTCACCGACGACGACCTCGTCGTGATGGCCTCCGAAGCCGGCGTGCTGCCGATTCCCGAGTCCAAGATCATCAAGAAATGGCGCCTGCAGCCGGGCAAGATGTTCCTCATCGACCTCGACGCCGGCCGCATCATCGACGACAAGGAACTCAAGGACACCTACGCCAACGCCAAGCCGTACAAGGCCTGGATCAAGTCGGTGCGCATCAAGCTGAACGAACTGAAGCTGCCCGACAGCCAGGCCAAGAGCGGCCCGGCGCAGGGCGAAAAGCCGGCGGTGCCCCTGATCGACCGCCAGCAGGCGTTCGGCTACACCCAGGAGGACCTGAAGTTCCTGATGGCGCCGATGGCCGTGCTGGGCGAGGAGGCCGTGGGCTCGATGGGTAACGACTCGCCGCTGGCGGTGATGTCGAACAAGCTCAAGCCGCTGTATAACTACTTCAAGCAGCTGTTCGCGCAGGTGACCAACCCGCCGATCGACCCGATCCGCGAAGCGATGGTGATGTCGCTGGTGTCCTTCATCGGCCCGAAGCCGAACCTGCTCGACACCAACAACATCAACCCGCCGATGCGTCTCGAGGTGTCGCAGCCGATCCTCGACTACGAAGCCATCGCCAAGCTGCGCAACATCAGCAAGCACACCGGCGGCAAGTTCAAGTCGCATGAACTGAACATCTGCTACCCGGTCGGCTGGGGCAAGGAAGGCATCGAAGCCCGCATCGCCTCGCTGTGCGCGAAGGCCGTGGACGCGGTGAAGTCCGGGCATAACATCCTCATCATCTCCGACCGCAAGGTCGATGCCGACCAGGTCGCCATCCCGGCGCTGCTCGCCACGTCGGCGATCCACCTGCACCTGGTGAGTAAGGGCCTGCGCACCTCGACCGGCCTGGTCGTGGAGACTGGCTCCGCGCGCGAGACGCACCACTTCGCGCTGCTCGCGGGTTACGGCGCAGAAGCGATCCATCCCTACCTCGCGATGGACACGCTGCTCGAACTGGCCAAGGGCCTGCCGGGCGAACTGTCGGGCGAGAAGGCGATCTACAACTTCCAGAAAGCCGTCGGCAAGGGCTTGATGAAGGTGATGTCCAAGATGGGCATCTCCACCTACATGTCCTACTGCGGCGCGCAGATCTTCGAAGCGATCGGCCTGTCGAAGTCGATGGTCGACAAGTACTTCAAGGGCACCGCGTCCAACGTCGAAGGCATCGGCGTGTTCGAAGTCGCCGAAGAAGCGCTGCGCCTGCACAAGCTCGCCTTCAGCGAAGATCCGCTGCTGGCCCACGGCCTGGACGCCGGCGGCGAATACGCCTTCCGCGTGCGCGGCGAAGACCACATGTGGACGCCGGACGCCATCGCCAAGCTGCAGCATTCGACCCGCGCCAACAACTTCAGCACCTACAAGGAATACGCGCAGATCATCAACGACCAGTCCAAGCGCCACATGACGCTGCGCGGCCTGTTCGAGTTCAAGATCGATCCGTCGCGCGCCATTCCGCTGGAGGAAGTCGAGTCGGCGAAGGACATTGTCAAGCGCTTCGCCACCGGCGCGATGTCGCTCGGCTCCATCTCGACCGAAGCGCACGCCACGCTGGCGATCGCGATGAACCGCATCGGCGGCAAGTCGAACACCGGCGAAGGCGGTGAGGACGAGAACCGCTATCGCATGGAATTGAAGGGCATTCCCATCAAGAAGGGCGACACGCTCGCCTCCGTCATCGGCAAGGACCGCATCGAGGTCGACCTGCCGCTGCAGGAGGGCGACTCGCTGCGCTCCAAGATCAAGCAAGTGGCGTCCGGCCGCTTCGGCGTGACGGCGGAATACCTGAGCTCCGCCGACCAGATCCAGATCAAGATGGCGCAGGGCGCGAAGCCGGGCGAGGGCGGTCAGCTGCCGGGCCACAAGGTGTCCGAGTACATCGCGAAGCTGCGCTTCTCGGTGCCTGGCGTGGGCCTGATTTCGCCGCCGCCGCACCATGACATCTATTCCATCGAAGACCTGGCGCAGCTAATTCACGATCTGAAGAACGTGAATCCGCGCGCCTCGATCTCGGTGAAGCTGGTGTCGGAAGTCGGCGTGGGCACGATTGCCGCCGGCGTCGCGAAAGCGAAGGCCGACCACGTCGTGATCGCCGGCCATGACGGCGGCACCGGCGCCTCGCCACTGTCGTCCATCAAGCATGCCGGCACGCCGTGGGAACTGGGCCTCGCCGAGACGCAGCAGACGCTGGTGCTGAACCGCCTGCGCAGCCGTATCCGCGTGCAGACCGACGGCCAGATCAAGACCGGCCGCGACGTCGTCATCGCCGCGATGCTGGGCGCCGACGAATTCGGCTTCGCCACCGCGCCGCTGGTCGTCGAGGGTTGCATCATGATGCGCAAGTGCCACCTGAACACCTGCCCGGTCGGTGTGGCGACGCAGGATCCGGTGCTGCGCAAGAAATTCCAGGGCAAGCCCGAGCACGTGGTCAACTACTTCTTCTTCGTCGCGGAAGAAGCGCGCCAGATCATGGCGCAGCTGGGCATCCGCACGATGGACGAGCTGATCGGCCGCACCGATCTGCTCGACAAGTCCAAGGCCGTCTCGCACTGGAAGGCGAAAGGCCTCGACTTCGGCCGCATCTTCCATCAGCCGGACGTGCCGGAATCCGAGCCGCGCTTCCAGGTGGAGACGCAGGACCACGGCCTCGAAAAGGCGCTCGACCACCGCCTCATCGCGCAGGCGCAGTGGGCGCTCGACAAGGGCGAGAAGGTGTCCTTCATTTCGCCGATCCGCAACGTCAACCGCACCGTCGGCGCGATGCTGTCGGGCGAGGTGGCGCGCCGCTACGGCCATGAAGGCCTCCCGGACGACACCATTCATATCCAGCTGCAAGGCACGGGCGGGCAGTCGGTGGGCGCATTCCTGGCACACGGCATTACGCTGGACATCGTCGGCGAAGGCAACGACTACGTCGGCAAGGGCTTGTCGGGCGGCCGCATCATCGTGCGTCCGAACACCGAGTTCCGCGGCTGGGCAGTAGACAACATCATCGTCGGCAACACCGTGCTGTACGGCGCGATTGCGGGCGAGGCATTCATCAACGGCGTGGCCGGCGAACGCTTCGCAGTGCGCAATTCCGGCGCCACGGCGGTCGTCGAAGGTACCGGCGACCACGGTTGCGAGTACATGACCGGCGGCACCGTCGTCGTGCTCGGCGCGACCGGCCGCAACTTCGCGGCGGGCATGTCGGGCGGCGTGGCCTACGTCTACGACCCGGACGGCGAGTTCGCGAAGAAGTGCAACATGGCCATGGTGACGCTGGAGCCGGTCCTGCCGAACTACGAGCAGGAAGCGAAGATCGAGCGCGCCATCTGGCACAGCACGACACGCGGCGGCGAAGTGCGCACCGACGAGGACATCCTCAAGGGCCTGATCGAGCGCCACTTCAAGTACACCGGCAGCACGCGCGCGCGCAATCTGCTCGACGACTGGGCGAACGGCCGCAGCAAGTTCGTGAAAGTGTTCCCGACCGAGTACAAGCGGGCACTGCGCGAGCTGAACGCCGAAGCGCAGGCGAAAGAGAAGGTCGCAGCCTGAGCGCTGTCCTCCAACAGTAAAGAACGTCCCTCCCCCTTCAAGGGGGAGGCTAGGAGGGGGATGGGTTTTGCGTCGTCGAGACTAAACCCGTGCCCCCCCCCCCCCGCCCCCAGGAGGGGGGGGTGGCAAAAAAAAAAGGTAAGTGTAAGATAAACCAGGGGAAACTGAACCGGGGTTTTG
>SPQI01000476.1 GCA_004570315.1 Oxalobacteraceae bacterium OM1 | reverse complement strand
GCCGGTCGCACACGACCTGAGCCGGCCGCTGCCGTTTCCGGACAATGCGTTCGACGTCATCGTCGCCAGCCTCTGCCTGCATTACTTCGACTGGCGCACCACCCGTGCCGCCGTCGCCGACATCGCCCGCTGCCTGCGGCCGGGCGGACTCTTGCTGTGCCGCCTCAATTCAACGAACGACGTGCTGCACGGTGCGGTCGGGCATCGTGAGATCGAACCGAACTACTACGAAGTGAATGGGCGCTACGCCAGCCGCAAGCGTTTCTTCGACCGCACAGCGATCGACGCGCTCTTCGATGCCGCGTGGGAACGCATCGGCGTCGAAGAGCGCACGATCCTGCGTTATGCCGAGCCAAAACAGGCCTGGGAATTGATCCTGCGCTGCGACGCGAACGCGCCGCAGCCGATAGAATCGCGGGTATGAATCCCTCTCGAGACGCCCTGACCCGCCTGCAGGAAGGTAACCGCCGCTTCGTCGCCGGCACCAGCATCGCCCCAAGTCTCGCCAGCCCCGCGCGCCGGGATCAGCTGGCCGACGGGCAGGCGCCCTTCGCCATCATCCTCGGCTGCTCCGATTCGCGCGTGCCGGCCGAACTGGTGTTCGACCAGGGGCTGGGCGACCTCTTCGTGATTCGCATCGCCGGCAACATCGTCGCGCCCTCGCAGATCGGCAGCGTCGAGTTTGCGGCCGAGCGTTTCGGCACGCCGCTGGTGGTGGTGCTCGGCCATTCTCGCTGCGGCGCCATCGTGGCCACGCTGGAGGAAGCGATGCGGCCGGCGCAGCAGCAATCCCCGCATCTGCGCTCCATCGTCGAACGCGTGCGGCCCTCGGTCGAGCCGCTGCTGCACACCGAGCTGCGGCATGATCACGATGCCTTGATCAGCCACGCCGTGCGCGCCAACGTGCTCGCTTCCGCCAACCAGCTGCGCCACGGCTCCGAGATCCTGGAGCAGCGCATCCTGCGCCGCGAGCTGCTGGTGGTCGGTGCCGAGTATTCGCTCGACACTGGTGTGGTGGATTTCTTCGACGGGGTCTAAACCCCTCGCAAGGCGCTGGTCCATTTCCCCACCAGTCCCAGCGCCATCGCCGTCGCACACAGCACGACCGCAATTCCCGCCACCGTTCCCAGCGTCACCGGTTCGCCGAGGAACAGCCATGCCCAGACCGATGCCGTGGCCGGCACGAGGAAGGTCACGGTGATCGCCTTGCTCGCGCCTTCGGTGGCGATCAGGTGGAAGAACAGCGCATAGGCCAGGCCGGTGCACACCACGCCCAGCACCGCCACCGCGATCAACGAGAGCGGCGTGGCCGCCTGTACCGCGTGCGGCATGGACGGTGCCGCAAAGGGCAGCAGCGCGATCGCGGCGAACAGCTGGCTGCCGGTCGCCGTCGCGAGCGAGGGAATGGCGGACGCGTGCATGCGCGTGAAGGTGGCCGCATAGCCGTAGCACACGGCGGCCGCCATGCTCGCCAGCACGCCGAACACCACCTGCGGCGTCACCGCCGTCGGGCCGACGCGCACCAGCACCGCCACGCCGCACAATCCCAGCACGAACGACGCCATGCGCGTGGGCGTGAGTTTGTCGGAGAGCAGCAGGAAGCCGAACAGGCCGGTGAAGATGGGGGCCAGCGAATTCATCGTCGCCATGTAGGCCGAGGGAATGTAGAGCGCGGACCACGCGAACAGCGCGAAGGGAATCGCGGTGTTGAACAGGCCGATGACGAGATATACCCGCGCGTTCTTTCGCCACGCGAAATCGATGTTGCGGGAACGCGCATAGAGGTAGAGCGCGGCGGCGGCCAGCATGGCGCGGCCGAAGGTGGTGAGGATGGGGCCGAAGACGGGGGCGGCGATGCGCATGAGCATGAAGCTGGTGCCCCAAATGGCGCCGAGCAGCAGGAGGCGAAGAAGATTGGCGGTGGACATGGTCGGTTCGGGTAAGCGTCGCGCGGGCGTGGAAACCGACATGGTGCGCAAGCGCGCGTAGAATGTCGAACGAGATTTTTTGACATGTCATGTTAGAAAAACTAACACCATGAAACCTGCCCCGCTGCACGCCTTGCATGCCTTCGAAGCCGCCGCCCGCCATGGCAGCTATTCGCTTGCCGCCGGTGAACTGCATGTGACGCATAGTGCGGTCAGCCAGCAGATCCGGGGCCTGGAAAGCCAGCTCGGCGTAGCGCTGTTCGAACGGCAAGGCCGCCAGATGGCATTGACGAACGAAGGCCGTTTGCTGTTTCGCCGCATCCAGCCGGCGCTGCGGCAGATCGGCCGCGCGGTGTCCGATGCGAGCGTGCAGAAGCGTGCGCCCGCCGTGACGGTGACCACGCTGCAATCCTTCGCCAACCGCTGGCTGTTGCCGCGCATCGCACGCTTCCAGAAGCTGCAGCCCGAGGTGGCGGTCCACATCCAGGGTTCGATGGATCTGAAGGATCTCGAACGCGCCGAGGCCGACGTCGCCATCCGCTACGGCCGCGGCAACTGGAAGGGCTGCGAATCGGAACTGCTCCTGCAGGAGTGGCTGTTTCCGGTCTGCAGTCCTGGCTTCAACAAGGGCCGGCTGCCGGCCAGCGATGCCTCGCTCAAGCGCTACCGCATCCTGCGCGACGATTGCATGACAGAGTGGCAGGCATGGTGCCGCGCGGCGGGCATCGATGCCGAGGAGTTCCAGCACGGCAGCCGCTACAGCGACAGCAATCTCATGCTGGGCGCGGCGGTGGAAGGCCAGGGGATCGCCATCGGTCGCAGCGCGCTGGTGCACGACGATCTCGCTGCCGGACGCCTGGTGCGCGCGTCCGAACGCATCGTGCCCGCACCGTATGCCTACTATCTCGTCACCGCGAGCGGACGCCGCAAGCCGCCGCATCTCGTCGCCTTCGAAGACTGGCTGCGCAAGGAAGCGGCAGCCTTCGCGCGCAAGGACGCCCGGTCCCTCGGCCGGTAGGAAAAGCGGTTCGGCCCTACAATCGCCCTACAATCATTCATAGCCCACTCACGGAGCATGCCGTGCAGCATTCTGACCCTGCCTACGACATCACCACGCCCGACGCCCTTGCCGCGCTGTTCGGGCCGGTCGGCGAAGCGTCCATCGCGAAGGAACGCGATCACATCGATGCGCATTACCGCGCCTTGATCGAAGCCTCGCCCTTCGTCGCGCTCGCCAGCGTCGGACCAGACGGGCTGGACTGCTCGCCGCGCGGCGATCCCAAGGGCTTCGTGCACGTGGCGGACGAGAAGACGCTCATCCTGCCCGACCGGCGCGGCAACAACCGCATCGACAGCCTGCGCAACCTGATCGCCGATCCGCGCGTCGCGCTGCTTTTCCTCATTCCGGGCGTGTCGGAAACCCTGCGCGTGAATGGCCGCGCGCGCATCAGCGTCGATCCGCAGCTGCTCGCGCGGCATGCCGTCGACGGGCGCCTGCCGAAAGTCGCGCTGGTGATCACCGTGGACACGGTGTTCTTCCAATGCTCGCGCGCGGTGGTGCGCGCCGACCTCTGGAATCCCGACCGGCATGCAGCGCGCGGCAGCCTGCCCACGCCGGGGCAGATCCTCGCCGCCGCCACGCAGGCGCGCATCGACGGCGAGACCTACGACCGCGAGCTGCCGGCGCGTGTCAAGACAACACTGTACTGAACGACGCCGCACTCAGGCATGGCGACGACATTCCCGACCCGCACCCTGCGCATTCCCGGCGACGGTCTGGAACTGCATGTGGAGGTGAGCGGGGAAGGACCGCCGGTCATCCTGCTGCACGGGTTTCCCGAGAGCGGACATTCATGGCGCCACCAGGTGCCGGCGCTGGCGGCGGCCGGTTATGCGGCGTGGGTGCCGAACCTGCGCGGCTATCCGCCGTCGGGCGTGAGCACGCAGCAGAGCGCGTATCACATGCGGCGGCTGGTGGCCGATCTTGCGGCCGTGGCTGCGGCGACCGGCGCGCCGCGCGTGACGGTGGTCGGGCACGACTGGGGCGGCGTCATCGCGTGGGCCTTCGCCGGGACGTATCCGGCGCTGCTCGACAAGCTGGTGATCCTCAATGCGCCGCACATGCAGCTCTACCGTGAGAAGGTGTGGCGCACGTCGCAATGGCTGCGCAGCTTGTATGCCGGGTTCTTCCAGTTGCCGGTATTGCCGGAGCAGGCGCTGGCAGCGGGCGATTACGCCGTCGTGCGGCGCATGTTTCGCACCGGGCCTGCGCGAAAGGGCAGCTTCAGCGAACAGGACATCGACGCCTACGTAAGGCTGCTGGCGCAGCCCGGTGCATTGAAGGCGGCGCTCGACTACTACCGCGAAAACTTCCGCAGCGACGGATTGGCCATGGCGGCTTCGGCACGCACGAAAGCGCCGACGCTCGTGATCTGGGGCGAGCAGGATCCCGCGCTGGGCGTATTCCTGCTGGAGGGGTTGGAGCGCTTCGCGCCCAGGCTGACGGTGCACCGCATCCCGGGCGCCGCGCACTGGGTGCAGAACGAGGCGCCGGACGAGGTCAATCGCGTCCTGCTGGACTTTTTGGCAACGGCCTGAAAGGGCTAGATGTTGTAGTGCTCGAGCAGCGTCTTCGCCCGCTCCACCGGGCTGCCGCTGGTGCCGACGATGGAGTCGTTGGCGGCTTCGCTCTCGCGCGCGACGCGCTTGGTACTGGGGCTGGCCATGTCGCTCAATCGGCGGCGTACGTTGCGGCCGAGAGAGACCTTCTTGCGGGTGTCGAATTGATAATGCCCGCTGTAGCGCAATCCATCTTCGAAGATGATTTCGACTTCGTATTCATTGGCCGGCGCCTCGGGCGTCTCGTGCGTCCAGCGCTCGAGCACGGAGTTGGCCGCTTCGATCGAGGTCACGCGCGCGCTCGTGGCGGAGCCGTTGACCGGGTGGATGAGGATGCGCGAAATGTCGACTTTTTCGCTGGTATCGGTTATCACTTTGGAATGTCAAGAACGAGGACAGGAAATCAACAATGGCATGTGGGGACGACGTGCCGCAATTCAAGGCCCTGTCCGGCAACTTTTTTTCGCGGCCTCGCCGCATGCCTGCCTGCTTGGCGTTTGACGGATTTCGGGCCCGGATGTTCACCGCGCACAACAGATAAGGCGCGGCTTTTGCAGGCGCCTGCGCCGCTCGTCACTTGCCTGACTGGCAAGCTTCAGATCTCCACCTGCGTCCCCAGTTCGATCACCCGGTTCGCCGGCACGCGGTAGTAGTCGGCCGCATCGCGCGCATTGCGCGACATCGCCGCGAACATCGCCTCGCGCCAGAGCGCCATGCCGCGTCCGACGGTGGGGATCACGGTCTGCCGCGAGATGAAGAAGGACGTCTCCATCGGTTCGATCGGCAGTCCGGCACGGGCGCAGAGCGACAGCGCATGCGGGATGTCGCGCTCGTCGATGAAGCCGTAGCGCACCGTCACCTGGTAGCAGTTGTGGCCGAGCTCCTGTACCTGCGCCCGCTCGCTTTCCGGCACGCGCGGGATGTCGGCGTTCTGCACCGTGAGGAAGATGGTGCGCTCGTGCAGCACCTTGTTGTGCAGCAGGTTGTGCAGCATGGCGTGCGGCACGCCGTCGCCTTCCAGCCGGAAGAACACGGCGGTGCCCTCCACGCGCGCCGGCGGGCTGACGAACAGCGACTGCAGGAAATCCTCCAGCGGAATGATGTGGCGGCGCAGGTTGTCGAAGACCAGTTCGCGGCCCTGCTTCCAGGTGAGCATCACCGTCATCGTCACCGCGCCGAGCACCAGCGGGAACCAGCCGCCGTGCAGGATCTTGAGCGTGTTGGCGGAGAAGAAGGCGGCGTCGACGGCGAGGAAGCCGAGCGTCACCGCGCCGACCAGCCCGGCGTTATAGCCCCAGCCGTAGCGCACCACGAAGAAGGTGAGGAGCGTGGTGAGCAGCATGGTGAGCGTCACCGCGATCCCGTAGGCCGAGGCCAGGTTCGACGACGAGGCGAAGCCGATCACCGCGAGCACTACCGCCGTCAGCTGCAGCCAGTTGATGAAGGGAATGTAGATCTGGCCCATCTCGCGCTCGGACGTATACACCACCCGCATGCGCGGCAGGTAGCCCAGCGCGATGGCTTGCTGCGTGATGGAGAAGGTGCCGGAGATGGTGGCCTGCGACGCGATCACCGTCGCCACCGTCGACAGCGCCACCAGCGGATAGACGCTCCATGGGCCGAGCTGCTGGAAGAAGGGATTGTCCACCGCGTCGGGATGCGAGAGCAGCAGCGCGCCCTGGCCGAGGTAGTTCAGCGCGAGGCCCGGAAACACCACCGCGAACCAGGCGATGCGGATGGGCCGGCGGCCGAAGTGGCCCATGTCCGCATACAGCGCCTCGGCGCCGGTGAAGGCCAGCACGACCGCGCCGAGCGCAAGAAAGGCCAGCCAGCCGTTTTGCACTAAGAAGCGCGCCGCATGCCAGGGATTGATCGCGGCCAGGATGCGCGGGTTCTCCGCGATGTTGACCAGGCCCATGAGCGCCAGCGCGATGAACCACAACACCATGATGGGCCCGAACCATTTGCCGATGCCGGTGGTGCCCTTGCTCTGCACCGAGTACAGCGCCACCAGGATCACGACAGTGAGCGGCACCACGTAGGACTTCAGCGCCGGCGCCGCCACCTCCAGGCCTTCCATCGCGGAGAGCACCGAGATCGCCGGCGTGATCACGCCGTCGCCGTAGAACAGCGCCGCGCCGAGCAGGCCCACCAGCGCGATGCCGCCGTACCAGCGCGACTTCGGGCTCACCGAAGCAAGCGCCAGCGCCACCAGCGCCATGATGCCGCCTTCGCCGCGGTTGTCCGCACGCAGGATGAGCGTGACGTACTTGAGCGAGACGACGACCGTGAGGCCCCACAGGATCAGCGAGACCACGCCGAAGAGATTGGCTTCGTTGAGCGGCAGGCCGTGCTCGGCGGAGAACACTTCCTTCATCGTGTACAGCGGACTCGTGCCGATGTCCCCGTACACGATGCCGATGGCGGCGAGCGTCAGGGCGGCGATGCGGGAACGGGACGGGACGCCGTGCGGGAGGGAGGGGGAGTACGTCGACAAGACACACCTGTTGTGCGCTGCAAAAAAGAAATGGTAATCCAATCCGTGTCGAAGAGCTTGTCGATTTCGTCATCGGGTCCATGCACGCGATCCGCGGTTCTGTCGAACGACATTGATCGATCGTGAAAATGCAGCTTCCCATGAACATGGGAAATCGCGGCGGCTGCGCATAAATCCATGTTTCCAAAAGGAAATTTCGAGTAAGCTAAGTTCTTTCGCCGACTCGTATTCGCACGCATGCTCAGCACCACCGCGGCATTGCTCGCCGCCTCCCTGCTCTGTTTCATCATGTTCCTCGTGGTCTATGCCCTGCGCGGCTACCAGATCCGGGGCGTGAGCGAATTGCTGCTGGCGAACGCGCTCGGCACCATGGCCTTCCTGTCTTATGCCGCGGTGAAGCAGGCGCCCGAGTTATTCGCCTTCGAGGGCGCCAATGCGCTCTACGCCTCCGCGGGCGGAGCGGCTTACGTCGGCTTCCGCCGTCTCTTCAAGCGCGAGGTGTCGCTGCTGCTGGTGGCGTCGGGCGTGCTGCTGCTGGTGGCCAGCGTCGCCTGGTTTCACTACGTCGCCTTCTCCTTCACCGGCCGCACCATCGCCATCTCGATCTACCAGGCGGGCGTCGCGGCAGGCATCGCCTGGACCGCATGGCGCTGCCGCAGCCAGATGCTCGCGACGCGCTATCCCGCCTACCTCACGGCCGGGATCGCACTCGCCGTGTGCGCCGGACACGCGCTGCGCGGCACCGGCCAACTGCTCAGCGCCAACGCGCCGATCTCCCTGCTTGCGCCCACCGGCTGGAACATCCTCGCGCTCACCCCCGGCGCGTTGGCCCTGCCTGCGCTTACGCTCGCCGGTCTCGTCGTGGCGCATCGCGCCGTGGTCGAAGGCATGGAGCAGGCGGCCAATCGCGACTTCCTCACCGACGCCCTCTCGCGCCGCGCCGTCTTCGGCGCGGCCGAACGGGAACTGGCCCGTGCCCTGCGCACCCGTGCGCCGCTCGCGCTGGTGCTGATCGACCTCGACAACATGAAGCGCATCAACGACAGCTTCGGCCACGCGGTGGGCGACGACGTGCTGGTGCGGGTCGTGCGCACCGCGCGCGCGGCGTTGCGCAACATGGATTACATCGGCCGGCTCGGCGGCGACGAGTTCGTCGTGCTCATGCCCGACACCGACCTGCCGGCTGCGATGACCGCCGCCGAGCGTCTCAAGCGGCAGCTCGACGACACGGAGGCCGGCGCCGCCGGCGCAGCGGCGGCATCCTTCAGCATGGGCGTGGCCACGCTGCAAGCCGGCGATACGCTCGCTGCGCTCATGCAGCGCGCCGACGCGGCGCTCTATGCCGCCAAGGCCGAGGGCCGTGACCGCATCGTCGCGCGCCACGCCGCCGCAACGTCGCAAGACGTCGTGCCGGACGTCTGCTGAATCGTGGCGTCAGTCTTCGCGGCTGACGTCGAAGCCTTTCCCGGTTTCAAAGAAGTGTCCGCCTGCGACGTAATGAATGCTGCTCGGGCTTTCTTCTTCAAACAGCCAATGCCCATTGCGGAACGCATTCGCATCCGCCCAAGCGGCCACCACTTCGCCGAGGAACAGATCGTAGCGTTCCTGAATGTGCGGTTCGGGCAGCACGCGGCACTCCAACCATCCGAGGCAATCTTCGAGTAAGGGCGCGGCAATCTTGCCTGCTGCGAACGTGGCGATGCCGCGTTCGGCGAACTTGTCGCGCTCGCGTCCCGATTCCGATCCGACGGCCAGCGTTAGCGCCGCCGTTGCACGCGACGGCACGTTGAGCGCGAACTCGCCCGACGCTTCGACGAGCTGCCGCGTATAGGTATTGCGATCGATGACCACCGCAACTTTCGGCGGTGAAAAATCGAGCGGCATCGACCACGCTGCCGCCATCACATTGCTGCGTCCGGCATGCGTGCTCGTCACGAGCACGGTGGGACCGTGATTGAGCAGGCGATAAGCCTTGGCGAGATCCACGGGCAGGCGTTCAGGCATGGAAAGCTTTCTTGAGTGAAGAGACGCGGCAGTCTGCCAGAGACGCAGCGCAGTGTCGGTGCGCAGTGCATTGCAGTCAAACTTCACATCGATCGCTTGCATGTTCTTCGGTTCCCGAACGCGATTCAATTCGACGAAATGTCGGCTAAGTGTCCACCGATGTGAAGAATTTGAGAACCGACTCTCACTCCTTTGGTCTCACCCACCTCATTGCCAAATTGGCAGCATGACCCTGTGCTCCGCGAGGTGCGCCGGGCGTGCGGTGCTGTGCCGGAAAACGGGGCGGATCGACCTGTTCCACGACGACGGCAAGCAACAGGCGACCGGCGCATGCACGCATGCGAAGGTCCGGTATGTAACTCTTTCGGAGACGCGACATGATCAAGAAGGTCTTGGTAGTCAGCCTCATTGCGGCCCTCTCGGCTTGCGGTGGCGATGACAACAACAACACCACCGCCGCCAACACGCCGGGCGCAACGCCCGGTAGCACCGGCACCAGCACGCCGTCCGGCGCATCGGGCACCGGCACCTCCACGGGCACCGGTACAGGTGCAACGACAGGCACCGGCGCAGGCACCGGATTCACCGGCACCACGGCGACAGGTACGCCGACGACCGGTACGACCGGCACAGGCACCACCGGAACGGGCACTACTGGAACAGGTGCAACCGGCACGGGTACGACCGGCACAGGCACCACCGGCACAGGCACCACTGGCACACCCACCACGGTCTCAGGCACAACAGCCACCGCACCCGCAGGACCCTAAACCAAGGGGAGCGG
>SPQI01000498.1 GCA_004570315.1 Oxalobacteraceae bacterium OM1 | reverse complement strand
GCCGTACACGGCAATATGCTCGCGGGCCTGGCCGAGCAGCGTCGCGAGCGGCACGTTCAAGAGGCGCGCCTTGGCATCCCAGATCGCCACGTCGACGGCCGATATCGCCATGGAAGCGATGCCGGGCCGGCCGAGATTGCGTATCGCGCGCACCATGTCCAGCCAGCGAGCATGGGTAGCCATGACGTCGCGGCCGTGGAGCAAGGGCGCGAGCTTGTCGCGGATCAGCAGGGCGGTCGGGCTGTCGGCGTAGGTGTAGCCGAGTGCGCGCACGCCGCCGGCGTTGAGGCAGACCACGACCAGCGTCGTGGCGTTCCACTCCAGCGTGCCGTCGGATTCGGGCGCATCCGTGGGCACCGTATAGGCGCTGACGCCGACGTGGTCGATCGGCACAGCGGAACCGAAGGCAGCCATGTCATCCTCCCGACCCCTTGCCCGGGAACAGGCTGTCCCAGGCTTCCTTCATGGAGGCAATGACGGTGCCGGTGGCGTCCGGGTCGCCGTGCCACAGCGCGGACAGGTAGGCTTTCGCCTCCTTCGTGGAGATGTGCGGCGGCAGCGGCGGCACGTCGGGGTCGGCGACGACTTCGAGCACGGTCGGCACGCCGGCCGACAGCGCGCGGTCCCATGCGGGTCCGATGTCTTCCGGCCGATCCACCTTGATGCCCTGCAAGCCGATCAGGTCCGCATAGGCGGCATAGGGAAACTTCGGCAGCACCTGCGATGCCTGGTATTTCGGATCGCCCTCCATCACGCGCTGCTCCCACGTCACCTGGTTGAGGTCGCTGTTGTTGAGCACCATGATGGTCAGGCGCGGATCGCGCCACTCGCGCCAGACCTTGGAAATCGTGATGAGGCCGTTGACGCCGTTCATCTGCATGGCGCCGTCGCCCACCATGGCAATGACGGGTCGATGCGGGTAGGCGAATTTCGCGGCAATCGCGTAGGGCACGCCGGGTCCCATGGTGGCGAGACCGCCCGAGAGCGAGGCCATCATGCCGCGGCGGATCTTGATGTCGCGCGCATACCAGTTCGCGGAGGAACCGGAGTCGCAAGTCAGGATGCATTCGTCGGGCAGGCGCGGCGACAGCTCCCAGAAGATGCGTTGCGGGTTGATCGGCTTGGCCGCGTTCATGGCCCGCGCGCCGAGCACTTCCCACCAGCGATCGACGTTTTCTTCGATGCCGCGCTGCCAGCTGCGGTCGCTCTTTCTCTTCAGGAAGGGTATCAGCGCACGCAGGGTTTCCTTGCTGTCGCCGATGAGGCCGATCTCCATCGGATAACGCAGGTTGAGCATGCGGCCATCGATGTCGATCTGCACGCCGCGCGCCTGGCCTTCCTTCGGCAGGAACTCGGAATAGGGGAAGGACGAGCCGACCATCAGCAGGGTGTCGCAGTCCATCATCATGTCCCAGCTGGGCTTGGTGCCGAGCAGACCGATGGAGCCGGTGACGAAGGGCAAGTCGTCCGGCACTGCCGCCTTGCCGAGCAGGGCCTTCGCGACACCCGCGCCGAGCAGGTCGGCGACTTCGATGATCTCGTCGGTGGCGCCGAGCGCTCCGGCGCCGACCAGCATGGCGACCTTGCTGCCGGCGTTGAGCACATTGGCCGCGACCATCACATCGCGCTCCGGCGGCACCATCGGGTGGGCGGTGTAGCCGATGCCGCTGTGCACGGTCCCGTGCTCGCGCGGCGGCGTCTCCACGGCCGGCAGGTCCTGCAAATCGTTCGGCAGGATGATGCAGGTCACCGTGCGCTGGTCGCGCGCGATGCGCACGGCGCGGTCGACCAGGTGGCGCACCTGCGCCGGCGTGGTCGCCATGTGGACGAACTCGTGCGCGACGTCCTTGAACAGGGAAATGAGATCGACTTCCTGCTGGTAGTCGCCGCCGAGCGCCGCGCGCTTCTGCTGGCCGACGATGGCGACCACCGGCTGGTGGTCCATCTTGGCGTCGTACAAGCCGTTGAGCAGGTGAATCGCGCCCGGTCCGGAGGTGGCGAGGCAGACACCGACGCTGCCGGTGAACTTCGCATGCGCGCTCGCCATGAAGGCAGCCAGTTCTTCGTGCCGCGTCTGCACAAAGTCGATGCTGTCCTGGCGCCCCAGCGCGCCCATGATGCCGTTGATGCCGTCGCCCGGGTAGCCGAAGATGCGGCTGATGCCCCAGGAGTGCAGGCGCTTCAACAAGAAATCGCTGACTGTGGTGGCCATGGTGTCCTCCTCGAAAACACTTTGAAGTGGAAGCACACGCTGTGCCAAAAGCATTTGGCTAAATATATATAGAGGGCGATGGCGGCCTTCTTCGGGGCCGTCGTATCAGACGGCTATCGATGCCATGCCACGTCCGTTCTGCACCATGGACTTTTTTCAAAACTTTGAAAAAAGTATTTGGCTAAATGTATGTGCGGCTGGAAATGTCTGTCTCCTGAACAACAGCGGGCGGCTCACCGCGTGATCGAACGCCGCACGCCCAGTCCGACGAGCGCAGCCAGCGCGAACGCGGCCAAGGTGGTGCGGTGGGTAGTCAGCCAGAGTTGGCCGCTGCTGTCGCGCGACCGGGCGTCGAAGCGGCCATGCGCGCCATGATCGCCGGGCACCGGTTCATAGAGGTTGTCACGCCGTCCCGGCGGGAGCGGCTGGTCGGTGTGCTGCCCGCTGTAGCCGCGGCGCGCGAGGAGGCGGTCGATCAGGCCCGGCACGATACGCTGGGCGAGGATTGCCTTGACTGCGGGAAAACCGACCCAGAGTTCGCGCCGCCGGTGATGGGCCGACCAGTAGACCGCTTCGGCGGCCACCTCCGGCTGGAAGATCGGCGGGACCGGTTGCGGCTGCTTGCGCATGCAGGTGCGGCCCCAGTCGAATTGCGGCGTGTTGAAGGCTGAGAGATGCACCATCGTCAGATGGATGGGCGAGCCGTCGTGCAGCAACTCCGAGCGCAGGGAATCGGTGAAGCCGCGCACCGCGCTCTTCGCACCGCAGTACGGCGCCTGCAGCGGAATGGAACGATAGGCGAGGGCGGAGCCGACCTGGATGATGGTGCCGTGCCGGCGCGGCTTCATGCGCCGCAGCGCCGCCATCGTGCCCCATACGGCGCCGAGATAGGTCACCTGGGTGGCGCGCTCGAAGTCTTCCGGGGCGATGTGTTCGACCGGACAGAAGATCGTCGCCATCGCGTTGTTCACCCAGACGTCGATGGGCCCGAGTTCGCGCTCGATCCGTTCGGCGGCCGCCTCGACCTGCCCATGGTCCGCCACGTCGGCCTCGACGGCCAATGGCGTACCGCCAGCCGCGAGGACATCGTGCCTCGCGCCCTCCAACCCATCCGCTCCGCGGGCAATGAGACCCACGCGCCAGCCGCGCTTGGCAAATGCAACTGCCGTGGCACGGCCCACGCCGGCCGATGCGCCGGTGACGACGACGCAACCTGCATTGGATTTGTTCATCCGCTCCTCCGCCTAGACAATGACTGCGTTGTATCCACGCGCACAGGTGCAAGCGATGTGCCATCGCCGGCGCTTGCCTGCAGAAAAGCAGGTGAGCCAGGCATTCGTTTTGCTGCAGAGAGGTCCTCAGAGTCAGCCAAGAATCCGCCATGACGTCAATGCACGGCGCAGATGACCGCGACGCGCCCCAGGGCGACGCGTCGCGCCGCTACCCGCCGATCTCCGACTACGCGCTGATCAGCGATTGCCAGAGCGCCGCCCTGGTGTCGCGCGACGGCGCGGTGGACTGGTGCTGCATGCCGCGCTTCGACGACGACAGCTGCTTCGGCCGCCTGCTGGATTGGGAGCACGGCGGCTACTGCGCGCTCCATCCCGCCGGCGACCCGCACGGCAAGAGCCGCCGCTATGTCCCGCATACCTCCATCCTGGAGACCCGCTTCGAACCGGAAGGCGGCGCGGTGCTGCTCTACGATTTCTTCGCCATGCCCGCCGGTGACGGCAAGCCTTGCTTTGACTACATCCGCATCGTGGAAGGCGTGCAGGGCGAGGTCGAGATGCTGGCCGAGCTCGTGCCGCGCTTCGATTACGGGGAAGTCAATCCGCATATTCGGCGTGCCGCCAACGGGGCGCTAGCCCTGACCGGCAGCAACAAGGGCATGCTGGTGCATGCGGACGTGCCGCTGGACGTCATCGACGCCCATCGCATCGAGGCGCGCTTCCGCATTGCGGAGGGCGAGCGGCGGCGCTTCGTGCTGCGCTTCGAGTTCCCGGACCGGATCGCGGAGGCCGGCAAGCGGCCCATGCCGTCGCCTGCGGACGTGGATGCCTGCATGGAGCGCACGCGGCGCTGGTGGACGGACTGGTGCGCCCGCGCGTGTCCGCCATGCCCGCTCGACGAGCAGACGCTGCGTTCGCTCACCATGCTCAAGGCGCTGACCTACGAACCGACCGGGGCCATCATCGCCGCGCCCACGACCTCGCTGCCCGAGTCGCTCGGCGGCAGCCGCAACTGGGACTATCGCTACAGCTGGATCCGCGACTCGGTGTTCGTCGTGCGCGTGCTTGAAAACATGGGCTACACGCAGGAAGCGGACCGGTTCCGCAACTTCATCCAGCGCAGCGCGGCCGGCAGCGCGGAGCAGCTGCAGATCATGTACGGCATCGACGGCAAGCGCAGGCTCAGCGAGGTCGAGTTGCCGGCGCTGGAGGGATACCGCGGGTCACGCCCGGTCCGCGTGGGCAACCGGGCCTCCAAGCAACGCCAGGCCGACATCTATGGCGAACTGATCCTCATGGCATGGCAATGGCACGCCAGCGGTCACGTCACCGGAGACGACGACTGGGCTTTTCTCTGCAGCGTCGTGAACACCGCCTGCGAACGCTGGAAGGAGCCCGACCACGGCATCTGGGAAATGCGGTCCGACCCGCGGCATTTCGTGCATTCCAAGGCGATGTGCTGGGCCGCGATGGAGCGCGGCATCCGCATGGCGTGCGACATGGGAAAGGCCGTGCCGCTGGAGCAGTGGCGGGCGGCGCGCGACGAAATCCGCAACGCCATCGAGACCCAGGGCTACGACGCCGATCGCGGCGTCTTCGTACAGGCCTTCGGCGAGCCGCATCTCGATGCCGCGCTGCTGCTGTTGCCGCGCATCGGCTTCGTGGACGTGCGCGACCCGCGCATGGTGCGCACCACCGATGCCATCCGCCAGGAGCTCTTGCGCGACGGACTGGTGCAGCGCTATCGCTCGCCCGACGGCATCCCCGAATCGGAAGGCACTTTCCTGCCGTGCACGTTCTGGCTGGCGGCTTGCCTCGCCGGCCAGGGGCGCATGGACGATGCCTGGGCCTGCTACCGGCGCGCCACGGCGTGCGCCAACGATGTGGGCCTGCTCTCCGAGGAGTACGACGTGGACGACGGCGTCATGCTCGGCAACTTTCCGCAAGCGCTGACCCATGTGTCGCAGATCGCGGCATGGCTGGCCTTGCATGGCGTGCATTGATCGTGTCGGCGCAGCGTGTAAGAAAAATGGCAAAGCGTGTAAAAACTATTCGGCCAAATGGAGTTGCTGACTGGAAGAGTTTCTCCATGCGCAGGCGATGCGCCGTGCGTCCCGCGTTCCTGCCGTCCATCGCAGCCCGCCGCGCGCAGTGGTACGCAGCTTGCAACGATGCTGCCCGCAGTCGAAGCGATCGAGACTAGGACCTTGCCATGGACACTTCCATCCGGCGGCGCATCCCCGATCCATCTTGCAGCCTGCGGACATGCCTCTTCGTCGCCGTTGCCGCCGCTGCACTGTTGGGCCGCGGTGCCCGCGCAGAGACGCCGATGGATTACCTCTGGACGCACGGGCCGTCGGCCGATCCGGTCACCCGCCTGACCTGGGGCCTTACCGCGATCTCGCTGCTCGTGATCGTCATCATCGCGGGCCTCGTGCTGTTTGCCTGCCTGCACCGGCGCCCGCCGGACGCCGTCCCGGAGGCGCCAGGCAGGTTGCCGGTCGGGCCCGAAGCCGGCGGGCTGCCCTGGATCACGATCGGCGTCGGCATTTCGACCCTGGTGCTGTTCGGCAGCACCGTTTGGACGATACGCGCCCTGGCCGCCGTGGCGTCGCCCGAGCGTGCCGCGCTGGCCATCGACGTCATCGCGCATCAATGGTGGTGGGAAGTCCGGTATCCCGGCGCGGCCCCCGGCGAGCAGATCGTGACGGCCAACGAAATCCACATTCCGGCGAACGAGCCGGTCCATGTGCGGCTGGAGAGCGTGGACGTGATTCATTCCTTCTGGATTCCCAAGCTGGCCGGCAAGACCGACCTCATTCCCGGCCAGATCAACCATGCCTGGCTGCAGGCGGTCGAGCCGGGCACCTATCAGGGCATCTGCGGCGAGTTTTGCGGACCGCAGCATGCGCACATGATGCTCAGGGTCGTGGCCGAGGACCAGGCGCATTTCGACGCCTGGCGCAAACAGCAGTCCGAGCAGGCCGCACCGGCGGACCAGACATCCGCCACACAAGGGCGTACCGTCTTCCTCAGCCATTGCATCAAGTGCCACACGATACGCGGCACGCCGGCCGACCACGGCGATGGGCCGGACCTCACGCACCTGATGAGCCGCCAGACCATCGCCGCCGGCATGCTGCCTAACTCCACCGCGGCGCTGGCCGGCTGGGTGGCGGATGCGCAGGGCATCAAGCCGGGCGCGCGCATGCCGACCATGCACCTGAGCCCGGAGGAATTGCGTACCGTGGTCGCCTACCTGCAAACCCTGCACTGAAGGAGATGCCGTGACTGGAATCGAGCTTTCGCGCACGCCGGTCATCACGTCGGTCCCCGAAGGATCGGACACCGCGCGCCGGCTTGCGGCCATCTGGGAAACGCCGCCCGGATTGCGCGGCTTCTTCTCATCGGTGGATCACAAGAAAATCGGCGTGCGCTATCTCGTCACTGCTTTCATCTTCCTGCTGGCCGGCGGCATCGAGGCGCTCGCGTTGCGCCTGCAGCTGGCCGGCCCGGACCTGCGCCTGCTCACGCCCGACCAGTACAACCATCTGTTCACGATGCACGGGCTGACGATGATCTTCCTCTACGCGCTGCCCATCCTCTCCGGCTTCAGCAATTATTTGTGGCCGCTGTTCCTCGGCGCGCGCGACATGGCCTTCCCGCGGCTCAATGCCTTTTCGTATTGGGTCTACGTAGCCGCCGGCATCTTCCTTTACGTTGCGCTGCCGTTCCAGCGCACGCCCGATGCCGGCTGGTTCAACTACACGCCGTACAGCAACCATCATTACGACCCCGGCCTCGGCATCGACATCTATGCGCTCGGCATGGTGCTGCTCGGGATATCGACCACCGTGGGTTCGATCAACTTCATCGTCACGCTGCTGCGCATGAAGGCGCCCGGCATGGCGATCAATCGCGTGCCCATCATCATCTGGGGCACGCTTACGGCGTCGGTGGGCAACATCTTCTCGGTCCCGGCAGTGAGCCTTGCCTTCCTCATGCTTTGGCTCGATCGCAACTACGGCACGCGCTTCTTCGACCCGGCGGCCGGCGGCCATCCCTTGCTGTGGCAGCACCTGTTCTGGATCTTCGGCCATCCCTGGGTGTATGCGCTGGTGCTGCCGGCGCAGGGCATCGTATCGGACTGCCTGCCGGTGCATTGCCGCAGGCCGATCGTCGGCTACACCGTCGTCTCGCTGGCGACGGTGATCACCATGTTCATCGGCTTCGGCGTCTGGGTGCACCACATGTTCGCGACCGGCTTGCCGCCGCAATCGCTGTCCTTCTTCTCGGCGGCCAGCGTGGTCATCACGATTCCGAGCGCCATCGCGGTGTTCGCATGGATCGCCACGATCTACATGGGCAGGCCGGTATTCAACACGCCGTTCCTGTTCTTCGCCGGGTTCATCGTGCTGTTCGTGATCGGCGGCGTCTCCGGATTCATGACGGCCTCCGTCCCGGTCGACTGGCAGCTGACCGACACCTATTTCGTCGTCGCACACCTGCACTACGTCCTGCTCGGGATCAATCTGTTCCCGGTCATCGGCGGCCTGTATCACTGGTTCCCCAAGATGAGCGGACGCATGCTCGACGAGCGCCTCGGCAAATGGAATTTCTGGGTGATGTTCGTCGGCGTGAACCTCGCGTTCTTCCCGATGCACATCGCCGGACTGCTCGGCATGCCGCGCCGCATCTATACCTATTCCGCCGGCTTCGGCTGGGAACTTCCCAACCTGCTGACGAGCGTCGGCTCTTTTCTGTTCGCGGCCGGCGTGCTGCTCTTCCTCTGCAATCTCGCCTACAGCCTGCGGCACGGCAAGCGGGCCGGCGCAAATCCCTGGGATGCGCCTTCGCTGGAGTGGGCCACGACGTCGCCGCCGCCGGCGTACAACTTCAGCGTCATTCCCACCGTGGCATCGCGCCATCCCTTGTGGGAGGACCGCTTGCTGCCAGGCGCGCCGGCTTCGCGCCTGGACGCCGGACCGCTGCTCGACCAGGGCCGCGAAACCATGGTGACCACCGCGCTCGACGGCACGCCGCTCGCCATCGCCAAGATGCCGGGCGATACCACGGCGCCGTTCTTCCTGACGGTGGCGCTCACCGTGAACTTCGCGGGCATGCTGCTGCACCTGTGGTGGGTCTGCGCCGCAGCCGCCGCCGTCACGCTCGGCGCCACGCTCGTCTGGCTCTGGCCGCACGCCTCGCTCGCGCAAGCCGTGGAGGAAGGACATGCCTGACTCGATCTCCTTGAACCGCGAACTGCCGATCGGCAGCGAAGGGCACAACGCGCTCGGCTGGGCCGGCATGTGGATGCTGATCGCCACCGAGGCTGCCTTGTTTGCCTATCTCATCTTCAGCGACATCTACCTCGCCGGACAGGTCCACGGCCGCTGGGTGCCGGAAACGCCGAAGCTGCGCCTCGCACTGCCCAACACCGTCCTGCTGATCGCCAGCAGCTTCGTGCTCTACTGGGGCGAGCGCGGCATCCGCACCGGCAACCGCACCCGCCTGCTCGCCGGCCTCGCCGTGACCTTCCTGATGGGCGCGGCCTTCGCGATCGTGCAGCTGGACGAGTGGAGCAACAAGCACTTCACGCTCGCGGCCAGCGCCTACGCATCCGAGTATTTCGTCACCACCGGCTTTCACCTTGCGCACGTGCTGGGCGGCTTGCTCATCCTCGCCACGCTGTTCGCCTGGACCTGGATGGACAAGTTCGACGCCCGCCGGCACGCCGCCGTTTCCATCGGCGCCCTGTACTGGCATTTCGTCGACGCGGTGTGGATCGCCGTGTTTTCCACCTTCTATCTGGCTCCCTACCTGACACGATCATGAGCGCACATTCCGACACGTCACTTGCGGTCAGCCGGGCCTCGCTGTGGTTCGGCATTCTCGCCACGCCGTTCGCCTGGTCCACGCAGGAGCTCGTGTCCTACATGCTGGCGAGCACGCTCTGCGGTCTGCGTGCGGAGGGCCTTGCGGGCGGCCGGGCGTATGCACTGTCGACGCCGTTCGTGGCCGTCACGGCCGCCACGCTCGCACTCGGTCTGGTCGGCGCCTGGGTCGCGCATGCGAACTGGCGGAAGGTGCGCGCCCAACGACGCCATGCCGGACTCGACCGCGCCGGCATCGGCATCGAACGGGCCCGCTTTCTCGCTCGGTGCGGATTGATCAATGCCGTCGTCTTTCTCGTCGCGTTCGCCTTCACCACGGCGAATATTCTGGTGGCGCCCTTATGCGGAACGTAAAGGTCTGGCTCCCCGCATGTCTGGGCTGCGCCGCGCCCGCGGCGCTGGCGCACGCCGGCCACGTGCACGAAGAGGCACTGGCATGGAACTGGTGGCAGCCACCGGTCTTCCTGATGCTCGCCTGCAGCGCGCTGTATGCAGCCGGATGG
>SPQI01000388.1 GCA_004570315.1 Oxalobacteraceae bacterium OM1 | reverse complement strand
GCGCGAGACGTGGCCGCAGCTGCCCATCGTCGGCGTCGAACCGGGGCTGAAGCCGGCGGCGGCGCTGACGCGCAGCGGCATCGTCGGCGTGCTGGCGACACAGCGCACGGTCGCTTCGCCGCGCTTCGACGCCTTGCGCGCGCAGGTGGCCTCTGCTACAGGCGTGCGCTTCGTCGCGCAGGCCTGTGGCGGCCTTGCCGACCAGATCGAGAAAGGTGAGCTGCAATCGCCCGCCACTGCCGCCCTGCTCCACCGCTATGCCGCACCGCTGGTCGAGGCGGGCGCCGATACCCTGGTGCTGGGCTGCACTCATTACCCCTTCGTGCAACCGCTGCTCGAAGAAGTCCTGGCGCACATGACGCCCGAGCCACTGCAACTCGTTGACACCGGCGAACCGGTGGCGCGCCAGCTGGCTCGCCTGTTGGGGGAGCGAGGTTTGTGCAATCGGCGCGGCGGCGCGGTGACAGGCTTCACTACCGCGGCGCCCGGCACGTTATCTGCGGCCTTCGAGCGCCTGCTCGGCCTGACGCCGCCCGTCGCGCAACTGGCTACGGCCTGAAACTGCGCGAAATCAATGTTCCCGATTTGCCATGCCCGCCCGGAGCTTGTATAATGACGGGCTTGCTCGGTGTTATACCGTGCAAGCGTCAACGGTGGCCGTAGCTCAGTTGGTAGAGTCCAGGATTGTGATTCCTGTCGTCGTGGGTTCGAGTCCCATCGGCCACCCCACCGAATTCAAAAAAGCCCGGTTCTCCGCGACCGGGCTTTTTGTTTTTGGCGCCATTCTTCACATCTTCGGCAGTGACCCGGGGAAATCAGGCATTTGAGGCGGTTTTCCCGGCAAGTTCGTGCCGCCGATCCGCCGCACACCAATTTCAAGAAATCCGCTCCAGCAGCCCGATCAACTGGCTCGTATTCACCGGCTTGACCAGATGATGGTCGAAGCCGGCGGCCAGGGCGGCATCCTTGTCCTGCTGCTGGCCGTAGCCGCTGACCGCGACCAGCTTCACGCCGGCCATGCCGGGCAAGGCACGCAGGCGGCGCGCGAGCGCGTAGCCGTCGATGTCGGGCAGGCCGATATCCAGCAGGCACACATCGGGCCGGAAGGCGGCTGCGCGTTCCAGCGCGGTGGCCGCGTGATATTCCACCGCCGCATCGTATCCGGCCGCCGACAGGAACATGGCGAGCATGTCGGCGGCGTCCGTGTTGTCGTCCACCACCATCACCCGTCGGGAGGTCTGCGCGCGCTGCGGCACGCCCTTGCCGCCGGACGGGCGCGCGCGGCCCTCGGCGTGGCGGATGCGCGGGAGCGCGACGGTGAATCGGCTGCCCTTGCCCGCTCCTTCGCTATAGGCCTCCACGGTGCCGTCGTGCAGCTCGACCAGACTCTTCACCAGAGCGAGGCCGATGCCCAGGCCGCCCTGCGATCGGTCGGCCGTGCGCTCGCCCTGCGCGAACAGCTCGAAGGCCCGCTGCACGAGTTCGGACGACATGCCGATACCGTTGTCGCTCACGCTCAGCAGGACCCGCTCGGCTTCGACCCGCAGCCGCAGATCGATGCGCCCGCCGTTGGGCGTGTATTTCGCCGCGTTGCTGAGCAGGTTGGCCAGCACCTGGACCAGCCGCTTCTTGTCGCCGGACACGCAGGCGTTCTCCGGCGGCAGATGGGTGTCGAGCGCATGGCCGCGGCTCTCGACCAGGGGACGCGCCTGCTCCACCGCCTCCGCCACGACGGCTTTGATGTCGATCTCCACCTTGTTCAGCGTCACCAGCCCGCGTGTGACACGCGACACGTCAAGCAGATCGTCGACCAGGCCGGTCATGTGCTGCGCCTGCCGCGCGATCACGTCGCTGATCTGCTGCATCCTCGCGTCGGCGCCCGGCATCATGGGCAGCAGCTCGGCCGCCGCGCTGATCGGCGCGAGCGGGTTGCGCAGCTCGTGCGCGAGCATGGCGAGGAACTCGTCCTTGCGCCGGTCCGACGCCTCAAGCGCTTCCTGCGCGAGCTTGTGCTCGTGGATATCGGTGCAGGTGCCCATCCAGCGCATGATCCGGCCGCCTTCGTCGCGAATCGGGAGCGCGCGGCCCAGCACCCAGCGATACTGGCCGGACCGATGGCGCAAGCGGTATTCGATCTCGTACGGTTCGCCGGTCGCGAGGCAATGCTGCCACCGGCCCCAGGCACGGTCCTGGTCGTCCGGATGAAACATGCCGTTCCATCCGGCGCCGTCGGTGGTTCCCTCGGGCATGCCGGTGAAGTCGTACCAGCGCTGGTTGTAGAAGTCGTGGTAGCCGTCCGGACGCGTGGACCAGACCATCTGCGGCATCGCATCGGTGATGGTGCGGAACTTTGCCTCACTCTCGCGCAATGCCGCTTCGCTGAACACGCGTTCGGAGATGTCCATCTGCGCGACCACGCCGCTGACGATGTCGCCGTCGGCATTGCGGACCGGAGACGCCCGCAGCAGGATGGTGCGTCGCGTGCCCGGCATGCCGAAGGGCTCGATCTCCACGATGTCGTTCTGGACGTCCTCGCCACGCAAGGCGCGCGACAGTCCCCATTCATGCGGCGCGATGCGCCGGCCGTGGCGCTCGGACTGATCCGCCCACCAGCCTTTCCATTCGACGTATTCGCCGACGTTTTCCGATAAGGGGTAGTCGCCCCAGAGGCGGCGGTTCTCGGTGTTGCCCATCACGATCCTGCCCTCGGTGTCCGCGAAGGTGATGCCGACGGGCGCCGCATCGAGCAGCGCCTTCAAGCGGCTCCGCTCCGTGCTGGCCAGGCGGGCGGCCTCCACTGCGCGCTGTTCGCTCTGCTGCAGGCGCTCTTCGGTCCGCTGGTGGTCGGTGACGTCGTAGCCTTCGATGAAGATGCCGTTGACCTCGCCGCGCGCATCGCGCATGGGCTGGAAGACGAAATCGACGAAACGCTGCTCCATCGGCCCGCCGGGCTGGCGTTGCAGCAGCACCGACAGCTTTTGCCCGATGAAGGGTTGGCCGGTGCGGTAGACCTCGTCGAGTATCTCAGGGTACCCTTGGCCGGCGAGCTCGGGAAGGATGTTCCTGAGCGCCTTGCCGACCAGATCGCGCCGGCCGACGAAACGCAGATACGCCTCGTTGGCCAGCTCGTACACATGCTCGGGGCCGGTTACCACCGCCATGAAGCTGGGCGCCTGTTCGAACAGGCTGTACAGCCGTTCGGTCTGGCGCTGGCGCTGGCGTTCGAGCAGCACGTGGCTGGTGGTCTCGACCAGCGTGCAAAGAAAGCCATGGATCGCGCCGTCCGCTTCGCGCACCGGCGTATAGGAAAAGGTGAACCAGGTCGCCTCCTCCTTGCCGTTGCGCCGGATGGTGAACGGGGCGTTCTCGTAGCGCAGCGCTTCGCCGCCCATCGTTCGCCGGACCAGCGGTTCGATGTCCGGCCAGAGATCGGCCCAGGCTTCGTGAAGCGGCGCGCCGAGGGCCCGCGGATGCCGATCGCCGAGGATATCGAGGTAGGCGTCGTTGTACAGCAGGCACAGGTCCGGGCCCCATGCCAGGAACTGCGGTGTCTTCGAATCGAGCATCAGCCGCACGATGGTTTGCAGCGACTGCGGCCACGCTGCCGGCGCGCCGAGCGCGGAAGCGGACCAATCGTGTTCGCGCATCGTCGCGCCGACTGCGCCGCCCCGAGTCGGAAAGATGAACGGCAAGTCGAATCGTTTGCTCACGTTGAAGTCCCTGCTTTGGTAGGCCGCACGATTGTATGCCGGCCGTCGCATCGACGTGGCGTGAGGCACGCACTCGCTCGCATGCTCAAGTCCGGTTCGGGCTATTCCGGTGTGAGATGGCGACGAAGGCAGGCAAAACAAGTGCGGCCGTGACGTAGCAGGACCGCGGACCTACGATTCTCAGCCGGGCGGCATGCCCGTGGACGAGCCGATCACTTCGACCAGCGAAAACGGGTCTCTGGTTGCCGGGCGGACTTGCGCCTTGTCGTGTGCGGCGAGTTGATGCAGCCTCGACCGGAGGCGTTCGGTTTCGTCCTCGCTCAGCATGGGCGATAGCCATCGCATGAGGGATTCGATCTGGTCGCGGGGATCGTTCATGGTGTCTTCCAGGTTGACTATGTGGAATCGGGCATGCCGTGCGCGTCCTTTGAAGACGCGCAGCTGCCCGGGTCAGTGGTCTTGCGATTGGATGCCGTACCAGACGTAGGCCGCATCGAGCCGGATGGCATGCCCACAATGCGGGCACGTGGCGCGGCCGCGCAGTTCGGGCGGGGATGTCACGGGAATGAGCGGCGTCGCGGTGAAGCTGCGGGCGCAATCGGGATTGGCGCACTGCACCGTTGTTGGACGAGTGACTGGATGATTCAACGAAAGCTCTCCGTCCTGCATAACGCTTTCACTTTACAAGCCTGAGCGGCGCCGACGTATGCCAAGTGGTATCACTCGTAATCGGACGTAACAGGAGACGAATGCGTCAACTCCTCTGCCTTCCATGGGCTCCGAAGCCGGCTTCTCCACATGGACTGTGGTCAACTATGTGGACAAGCCGTGAATCGCGGCAATAGTGCTTTGATTCGTAAGGCAAAATTCGCGTTGATCAAAATCAATGCAGGCACGCCGATCCGATCGGCAGGGTGTGGCTCGCGTTGTCGCAGCGTTTTCCACATCGCCTGTGGTCAACGGTGTGGATAAGCCGGGACAGCTGATGTTAAGCGCCTGATTGCAAAGGGAAAGTTCTTGTTGATGAAAATCAAGGCAGCACGGTTATGAACACCAGGCACTGCCGATGGCAGCCGGGAGTGTCGCTTGCTATATGCACATCGGATGACGCAGTCCGAAGCACTTGCCCACAGAAGCCGGGTTATCCCCGCCAGCTGTGGTCAACATTGTGGACAAGCACGGGACCGCAGCGACAAGCGATTGATTCATAAAGGGAATTTCTTCTTGATCAAAATCAACGCAAACGGGCGATGCGAGCGGCGTCAATAGCGTCGTACGGCACGGCGCTATGCTCGAACGCCGATACGTTCTTGAATTTTCCACTCGCTGCGTCGTACATCCATCCTGCCCGCCATGAAACCGATACCTGCCGCCCTCGCCTTCCTCTCCGCCGTGATTCTTGCCGCCTGCGTCTCGGCGCCGTCGGACCTCTACGGTGTCCACGACATCAGGCCGGCGAAACAGCTGGCGGAATCGGCGCACAAGGACGGTCGATGAAGAGGCATGGAATGCCGGCCACGCAGCGTGGCCTGACCATCATCCAGCTGATGGTGATCCTGCTGGTCGCCGGCGTGCTCGGATCGATCGCCGTGCGCTACCTGATCGACAAGCGCTGCGAAGCGGAACCGACGGCCAAGGTCTGCGCCAGGGGGTAGCGCGTCATTGGGTCCATTATTGGGTGCGGTAGGCCCGCAGCTTCGCGAGCTTGGCGGCGTAGAGCTCGCGGTCGTGCCGCGTGCTGCTGCTCTCGCGGGCAAGGGCCAGTTCGCGTTCCGCGTCGGTGGCCTCGCCGAGGCGCAGGTGCGCCAGCGCGAGCTGGAAGTGCAGCTCGTGGTTCAGCGGGGCGCGTTCCGCCTCGCGGGTGAAGAGCCGCTTGGCGGCAAGGTAATCGCCCTTGCGCATCGCGTCCATGCCGAGGCGGAAGAAGTGGAACGGCGGGTAAGGCTCGACGCGCTGCAGTTCCTGCTTCAATGCCAGCGCTTCCGCTTCCCTTCCCTGCGCCACCAGCGTATGCACGAGATTGGCCAGCACCAGCGCATTGCCAGGCTCGATGGCGAGCGCCTGCCGCAGCGCCGCCTCGGCCTCGCGCAGGTTGCCGTGCTGGTTGTAGATCACGCCCAGCGTGTTGTAGGCGCTGATGAAGTTGGGATCCTGGCGCAGCGCCTCGCGGGCCCACCAGTACGCATCGTCGACCTTGCCCTCCGCCAGCGTCTCGGCTGCGCGGTTGCTCATGTACATCGCGATGACGGTGTGTTCCCGAATCGTCCTGGCCTTCTGATTGAGCGTTTCCTCGACCGGCATGAAATCGACGGTGAACAGCTCGTTGCCGGCGTAAGTCGTGTCGCCCAGCCGAAATTCCTTGACCAGCGTGATGTTGACGTGGCGGTTGAAGAAGTAAAGTTCGCCGCTGCGGCTCCACACATCTTCGGTGGCGACGCTGTTGAACTGCACCGACAGCTTCAGCTCCTTGGCCAGCGCCGCCGCCATGAGCACGAGGGAAAGGCAGTTGCCCGAGCGCGCGTCGAAGGCCTCGGCCGCATTGCGCGTCATCGCGGCATCGTACTCGAGGCGCAGGCTGTTCTTGGCGCGCAACGCTTCGAACAGGCCGAGCTGCGGCCCCTTGCTGCGCAATGCGATGGCGGCATCGTCGCGCAGGAAGCGGCGCATCGGCTCGCTCGCCGCCATGGCGTCGTTCGCATCGATCCGCACTGCCGGCGGCCGGAACAGCTGGTCGTGCAGCACGGACTGGACTTCCGTCTTCGGCACCGTCGTGCAGGCGGCCAGGACGAGGACGGACACGATGGCAGGCAGAGCTTTCATGACGGGCTCCAGGCGGCGCGGATCGATTCAGTATCGGCAGCACGCCGGAGGCTGTCAATGCGCTCCGCCGCAGGCGCTATTCAGCGCTCCGCCAGGCGCACCGGCAGCGAATCGGGCGTAATGGTGAAGGTAAAGCGCTCGTCCACCGGCGGCGCGGCGCGATCGAACTCCAGCGTAAAGTTGCGGGCAATCATGGAAACCACCATCTTGATTTCCACCAGGGCGAGGTAGCGTCCGGGACAGAAGCGCGCACCGCCGCCGAACGGGAACATGGTGCGCGCCGGGTCGCCTTCCGTATGCTGGTGGGCTGCATTGAGCCAGCGCTCCGGCCGAAAGGCTGCGGCGTCCTCGAAGGCGTTGGCGTTGCGGCAGGTCTGGCGGATCAGCCCCATGACCAGCGTTCCGGGATCGACCGCCACGTCGCCGATCTGCGCCGGCTGCAGCGCCTCCATGGCGATCATCGGGGCGACCGGCTTCAGGCGCATCGCTTCGTTGGTGGCCACTTCCAGGTAATGCAGCGCGTCGAGGCGGCTGAAGTCGCGCAGCACCGGACGGCTGCCGAGCACCGCATCGCTTTCTTCAGCGACCCGCGCGGCGACTCCGGGATGCTGGGCGAGGAAGTACAGCAGCCATGCGATCGTGTTGGAGGTGGTGTCTTCGCCGGCGAACACCATGGTCACGGCGTTGCCCACCACGTGCGCATCGGTGAAGCCGGAGCCCGGTTCGTCACGCGCCACCAGCAACGCTTCGAGCATGTTGGAAGGCTTGGTGCGCAGCTCGGGATTGGCCGCGATGCGGGCACGCGCCTCGGCGATGAAGCCGGCAATCGCGCGCTCGATACGTTCCTTGCGCACCATCGCTTCACGTTCCGCAGCCGGCTTGAACCAGCGCCAGTACGGCAGCGGCGCGGTGATGCGGCGGGCAACGCGGCCGAACAGGAATTCGATGTCCTGCTGCAGCGGATTGTCGGGCTGTTCGAGCGTGTTGAGATCCTGTCCCATCGCGAGGCTGAGGATGACGTCCAGCGCGAAGGACTTCAGATCACGCAGCAGGTCCACCTGCTCGCCGCGGCGCACCGCGCGCTGCCAGCGCGTCAGCAGGCGCTCCGTCAGCATGGTCAGTGTGGGGAAGAAATTGCGGATCACTTCCGGCGTCAGTCCGCGCATGACCAGCTTGCGCTGCATGCGCCAGTCTTCGCCTTCGGCGGTGAAGAGCCCGCGCGTAGCGAGCTCTTCGATGGCGCCGGCAGTGCGCGACGAGCGCCGCCAGATGTCCGGCCGCTCGCGCATCGCGGTGGCCATGGCGGTGTGTTCGGAGAGCACGATGACGCGCTTGCCGCCGAGGCGCAGGCGGTACAGCGTGCCGTAACGCTCGGCCCACTGTTCGAGCTGGCGATGGTAGTGCAGCGAGTCGATCTGCAGCAGGTTGCCGAACACGGGCAGGCCGGCAGGGCCCGGCAGGTCGGCGAAGGTGCGGCGAGCGGCAACGTGCGGCTTGGTTCCGGCCTTGTGCTCGGCAGTGTACATGGCGGTCTCCTGTTGTCGTTGATATTGGGCCAACTTCGCATGGTATGACGCGGTCTCCCGGGACGCCATACCCCAAGTATGGGACGATCAAAACGACGCGATCCGACTGTGTTAAGTTTGCCGGCTGACAATCAAAACAGAACAGGAGACACCATGTCCGCCAAGCGGCTTGCGCGGCTTTTTGCCATCCCCTTTGCCCTTGCCCTTCCCGTCGCCGCCATCGCCGCCGAAGGCATGTGGACGCTCGACAACCTGCCCATGCAGCGCATGCAGGCCGAGTACGGCTTCACGCCGGATGCAGCGTGGATCCGCCATGTCATGCGCAGCTCGGTGCGCATCGCCGGCGGCTGCTCCGCCTCCTTCATCTCGAAGGACGGCCTCGTGATGACGAACCATCATTGCGCATCGCAATGCCTGGAGCAGCTCTCCAGTGCCAAGCGGAATTATCTGCGCGACGGCTTCCTGGCGGCTCGGCGCGAACAGGAAATCCGCTGCCCTGAAATCGAGTTGAACCGCCTCGAAGAGATTAGCGACGTCACCCAGCAGGTGAAGGAGGCGACTACCGGCCTCGAAGGCGGCGCCTTCAAGAAGGCGCAGACCGCGGCCATCGCCAAGCTGACCTCGGCCTGCGTCGGCAAGGACAAGGCCACGACGCGCTGCGACGTGGTCGACCTCTATCGCGGCGGCCGTTATCACCTCTACCGCTATCACCGTTTCTCCGATGCCCGCCTGGTGTGGGCGCCGGAAAAGGCGATGGCCTTCTTCGGCGGCGACCCCGACAACTTCAACTTCCCGCGCTACGACCTCGACATGGCGCTGCTGCGCGCGTATGAAAACGGCAAGCCGGCCGCCGTCGAGGATTACCTGCGCTTCAATCCGCAAGGTGCAAAGGAAGGCGAGCTGGTGTTCACGTCGGGTCATCCCGGCCGCACGGAGCGTCTGCTGACCGTGGCGCAGCTGGAAACGCTGCGCGACCTGAAACTGCCCGAGCGCGCGATGGATTATGCGGAAGAGCGTGGCGTGCTGGAGCAATACAGCAAGGGGTCGCCGGAGGCCGCGCGCATGGCCGAGGGACGCCTGTTCGGCATTGAAAACAGCCTGAAGGTCTATCGCGGCGAATTGACCACGCTGCGCGACACCGCCTTCATGCAGCACAAGCGCGACGAGGAAGCCGCGTTGCGCCGCTATGCCGCTTCCAAGCCGGAACTGCAGGCAAAGGCGGGCGACGCCTGGGATGCCGTCGCGAAGGCGCAGCAGGCCTATCGCGCCATCGAGCGGCCCTACAATTTGATCGAGCATGCCGATGGATTCACCAGCCAGTACTTCAAGTTCGCGCGCAATCTGGTGCGCGGCACGGAGGAGCGCGAGAAGCCGAACGGCGAGCGCCTGAAGGAATTCGCCGAGAGCAAGATGCCCGAGTTCGAGCAGCGGCTATTTTCGACGGCGCCGGTGTATCCGGAATTCGAGAAGGTGAAGCTGGCGCTGTCGCTGACGAAGCTGCGCGAGAAGCTGGGCGTGGATCATCCATTCGTCAAGCGCGTGCTGGGCAAGAAGTCGCCGGACCAGCTCGCGGCCGAACTCATCGCCGGCACCAGGCTCGGTGATGCGGCGGTGCGCAAGGCCCTATGGCAAGGCGGGAAGGAAGCGGTGGCGCAGTCGAACGATCCCTTCCTCCGTCTGGCTCGCGACATTGATGCCGAAGCGCGCGAGCTGCGCCAGCGCTACGAGCAGGACGTGGAAGCAGTCGAGGACAAGAACGGCGCGCTGATCGCCGCGGTGCGCTTCGACCAGCAAGGCACCAATGCATATCCGGACGCCACCTTCACGC
>SPQI01000096.1 GCA_004570315.1 Oxalobacteraceae bacterium OM1 | reverse complement strand
CTTCATGGCCTGCGCGCATGCGAAGTTCACCAGCGAGGTCGGCGTCTGCATGGCCACCTCCGGTCCCGGCGCCATCCACCTGCTCAACGGCCTCTACGACGCCAAGCTCGACCACCAGCCGGTGGTGGCGATCGTCGGCCAGCAGAAGCGCGTCTCGCTCGGCAGCGATTACCAGCAGGAAGTGGACCTCGTGTCGCTGTTCAAGGACGTGGCGCACGAGTACGTGGAGATGGCGACCAGCGCGGAGCAGATGCGCCACCTCGTCGACCGCGCCTTCCGCATTGCCAAGGAGCAGCGCACCGTCACCTGTCTCATCATTCCCAACGACATGCAGGATTTGCCGGCCGCCGAGTCGCCGCCGCGCGAGCATGGGAGCACCTTCTCGGGCATCGGCGCGACCGTGCGTGCGCTCGCGCCGCCGGCCGACCAGCTCCAGCAGGCCGCCGCCATTCTCAATGCCGGCAAGAAGGTCGCGATCCTGGCCGGGGCTGGCGCGCTGCATGCCGGCAACGAGCTGGTGGAAGCCGCCGAAGTGCTGGGCGCGGGCATTGCCAAGGCACTGCTCGGCAAGGCGGCGGTGCCGGACGGCCTGCCCTTCGTCACCGGCTCCATCGGCATGATCGGCACCGGTCCTAGCCTGCGCATGATGCAGGAGTGCGACACGCTGCTGATGGTCGGCTCGAACTTCCCGTATGCGGAATTCCTGCCCAAGGAAGGCCAGGC
The DNA here is from genome assembly GCA_004570315.1 of Oxalobacteraceae bacterium OM1. GTDB lineage: Bacteria > Pseudomonadota > Gammaproteobacteria > Burkholderiales > Burkholderiaceae_D > Noviherbaspirillum. The sequence goes on along the minus strand of SPQI01000096.1, from coordinate 9,174 downwards.
GCGCGGCGTGCAGATCGACGTCGACGGCCGCGTGACCAGCCTGCGCTATCCGATGGAATGCAATCTCGTGGGCGACGCCAAGGCGACGCTGCGTGCCTTGCTGCCGCTGCTGCAGCACAAGGCCGAGCGCTCATGGCGCACGCAGATCGAGCAGGATGTGCAGCGTTGGTGGCAGGTGATGGAGAAGCGGGCGATGGATGCCGCGCCGAAGGGCATCAATCCGCAGCGCGTGTTCTGGGAGCTTTCGCCGCGCCTGCCCGACAAATGCGTGCTGACTGCCGATTCCGGCTCGGTGGCGGCGTGGTACGCGCTGGACCTGAAGATCCGCCGCGGCATGCTGGCCTCGCTCTCGGGCGGGCTGGCGACCATGGGCAGCGCGGTGCCCTACGCCATCGGCGCGAAGTTCGCGCATCCCGGACGCCCGGTGATCGCTCTGGCCGGCGACGGCGCGATGCAGATGAACGGCCTCAACGGCCTGATCACCATCGCGAAGGAATGGCGGCGCTGGCAGCACCCGCGGCTGGCGGTGCTGGTGCTGAACAACCGCGACCTCAACTTCGTCTCCTGGGAGCAGCGCGGCATGGAGTCGAATCCGAAATACAAGCCCTCGCAGGACCTGCCGGATTTCTCCTATGCGCAGTATGCGGAGATGCTCGGCTTGAAGGGCATTCGCGTCGAGCGGACGGAAGACATCGGCAAGGCCTGGGACGCCGCCCTGCAAGCCGACCGGCCCTGCGTGCTGGACTTCGTCGTCGATGCCACGGTGCCCCCGCTGCCGCCGCAGGTGACGCGCAAGCAGGCGAAGTCGTATTTCGAAGCGATCGAGAAGGGCGATCCGGAAGCGGATGCCTTGCGCGCCGCCATCGGGCAACAAAGCCGCGAAGATTAACCCGGCTCGGACGCCTCGAACATCTCGCCGCCGCGCTCCGAGCGGATGGCGGCGAGGTAGCACAGCAGCGACACCACCGACACGGCGAACAGCACGCCGAGCAGCAGCGTGGGCGTCTGGTGCGCGCCGACGAAGGCGGCCGCGATCAGCGGTCCGCCTGCCTTGGCGATCAGGCCGGGGCCGGACATGGCGCCCGAGATCGCGCCGTAGTGCTCGCGCCCGAACAGCGTCTGCGGGATGGTGCCGCGCACGATGGTGAGAATGCCGTTGCTCACGCCGTACAGGATGCAGAAGGCGGCGATGGCGAGCTGGAACTCGCCCAATGCGGTCAGCGCCAGCAGCGCTACCGGCAGCAGTCCGAACACCACCTTGCCCACGTTCTGGGGCGCGACATGGCGCGCGAAGGTCATTTCCCCCAAGCGACCGGCAACCTGCATCGGCCCGATCAGCGACGCCGCCAGCACCGCGATGCCGGCGCTGTGGCCGAAGCGCTGCAGCATCGGGATGAGGTGGGCCGACAGTGCGGAGAAGATGAAGACGTTGGCGGAAAAGGCGAAGGCGAGTTTCCAGAAGGTGGCGTCGCGGAGCGCTTCGCGCAGCGTGTAGTCGCGCGCCGCGCCTGCCGCGTCCGCCGCAGCCCGAGGGCGGCGCGCGCTGACCGGCAGCAGCAGATGCAGCGGCAGGCACAAGGCCAGGTGCACGATGCCGAAGACCATGAAGGTATCGCGCCAACCGACGGCGGTGTTGAGCTTGAGCGTCAGCGGCCAGAATACCGTGCTGGCCAGGCCGCCGAACAAGGTCAGCACCGAGATGCCCTTGCGTGCATCGGCGAAGAACTCGCGGTTGATGGTGGCGAAGGCGGCATCGTAGAGCGCGAGCGCCATGGCCACGCCGATCAGTATCCACGCGGCGAAGTACTGCACCGGTTCGTGCGTCGTGGCCAGCAGCAGCAGGCCGCCGCCGGCCAGCAGCGATCCGGCGCCCATGACCCAGCGTCCGCCGAAGCGGTCGAGCAGCATGCCGGCGGGCGTGGAGGCGAGGCCGGAGACGAGCAGGCTCAGCGAAAACGCCCCGAACACCAGCTCGGTGCTCCAGCCGAATTCCTGGCGGATGTCATGCGCGACGATGGAGAAGGCGTAGTACAGCGAGCCCCAGGAGACGACCTGCGTGACGGCGAGCAGGTAGACGATTTTCCAGGGCGAGGCGGGGCGTTGCATCGGGGGCTTTCCGGTGGGCGACGGCTCCAGTCTAGCAAAGGATGCGAGTCCGCATTGTGCGCACGCAATGCCGTTGGGCCGGGCTTGCGGCAGAGTGGCGGAAGGCGATTGGCAGAGGAGGCGGGCATGCGGCGATGGATCGTGCTGTTCGTATTGGCGGCGTGGCACCTGTGGGCGCACGCGGACGACATGAGCGGCGTGTGGACGACCTGGATCTGTCCGCAGGGTGTGCAAGCGGATCCCGGCAAGTGCTCCAACTTCGCCCTCGAACTCCACCAGCAGGACGGTCGCCTCTGCGGCTCCCACCTGTTCGCCACGCCGGGCGCCGCGCGCATGGACGAAGGCAGCGCGCCGTCGATCACCGGCGAGGTAAGCGGCGACACGGCCAACGTCGTAATCACCAGCGGCCGCACGGCCGCGCGCATGCGCGTGGAGCTTTCCTTGGCCAAGGGCGCGCTGCAATGGCTGCGCCTGCAGAATCCGAGCGGGGATTATTTGCTGCCGATGACGGCGAGGCTGACGCGCTCGAAGAGCAGGACGATGTTTGCGCCGTTGTTCGAGCACGAGTTGAAGGCGGCGTGCTTGATGGCGTTTACGGCGGGGAAGTGAGGGGTTGGCGGGGGTAGTCGAGGCATCTCCGGATTCCCGCTTGCAGCGTGTGGGCTTGCAAGCCCACGCAGTTCCGCAGAATCGCAGGGTGCGCTTGCGCACCATGGCCTTCGTCGGGACGCTGGTGCGCAAGCTCACCCTACGAATTCTTTATCGGAAGTTGTCTAGGCATCCCTGGGTTCCCGCCTTCGCGGGAACGACAGGGAGTTTAAGGTTCCACCACCGGTTCTCCGAGCCACTGTCATTCCCGCGAAGGCGGGAATCCAGGGAAAGCGAAGAGAGGACAACAGCCAAGACCTTGAACCATTCCCTCCCCTTCAAGGGGGTGAGGCAGGGGTTTCGCGGAGCACGGCTCCGCGCCTGCCGAACGGTGCGGGCTTGCAAGCCCGCATTCCGTACTCTTGGGTGGGGATGGGTTTGGCAGTTCCCCCTGTTTTGGGAACCGCCGAAGGCGGCGGCTGAACCGGGGTCGTGTACGGAGTGATGCAGGCACTGTCACACCGAAGAGCCGCACGCAGCAAGACACTGGATTCCAGCGTGCGCCGAAATGACGGCGGTAGTACCAAGCGGAGTCAACGCATCTCTGGCTCCCCGCCTTCGCGGGGATGACAGAGGGTTTGGCAAGCGTCATCCATGCCAACGCAGCACAGCCTCATTCCCTACCCTGGCCCGGCCCCATGGCCAGTCCACATCCTTTCCCCCATTCCGCTACACTCGATCATCCCCAAAAACCAAAACGAGACACCCCATGCTCACCACCCACCGCGCCCCGGACCTGAAGACCGTCCTCATCGCCAGCGGCCTGGTGCTCACGCTCTGCATGGGCGTGCGCCACGGCTTCGGCTTCTGGCTGCAGCCGATCTCCCAGGCGCACGGCTGGACCCGCGAGACCTACTCCCTCGCAATGGCGCTGCAGAACCTGATGTGGGGCGCCTTCGGCCCCTTCGCCGGCATGGCCGCCGACCGCCTCGGCACCGCCCGCGTGGTGATCGTCGGCACGCTGCTCTACATGTCCAGCCTGCTCTGGATGGCCCTGGTCAACGACGCCACGCTGTTCGTGCTCGGCACCGGCGTGCTCGGCGGCGCGGCGCTCGCCTGCACCGCCTTCGGCGCAGTCAGCGGCATCATCGGCCGCACGGCGCCGGAAGCGAAACGTTCCTGGGCCTTCGGCATGTCATCGGCCGCCAGCTCCTTCGGCCAGTTCCTGCTGATGCCGGTCGAGCAGCAGCTCATCGCCGGCACCGGCTGGCAGCAGGCGCTGTTCATCCTCACCGCACTGGTCGGCATCGTGATGCTGCCGATGGCGCTGCAGCTGCGCGAGCCGCCCGCGCAAAAGGCGACCGGCCCGCAGCAGAGCATTCTCGGCGCGACCAGGGAAGCCTTCGCGTACAAGCCCTTCCTGCTGCTGCTGGCCGGCTACTTCGTGTGCGGCTTCCAGCTCGTCTTCATCGGCGTCCACATGCCGTCCTACCTCAAGGACAAGGGCCTGAACGATCCGCAGATCGCGGTCTATGCATTGGCACTGATCGGCCTCTTCAACATCTTCGGTTCCTACTACGCCGGCAAGTGGGGCGCGATCTTCCCGAAGCGCTATTTGCTCTCGACGATCTACCTCGCCCGCGTGGCCGCCATCGCGCTGTTCCTGCTCGCGCCGCTGACGCCGTGGACGGTCTACCTGTTCGCCGCCGCGATGGGCTTCCTGTGGCTGTCCACCGTGCCGCTGACGAACGGCATCATCGCCGGCATCTTCGGCCTGAAGTACATGTCGATGCTCTCCGGCTTCGTGTTCTTCTCGCACCAGGTCGGCAGCTTCATGGGCGTGTGGCTCGGCGGCTACCTGTTCACCAAGACCGGCAGCTACGACATCGTCTGGGGCATCACGCTGGCGCTGGGCGTCTTCGCCGCGCTGGTGAACCTGCCGATCGACGAGCGCGCCATCCGCCGTCCGGCCGCCGTGCCGGCCTGACATCATGCAAGGCCTGAAGCGCATCGCCATCTATGTCGCGGTCGCCGCCGTGCTGGCGCTGACCTTCATGGCCTATCTCACGCCGTCTTTTCTGTTCGACCTCGCCAACCGGATCATCCTATGCTTCTGAACACTCCCGTCGCCCGTGACACCGTCCAAAGCCTCGGCGCCTCGCGCATTCGCGAAGTCGCCAACGCCGGCATGGGGCGCAGCGACGTCCTGCCCTTCTGGTTCGGTGAGCCGGACGAGGCGACGCCCGCCTTCATCCGCGACGCCGCCAAGAATGCGCTCGATGCGGCCGACGTGTTCTACACGCACAACTTCGGCATTCCGCCGCTGCGCGAAGCGATCGCCGCGTATCTGTCGAAGCTGCACCAGCCGCTCGGGGCAGACCGCGTCGCGGTAACGTCCTCCGGCGTATCGGCACTGATGCTGGTGGCGCAATTGATCGTGAACCCGGGCGACCGCGTGGTGTGCGTCACGCCGCTGTGGCCCAACCTCACCGAGATCCCGAAGATCCTCGGTGCGGAGGTGGTGAAGGTGCCGCTGCAGTTCGGCGAGACCTGGGAGCTGGACGTGCAGCGCCTGCTGGATGCGCTCACGCCCGGCACCAAGGCAGTGTTCATCAATTCGCCGAACAATCCCACCGGCTGGGTGATCACCGCCGAGCAGCAGCGCGCGGTGCTCGAACATTGCCGCAAGCACGGCATCTGGATCCTGGCCGACGACGTCTACGAGCGCCTCGTCTACGACGGCGCGCGCAGCGCCCCATCCTTCCTCGACATCGCCACGCCGGACGACCGCGTGGTGTCGGCCAACAGCTTCTCCAAGTCCTGGCTGATGACAGGCTGGCGGCTCGGCTGGATCACGGCGCCGCAACCGCTGATGGCCGATCTCGGCAAGCTGATCGAGTACAACACTTCCTGCGCGCCCGGCTTCGTACAGCGCGCCGGCATCGTCGCCATCGAGCGCGGCGAGGACGTCATCACGCATACGCTGGAGCGCTACCGTGCCGCGCGCGACTTCCTCTACGAACGGCTGAACACTTTGCCCGGCGTCAGTGCGCCGCATCCGAAGGGCGCGATGTATGTGTTCTTCAAGGTGGACGGCGAGCGCGATACGCTGGCGCTGTGCAAGCGCCTCGTGGCCGAAGCGGGCGTCGGCCTCGCGCCCGGCAGCGCATTCGGCGAGGAGGGGGAAGGCTACATCCGCTGGTGCTTCGCAAGTTCGCTGGAGCGGCTGGAGGAAGGCACCCGGCGCCTCGAGCGCTTCCTCGCAGCCCGCTAAGACTCAGCGCGGCGCCACCCGCGAGAACAGCGGCTGCGGCTGGTACTCCGGCCGGAAGTGGCAACCGCCGCTGAAGGTTTTTTCCGTCTGTGCGCAGCGCTGCGCCACCTGCTGCGGTGTCGGGCGCTTGCCGCTGTCGAGCCACTGCGTCAGCGCATCGAACAGTGCTGCATACTCCGCGTCGGCCAGCTTGCTGTGCTCGTGCTCGTCGGTGAATGTCTGCAGCAGCTTGTCGCCGTTGCCCGCTTTCTCCACCGTCTCGCGATAGGCCGACTCGTATTCCACCAGCGCCGTCGGATCGCCGATCGCGTGCATGGTGATTACCGGCACAGGAATCTTGCCCGTCATGTCGGAATCCTCCGCCAGCGCCGCCACACCCTGCGCATCCGCATCGAAGCGCGGCACCCCGCGATTGAGTGCGGCGTCATCCGCCGATCCCTTGTAGACCACGTTGCGATTGCCGAACGGGCTGTGCCCGTGCGTGACCTTGGCGTTCACGTCGCGGAACAGGAAGGTCGCCCAGTTCATGTGGCCGAGCAGCGTGCGCTCCGGCACCGGGATCACGCCGAGGATGTTCGCGAGATTCTTGCGCTGCTGTTCGCTGCGCTGCGCTGCAGGATGCTTGAGGCCGGTGCATTCATCGACGCGCGCCTCGAGCTCCTTGTTGCTCATCTTCGCGTCCGCGGGCAGGCCCATCCAGAGCGGGTACTGCGGCTCGTCCGGGCGCGGATGATTGTTGCAGTAGAACTGGTACACCGCCCGCAGGTCGGCGCGATGCAGATAGGCGCGCGTGCCGCCGGCGATGACGCCGTTGGTGAGCACCACGCCGTCGTAGTTGCGGCTGCCGTCTGCATTCACGCCATAGAGCTCAATCCCTTTCGCGGCCACATTGCCGCCCCATGACTGGCCGTGCAGGATGGTGCGTTGCGGCTTGCCGAACTTGGCGAGGAAGATCTTGCGCAGGTTCTCGGTGTCTTCCGCCGCCATGCGCGCGCCGTAGCCGGGCCGGCGATAGCTCGACCCGGCCCAGGCGAAGCCTTGCCGTACGGTGACGACGAAGCGTTCGAGGTCTTCGAGGCTGGTCTCGCGGTCGATGGCCTTCAAGCGCGGGCCGCCGTGCGCGTGCATCACCAGCGTCTTGTTCCAGTGCTCGGGAATGGCGATCCAGTAGTGCGCGCCGTTCGCGTCCACGCCGGTGTAGCAAGTGGCCGTCCCGACTGATTCGGGACACGGCGTGGCGGTCTGGGCGAATGCGCCCGCGGTGAAACTGAACAGCAGTGTTGCGGCCAGCGTCTTCATGGCATCTCCGTCGAATGGGGAATGCGCCATGATGCCCCGCGGCACCGGCGCATGCACTTGGGGTTTATACGGAGCGCGTGATCCCGCCGTCCACCCGCAGGTTTTGTCCGGTGATGTAGCCGGCATCCTCCGACAGCAGGAAGGCGACCGTCTTCGCGATCTCGTCCTGCGTGCCCTGCCGGCCCATCGGAATCTGTGCGACGGTCGCTTCGTTCTGCGCGATCGAATCGATGTAGCCCGGCAGCACGTTGTTGATGCGGATGCCGTCCTTCGCGACCTGGTCGGCGTAAATCTTGGTGAAGCTGCCGAGGGCGGCGCGCAGCGTGGCGGAGATCGGGAAGCGCGCGGACGGTTCAAAGGCGGCGAAGGTCGAGATGTTGACGATGGCGCCGCTGCCTTGCTTTTGCATGACCGGCGTGACGAGCCGCGCCATGCGCACGACATTGAGCAGCAGCAGGTCGAGGCCGGCATGCCAGTCGGCGTCGGCGAGTTCCAGCAGCGGGCCCTTCTTCGGATGGCCGGTGTTGTTGACCACGGCATCGATGCGGCCGTGCGTATCGAGTGCGAGTTGCACGAGCCGCTGCAAGTCGTCCGCGTTGTCGCTGGAACCCTGCAGCGCAACACCGCCGAGTTCCTGCGCGAGCGTCTGCACCTCGGACGAGCGCGACATCAGCACGAGCGCGTAGCCGCGCGCGGCGAGTTCGCGGGCGCAGGCGGCGCCCATGCCGCGCGAGGCGGCGGTGACGATGGCGACTTTCTTCATGACATGTCCTCGTGGCGTGAAATGGCCACAAGGATAACGCCAACGGCGGGTACGGGCCGGCGCTTCCGCTTGTGTACAATGTGTCAATGGACATCACGCTGGCCGAACTCGAACAAGCCATCAATCACTGGCGCGCGCTTCGCCCTTCGCAAGGCGAGGAACGCGCGCTGTCGCCTGAAGTCGACGTGCTGGCCGAGGTCTATGCGGTGATGATCTACCAGCACGCCAAGTCCATCCCGCTCGACGCCCTCCCGCCCGCAGCGCGCCAGCTGCTCGAATCCTGGCGCAAGCACGCCGCCTGATTTTTTCGCAAACCCGTTCCGGCCGATGTCACATCCGGCCGCGCCCGCTCGTCTTGTCCTCGACACCTACGGAGGACGCATGCGCCCCATCATCCTTGCCCGCGCCGGGTTGGCGCTCACTCTCTCTGCGAACGGCATCGCCATGCTGGCCGCGCCGGAGCGCTGGTATCTCGCCGTGCCCGGCGTGCTGTTCACCGGGCCGCTGAACCTGCATTTCGTGCGGGACATCGGCTGCGCCTATCTCGTTGCCGGACTGGCGTTCGCCTGGCTGGCGCGGCGCGCGAACGCCTGGCCGGCAGCCCTCGCCGGCAGCCTGTTCCTCGCCTTGCATGCCGGCGTGCATCTGGTGGAAACGGCTTGCGGCGTGAGCGCCCCGAGCGGATTGCTGCGCGACCTGCCCGGCGTCTTCCTGCTTCCGGTCCTTGCCTTGTGGCTGGCCCGCGAGGCGCGCGCTTCCCTCATCGACAAGGAGAATTCCAATGCTAGGATGGTTCATCCGCCGCATGGCGCGGCGCCAGCTCGACACCTTTGAGCGCACCTTCGACTACGACGCCAGCTACATGCGCGAGATGCTTCACACCAGCAGGACCGGCTTCATGCGTTTCGCACCCATCGCGAAGATGGCGGCGTACCGCGAGGACGTGCCGCTCGATGCCTGGTATGCCGCCAAGCTGACCGCCTCGGTGGCGGCGGACTGCGGTCCCTGCACGCAGCTGGTGGTGCGGATGGCGGAAGCCGACGGCGTGCCGCACGAAGTGCTGCGCGGCATCCTGCAGCGCGACGAAGCCGCTGCCGGCCCGCAGGCCTGGCTCGGCGTGCGCTTTGCCGATGCGGTGCTCGCA
>SPQI01000224.1 GCA_004570315.1 Oxalobacteraceae bacterium OM1 | reverse complement strand
ACTTCATGCAGTTCATCGAACGCGTCGCTTCGCGCTACGCCTTCGGGATCGTCCGGCGCTTCTGCGGCTAACGTCCGCTCGCGCCGATCACGGCCTTTGCCGGCTTGCGGGTCCCGGCCTGCGCCAGCAGCGTGCCGCACTGGCTGTTCTCGCCCGGTCCGACATGCACTCGCGGCAGCATTGCGGCCGCCACCGGAGCGAGCACGCCGAGCGCAACCGCGCTGGCCGCCTTTGCGGCCACCACAGTGCGATCGACGTCGACCGATGGATTCTTCAAGGTTCCCGAGACGAGAATCGGCGCACCAAACGACATCAGCCGTACGCCCTTGCTCTCCGGCTCCAGCTTCAGGGCGAGCTTTTCGTCGCCGAGATTGATCTGCCCGTCGATCCGGACGGTCGCTTCGTCGGTATCGATCACCGCCGCGCGCGGCCGCATCACGCCCTTCTTCAACTCGAAATCGTTCACCGCGCAGTTGAGCTTCACCTGCTCGTCCCCGAAGAGCTGCGTCGCGACCATGCTGCTCACGTTCAAGCCCATCTGCTCCAGCAGCATCTTGCTCACCGTGCCGTCGCTGACCACGGCGCGGACGTCGCCGTTGGCCGAGGCCATCAGTTCGGCCACCGAATCGCCGGTGCCGGCCAGGGTGACGTCGCCGTTGACGGTGCCGAGCGTCGGCTGGTCATGGCGGGCATTGGGAAAGACCTGCTGCAGCTTCACGCCGCGCGCGGAGAGCTTCACATCACCCTTCACCGGCCGTTTGCTGCCATCGAGGCGAATGTTGGACACCACGTTGCCGCCGGCGATGTTGAACTTCAGCGGCGCGAGCGAGAACACACCGTCCTGCATGCGGATGCGGGCCAGCGCATGGTCGATCGGCAGCTGCCGGCCGCGCACGATCTTCTTCGCAGAAAACTGGATGTCGACTTCCGTGCTGCGCCAGCGGTCGGCGCGGAATACGGCAGTCGGGAACAGACGTTCGTCCTTGGGCTTGGCGCCCTTCTTCTTTTTGCCCGTCTCGGCCGGCTTGTCTTCCGGCGGCGGCTGCAGGCCGATCAACGGACCGAGGTCCCTGGTTTCCAGATAGGACGACACCAGCGTGCCTTCCAGCAGCGGACGCGGCTGCCGCGCGGTGTACTTCAAGCTGCCCGACAGATCGCTGTTGCCCACGCGGCCCTTGAAGTCTTCGTAGCTCCAGTCGCCGCCGCGGCGGTTCGGCACGCCGGTGAAACGGCCCTCGGTGACGAAGGCCGGCGTCTCCGGAAACGCGATGCCGATCAGGGGATACAGCTGCGAGAGGCTGGCGCCGCTCAGCCGCACCTGCAAGTCGAGCGTCGCCTTGGTGCGCGGCTCGACCACCGTGCCGTGCGCATCGAGCGTGGTGTCGCCGACAGCGAGATGCGCCTCCACCGGATACTGGCCGCGCTGCCGGCGCAGCGCCATTACCGAGCCGGCCTTGCCGTCGCCGCTGATCTTCTGGCCGTTGAAGCTGCCTTCCACCGTCCAGCCGAGCTGATAATTGCTGTTGGTCTTCGGATCAATGGAGACGACGTCGAGCCGCACGTCGGCATGCTTGACGCCATCCATCACGTGCACCCAACCCTTGTTCAGCACCACTTCGCGCAGGTCGAGCTCCCAACCGGTGTCGCGGCTGGGTTCGAACAGCCAGTTGGCGCGGCCGTCCTGCAGGCGTTCCAGGGTGAGCTGCGGCGCTTCGAGCGCCAGCTGAGGAATGAGGATTTTCTTTTCGAGGAGCGGCAGCAGGCCGATGGAGAAGGAGACTTCGTCCGCCTGCGCCATGACCGGTTCCTTGGACCAGGGCGCATTGCCGAGCACGACCTGGTGCGCGGTCAGGCGGGGCCAGGGCAGATAGTCATGCCAGTCGCCGGCGCGGATGGCGCCGGGATGCCAGGCGAGATCGACCCGGCCGCGGATGTCGAATGGGCGGCCGGTCGCCGCGCCGACCTGCTGGATTAGCCAAGGCCGCGCACGGTTCCAGTCGAAGTTCAGCAGAAAAAGCAGCGCCGCAAGCGGGACCGCGACCAGCGCGATCCCGCACCCGAGAATGATCTTCTGCGCGCGCGTCATGCATGTTCAGACCTTGCCGGATATGCATGAGTTCGTGCGGTCAAGCCCCCAGCGTCATCAGGCTTGCGTTACCTCCAGCCGCCGTCGTGTTGACGCACACCGCGCGTTCCGCGACGAGGCGCCACAAGGCGATGGGATCGGTCTCTTCCGTCATCAGGAGCGGCACCAGCGCGCCGTCCCTTGCTGCCAGGACATCGAGCAGCGTGGCCCATTGCTTGGCGTCGGCCAGGGCGAACTGCAGCGGTTGGTCGGCGAGGGCCGCACGCGAAGCGACGCGGACCGCGGCGCGCACTTCCTTCGGCAGGCTGGTCGGCAGCAGCGCGTTCATCTCTTCCGTTACCACTGCGGTATTGCCGGTGGCAAATGTGGCGGCCAATTGGTTCAACAGCGCACCGACCGAGCCGGCGGCGCACAGCACCGTGCCGCGCGGCGCGAAGGCCAGGGTGTTGCGCTCGCCGGTCGGGCCGGGCAGCACGACCGCCGTGTTCAGCGGCGATGCGTGTGCATAGCCTTCGCCCAGCGTCACGATGCGCTCGTGGCCGTGCGCGCCGGCCCAGGTCAGCAGGCCGTTCAATGCCGTGCGGACACCGCCGGTTGCGGCCGGCGTGCGCGCATGGATGGTGTGGGCGCTGCCGCTGAAATCGGCATGGCGCTGCAGGCGTTTCAGATACAGCGGACCGCCGGCCTTCGGACCGGTGCCCGACTTGCCTTCGCCGCCGAAGGGCTGCACGCCGACCACCGCGCCGATGACGTTGCGGTTGACGTAGATGTTGCCCACATGCGCCCGCGCGCAAATGAAGTCGATGGTTTCGTCGATGCGCGAGTGAATGCCGAGCGTGAGGCCGTAGCCGGTGCTGTTAATGGCGTCGATCAGTTGCGGCAGATGTTCGCGCTCGAAGCGCAGCACGTGCAGCACCGGACCGAAGACTTCACGCTGCAGTTCGGCCAGCGAGGCAATCTCGATCACGGTCGGCGGCACGAAGGTGCCGCGCTCGCATTCGGCCGGCAGCGGCATTTGCAGGAAGTCCCGGGCGCGCGGCTGCATGCGCTCGATGTGGCGCAGCAGGTTCTGCTGCGCGTCGCGGTCGATCACCGGGCCGATGTCCACCGCGAGGCGATCCGGATTGCCGATGCGCAGCTCGCGCATCGCGCCCTTGAGCATGGTGATGGTCTTGTCGGCGATGTCGGCCTGCAGGCAGAGCACGCGCAGTGCCGAGCAGCGCTGGCCGGCGCTGTCGAAGGCGGAGGCGAGCACGTCCTGCACGACTTGCTCCGGCAAGGCGCTGGAGTCGACGATCATCGCGTTCTGGCCGCCGGTCTCGGCGATCAGCGGGATGTCGTGGCCTTCGCGCGCGGCGCGCTGCGCGAGCGTGCGGTTGATCAGCTGCGCGACTTCGGTGGAGCCGGTGAAGATCACGCCGCGCACGCGGCTGTCGTTGGTCAGCTTCGCACCCACGGTCTCGCCGCGGCCCGGCAGGAATTGCAATGCGGCATGCGGGATGCCGGCTTCATGCAGCAGCTGCACCGCGCGATGCGCGATCAGCGGCGTCTGTTCGGCCGGTTTGGCCAGCACCACGTTGCCGGCGGCGAGCGCGGCGCTCACTTCGCCGATGAAGATCGCCAGCGGGAAATTCCACGGGCTGATGCAGACCACCGGACCGAGGGCGAGCGCGTTCGGCGCCGTTTCGACTTGCGCGGCGTAGTAGCGCAGGAAGTCCACCGCCTCGCGCACTTCGGCAATCGCATTCGGCAGCGACTTGCCGGCTTCACGGATGGCCAGCGCCATCAACTCGGGCATCTGCTGCTCGAACAGATCGGCGGCGCGCTTCAATGCCGCGGCGCGGTCGGCGGCCTGCGTAGCCTGCCAGTCGCTCGCATACGCGTCGGCTGCCGCGAGGGCTTGCTCGACATCCGCTTCGTTCGCTTCGGCGACATGGCCGACGATGTCGTCATGGTTGGACGGGTTGCGCACCGGCTGCAGACCGGTCGTCTGCGGCGCACCCGATGCCAGCAGCGGAATCGCCTGCCACTGCGTGCCGCTGACTTCCTGAAAGGCTTCGTCCAAGGCCTGCAGCACCTGCTCATTGCTCAGGTCGATGCCGGCCGAGTTGGCGCGTTCGGCGCCGAACAGCTTGTGCGGATGCAGGATGCCCGGATGCGGCTCGCCGCCGTGCTGCGCGGCCACGGTGAAGGGATCGGCGATGAGCGTGTCGATGGATACGTTCTCGTCGACGATCTGGTTCACGAAGGAGGAGTTCGCGCCATTCTCCAGCAGGCGGCGCACGAGATAGGCGAGCAGGGTTTCATGCGAGCCGACCGGTGCGTAGATGCGGCAGGCCTTGCCCATCTTGTCGGCGCCGACGACCTGGTCGTACAGCGTTTCGCCCATGCCGTGCAGGCACTGGAACTCGTAGTCGTCCACGCCCATGCTCTTGGCCCAGGTGTAGATCATCGCCAGCGACAGCGCGTTGTGCGTGGCGAATTGCGGATAGATCACGTCGGTCATGCCGAGCAGTTTGCGGGCGCAGGTAAGATACGAGACGTCGGTGTAGACCTTGCGCGTGTAGACCGGGAAGCCGGGCATGCCTTCGACTTGCGCGCGCTTGATCTCGGCATCCCAGTAGGCGCCTTTCACCAGGCGCACCATGAACTTGCGGCCGCTGCGGCGCGCCAGGTCGGCGAGGTAGTCGATCACGAAGGGGCAGCGCTTCTGATAGCCCTGCACCACGAAGCCGATGCCGTCGAAGCCGTCGAGGTCCTTGTCGAAGGCGAGCGCCTCCATCAGGTCGAGCGAGAGTTCGAGGCGGTCGGCTTCCTCGGCGTCGATGTTCAAGCCGATGTTGTAGCGCTTGGCCAGCAGCAGCAACTGCTTCAGGCGCGGCTGCAGCTCGTTGAGCGTGCGTGTGCGCTGCGCGCGCGAGTAACGCGGATGCAGTGCCGACAGCTTGACGGAGATGCCGGGACCGTCCTTGATGCCGCGGCCGTTGGACGCCTTGCCGATCGCATGGATCGCCTGCTCGTAGGCAGCGTAGTACTTGTCGGCGTCTTCCGCGGTGAGTGCCGCTTCGCCCAGCATGTCGTAGGAATACCGATAGCCGCGTTTCTCGTTGTCGCGGCTGTGGTCGAGCGCTTCGGCGATGGTCTGGCCGGTGACGAACTGGTTGCCCAGCATGCGCATCGCGAGATCCACGCCCTTGCGGATCAGCGGTTCGCCGCCGCGTGCGATCAGTTTGGTGAGTGCGGCGCCCAGGCCCTGCTCGCTGCTGGTGGAGACCAGCTTGCCGGTGATCAAGAGGCCCCAGGTCGCGGCGTTCACGAACAGCGACGGCGATTCGCCGAGATGGCGCTTCCAGTCGCCCCTGCTGATCTTGTCGGCGATCAGGCGATCGGCAGTGGCCGAGTCGGGAATGCGCAGCAGCGCTTCGGCCAGGCACATCAGCGCCACGCCTTCTTCGGACGACAGCGAGAACTCGTGCATCAGGGCATCGACGCCCGAGGCGCGGGTGCGGCGCGTGCGCACGGCCTGCACCAGGTCGCGGGCCAGCGACTGGGCCTGCTTGCGGGTGGCGTCGTTCTGCGGCGCCTGGGCGAGCAGCCATTGCACGGCCTCGCGTTCGTCGCGGCGATACACGGCGGTGATGGCGGCGCGCAGGGGCGTCTGCTGGTGATCGATTTCCCGATGGAAGGCGGAGAACGGTGCTTCGGCGCCGGTGGGCGCGGGCTGGGAGGCGGTGTTGCGGGTGGCGGTGAGCATGTCGAACGTCACGAAAAGTTGGATCGTTCGATTGTAGTGATGATCGCCAAGGATTAATTCTGGAAATGAAGGCTGCTGTCTGAATAATCTATTTTGTGGGACAATGCGACCGAAGAAAATTCTCTCTCCACACTGCGCCCGCCACACAACGGCCGGCTTACCGAGCAGGTTGTTATGGACACCCTGGACAAGATCAGCAAGAAGATTCTCTCCGAGCTGCAGAACGACGGCCGCATCTCGAACGTCGAGCTCGCCTCGCGCGTGAACCTGTCGCCGGCGGCCTGCCTCGAGCGCGTGCGCAAGCTGCAGGAGGCGGGCTATATCCTTGGCTACACTGCGCAGCTCAATGCCCAGCTGCTCGACGTGTCGCTGCTGGTCTTCATCGAAGTGGTCCTCGACCGCACAACCCCCGAAGTTTTCGAAGCCTTCAAGCGCAGCGTGCAGGTGATTCCCGAAGTGCAGGAGTGCCACATGGTCGCCGGCGGCTTCGATTACCTGGTGAAGGCGCGCGTGAAGGACATGAACGCCTACCGCGAATTCCTCGGCAAGTCGCTGCTGCAGCTGAAGGGCGTGCGCGAGACGCACACCTATGCGGTGATGGAGGAAGTGAAGAACACCACCAGGCTGCCGATCCGCTGAAATTCGCCCGCTGAATTTTGCGCGCTGAATTTGGCCAGCTGAATCCGGCCCGCTGATCCTCGCATCTGCGCGCAGGTTCGGAACTCTCGCCGGCGCTATCACACTCAAGCGCCGGGCCGTCATCCGTACGGTTCCGCTCAACCCGTCCTTCCCTTTGTTCGCGTCCCGCGCGGCTCCCCTGCGTCCATGAATCCGCTTTCCGCTTGCTCCGACCCTTCTTCATTCCGAACCGGCAGTCAGTCGCCATCTGCCTCTGCCGTGCATGCGTCCATCGCCCATGCGGTCAACAGTCCCGTGCTGCCATCCGCTTTCCCTGCCGACCGTGCGGCGCGGCTGCCGGCGCAGTGGCACGGCTTCGTGGAACGGCAGGCACGCGAACGCACCGCAGAGCTGCGCGCCATGCATGCCGGCCGCTACGCGAACCGCATGGGTGCAGGCGAGGCGCCGCTGGCCGGATACTTGTTCGGACGCGCGCTGCGCGGCGGCGTACCGCAAGGCGCCACGCTGACGCGTCTTCGCCTGGCTGACCGCACGCGCAGGCAGACCCAGTCGCTCCTGTGGCGTGGGCGCGGCAATGTCGCGACCGACCTCGCGCGGTCATCGTTCGATGCCTTCCATCGCGTGCACGCGGCGCGTACCGTCGGCGCAGACCCGGAGGTGCTCTTCGAGGAAGAAGTGGCGCTGGCCATCCATGCCGGCGCCGGCAATTGCGAAGAGTCTGGCCGCGTCGCGGCGTTCATGCATGTGCCGCGCATGCGACCGGACGAAAGCGTGCATCTCGTGCAGCATGCCATCGAGTCCCACGCCTGGGCGGAGGTGCGGCATGCCGGCGGGCGTACCGCAATCGATGACGTCATCATCGATGCGTGGGCCGAAGGTCCGGCCGTCTTGCGCGCGGACGCTGCCTATGCGAAGCGCGTCAACGCGATCAGAAGTATTGTCGACCTCGGACCGGATTACGGCCTCATGCCGTTCTTGAATGTGCAGGACGCCGTCGATGCGATCCGAGCCGGCAATCACTTGCAGCAGGCCTTCGCATTCGTCTATGAGGAGGCGCGCCGTTGCGCCTTGCGGCCTGAACCCGAAAGCATCTGGCAGCCGGAGCCGGTGCTAGACCGTGCCATGCACGAGGCGATTGCAGATGGACTCGCAGGCACCGGCCTGCACAAGCAACTGCTCGCCATCCACGTCGCCCGCGCCGGCTTCGACATGTCGATCCGGCCGGCCATTGCGGCGGCGCCCGGCATCCTGTCCGCCGCGCAAGCCCTTGCGCAGCCGGACGCTTGAGCTTTCCCTTCTACAAGGCCCGCCTCCGCTGCTGCTCCGTGTGCGGCTGCTCCACGATCGTGCCCGTCAGCAGCGACAGCTCCATCGACAGCATGCTCACGATGTCATCCGCGCTGACGAGGCCGTAGAGCGTGCCGTCGGCGCGCACCACCGGCATGCGGCGCACCTTGTGCTCGCGCATGTGCTGCAGGGTTTCCACGATGCCCTCGCGCTCGTTCACCGTGGCGACCGGAGAAGTCATCATGTCGCCGGCGGTAAAGACCGTGGCGTCGGCGCCGAGCGCGAGCGATTCGATGACGATGTCGCGGTCGGTCACGATGCCGACCGGCATGCAGCCGCGCGGCTGTTCCTCCACGACTACCACCGCGCCCACGTGATGCCGGCGCATCAAGGCGGCCACGTCTTGCACCGGCGTATCGGCATCGCAGCGCACCACGTCGAGATTGCAGCATTCACTGATCGGCATGTCGGTCCTCCAGAATCCCGTCCGCTCTCAGGTTAGGCCTTTGCCCGTCATCGACGCTGCATGCCGCCCGGCCCGTTGAGGCAGCTCAAAGCGTGCTCCGCGAGTCCGCGCAGAACCTTGAGTTCCGGGTCCGGTCAAAAAGATTGCAACTCTCTCAATTCCACAGAGGCAAGCACCATGCCGCAAGATCCTGCTTGCAGCGGCCAGGCCCTCACCCGCCTGGCCGACGCTGACGAAAGCGAGGAGCTCTTGCGCCGCTTGATTGCCGATCTGCCCGGCATGATCTGGGTGTCCGGCGGCGACGGCGTGCATTTCGTCAGCCCCCAGTGGCTCAGCTACACCGGCCTGTCGCTCGAGGCGACCCTCGGCGACAACTGGCTCGACGCCATCCATCCCGACGATCTGCCCGAGGTCCGCAGCATCTGGAAGCAGGCTTTCCACGCCCGCAGGGAAAGCATCATGGAGTACCGCCTGCGGCGCCACGACGGCGTCTACCGGTGGTTCGCCTCGCGCGGCGCGCCGCGCACCTTCGGCAACGGACCGCCCTGCTGGTTCGGCGTCTGCACCGACATCGACGAGCTCAAGCGCGAGGAAGCCGAGCTGCGCGAAAGCAAGGAAGCCCTGCGCACGACCTTCGAGCAGGCCGGTATCGGCATTGCGCACATCGGTCCCGATGGCAGTTTCCTGCGCACCAACGGCAAGTTCCAGGAGATGACCGGCTACAGCGAGGAGGAGCTGCGGCACATGCGCTTTCCGGAACTCACGCATCCCGAGGACCGCGGCCTGGGCATGCGCGAATTCCAGGCGGCGCTGAGCGGCGCACGCGTGACCGTCAACGTGGAGAAGCGCTACATGCGCAAGGACGGCAGCGCGATGTGGGTGCGCATTACCGGCTCGCCGGTCTACACCGACGACCGGCTCGCGTATTGCATGACGGTGGTCGAGGACATCACCGGACGCCGGGCCAACGAACGCCGGCGGGAAGAGAGCGAACGGCGCCTCAAGCTGGCCGTGTCCATCGCGCAGCTCGGCTTCTGGGAGTGGGATCTCGGCAGCGAGGCGTGCTACTACTCGCCCGAGTTCATGCGGCAGCTCGGCTACGTGCCGGGCGAATGGACCGCCACGGTGCGCGAATGGACGTCGCGCCTGCATTCCGAGGACCGGGCCGCAGTGTTCGACCGCATCGACCGCTACCTCGCCAATCCCTCGACCGATTTCGATATCGAGTACCGCGTGCAGCACCGCGACGGCAGCTATCGCTGGATGATGGCGCATGCGGTGCGCATCGCCGGTCCGCAGGGTGATCACATGACCGGCACGCAGCTCGACATCACCGAGCGCAAGGAGGCGGCGCAGCGGGTGCTGGAGGCGGCGCAGCACGATCCTCTCACCGGCCTGCCGAACCGTGCGCTGGTGTTCGAATACGCCGGCCACATGATCTCGGCGGCGCGCCGCACGCGCGGCCAGGGCGCCCTGCTGTTCATCGACCTCGACCGTTTCAAGCCGATCAACGATCTCTACGGCCATGAGGTCGGCGACCGCGTGCTGCAGGACGTGGCGCGCCGGCTCATGTCCTGCGTGCGCGGCCAGGACCTGGTGGGCCGGCTGGGCGGCGACGAGTTCGTCATCGTCATGCAGCACAACGGCTACGCCGCGCCGGCCAGCGCCGTCGCGCGG
>SPQI01000051.1 GCA_004570315.1 Oxalobacteraceae bacterium OM1 | reverse complement strand
GTGTATGCCCGCGATCTCGACCGTAACGCCGCGCTGAAGCTTGCCCGCGACCAGAGCGCGCTCGCCTCGCGCCAGGCTCGTGAACTGTACCGCTACGGACGCACCGATTTCCTCACCGCGCTCGACGCCGAGCGCACGACCGCCACCGCGGAAAGTGCCCTGGCGCTCTCGGATGCCCAGCTTGCGACCGACCAGATCGCCGTATTTCTGGCGCTCGGCGGCGGATGGGAACAAGAGGCCACGAAGACCTCGCAGAACTCTGCCGCGGCCCCCAGCAATTCACACTAGCTTCACACGAGGACTCACGCCATGTCTCAGCCCCACGTCGCGAAGAACGCACCGCGCACCGTGCTCTTTGCCAGCCTCATCGGCACCACCATCGAATTCTTCGACTTCTACATCTACGCCACTGCCGCGGCGCTCGTCTTTCCAAAGCTGTTCTTCGCGGCCTCCGATCCCACCGCGGCCATCCTGCAGTCGCTGGCCACTTTCGCCATCGCGTTCTTCGCGCGGCCGGTCGGCTCCGCCATCTTCGGCCACTACGGTGACCGCATCGGCCGCAAGGCGACCCTGGTGGCGGCACTGCTGACCATGGGCTTGTCGACGGTCGTCATCGGCCTGTTGCCGACCTATGCCACGATCGGCACCTGGGCGCCGTTCCTGCTGGCGCTGTGCCGCTTCGGCCAGGGACTGGGTTTGGGCGGCGAGTGGGGCGGGGCGGTGCTGCTCGCGACCGAGAACGCGCCGCCGGGCAAGCGGGCGTGGTACGGCATGTTCCCGCAGCTTGGCGCGCCGATCGGGTTCTTCCTGTCCGGAGGCACCTTCCTGCTGTTGAGCGAAGTGCTGAGCGAAGCGCAGTTCTTCAGCTTCGGCTGGCGCATTCCTTTCCTTGCCAGCGCCTTGCTGGTGCTCATCGGCCTGTACGTGCGCTTGAACATCACGGAGACGCCGGTGTTCCAGAAGGTGCTCGAAAAGCATGAACGCGTGAAAGTGCCGGTCGTCACCGTGCTACAGGCGCATGGCGGCACGCTGGTGCTCGGTACGCTGATCTCGCTCGCCACCTTCGTGCTGTTCTACCTGATGACCGTCTTCGCGCTGAGCTGGGGCACCACCGCGCTCGGCTACTCGCGGCGCGAATTCCTGCTGCTGCAGCTGGTTGCGGTGCTGTTCTTCGGATTGACGATTCCGCTCGCGGCGATCGCGGCCGACCGCTACGGTCACCGGCGCGCCATGCTCTACATCACCGGGGCGATCGCCTTGTTCGGGCTGCTGTTCGCACCGATGTTCGTGGCCGGGAGCCTGCCGGGCGTGCTGCTGTTCATGTCGCTCGGACTTGCGCTCATGGGCCTGACCTACGGCCCGCTCGGCACGCTGCTGTCGGAACTGTTTCCGCCGGCCGTGCGCTATACCGGCTCTTCGCTGGCATTCAACCTCGGCGGCATTCTCGGCGCCTCACTCGCACCGTATGCCGCAACTTGGCTGGCCGGGCACCATGGCCTCGGTTCGGTGGGAGGATACTTGTCAGCGTCGGCCGTGTTGACGCTCGCGGCGCTGTTCCTGACACGCCGCGAGCACTTCAGCAAGGCCTGAGCTAGAGGCGCTTGCTCGTCACCACGCGGGCTTCGCCGCGCTCGCCGACCGTGTGCAGTGTGACCGGCCGGCGCCAGACGCGGCCGATGTATTCCAGCACGCGTTCCGCACGCGACAGATCGAGGCCGCGACCGTCGCTCTGATGGTCGTGCACCAGCTGCAGGCTGCCATCGACGTGCAGGTGGTTGGCGGCGATGCGCGGTGCGCCGTAGTTGAATTTCGGCGAGAGGATGGCTTCATGCACGGCATGAATGTCGTTCTCGCTGATGCGGATGTCGCCGTCGTCGCGCGCCTCGTACACGAACAGCTCGAGCTTCTCGATCAGCTCCTTGGTGAGGTAATTGCGCACGAAGCCGAAGTCGTCTTCCTCGCGCATGATCTGCCGCGCCTTCTCCAGCCCGTGCTTCTCGATGATGTCTTCCCACATCGAGAAGCCGAGGTGGTAAGGATTCACCGCCAGCGCCAGCTGCCGTTCCGCCGCATACGGCCGCACCACGTCGGAGTGCGCCTTGATGGCGGAAAGGTAAAGATCGTGCGGCAGGAAATCCGCCTCGCGCAGCAGGCGCGCATGCCAGTACGAGGCCCAGCCTTCGTTCATGATCTGGCAGGCGAACACCGGATAGAAGTAGTACGACTCTTCGCGCACGGCGAGGAAGATGTCGCGTTCCCAATCTTCCATTTCCGGGCCGTAGTGGGCGATGAACCAGAGCAGGTCATATTCCGGCTGGGGCGGGACCGACGGCCGGCGCGGTCCGCTCGGCACATCGTGCAAGCTGCGCTCGCCCGGCAGGCTGTGATAGCGCTGGTGGAAGGCTGCCAGTTCGGGCGGCAGCTCCGGTTCCTTTTTCGTCGGCGTGATTGGCGGCGCCGAGTACAGCGGCCGGTGCAGCTCGCGGTTGATGTCGATGTGCGGCTCCAGCGCGAGCGCCGCATCGAGCACCGCTTCCACGCGCTCCTGGCCATATTCCTGGATGGCCGTCTCGATACGATGCGCGCGCGCCGCCGCCTGTTCGAGGATGTGGCCGCCGGCCATTTCCATGAAGCGGGCGAACAGGTGGTTGTTCTTCGAGAAATCCGCATGGCCGAGCACGTGCGCCGTCACCAGTGTGTTTTCCGGCAGCGTGTTGCCGTTGACGAGGTAGGCGCGGCACGGATCGCCGGGGAACATCACCTCGAAGATCCGCGAATGGCCCATGCCCTGGCGGATGAGCTGGTGGATGTAGCGCACGCCGAACGACCAATGGTGCATGCGCACCGGCAGGCCGTAGACGGCGATTTCCATCATGAAGTTGTTCGGGACGACCTCGAAGTCGACCGTGTAGTAGTCGAGGCCGAGCTGCTTGGCGAGCGCCTCGATCTGCGCCGCATACTGCTGGAGGTGCTCGATCGCTTCCGGAGAGTTCGTGGTGGTGCACATGGCTTGCCTTTCGGGTGCGGTGGAGCGGGGCGCGCGGCCCCGCGTTTGCGGCTCGCTGCGGCGGACGGTTTTACGCTTCCTGCTGCTGCACGAAGAACTTGCGGATCGCCTTCCAGACGTCCTCGTGCCGGCTCAGGATGCTGCTGCCGATAGGGGAGCCGCCGCGTTCCAGCTCGCCGCACAGCATCTTCATTTCGGTCTCGCTGGTGCGCGGCGACCCCGGCACCGTTTCGACATAACCGATGAAGTTCATGAGCTGGCCCAGCCTGCCGAGGTAATCGAGCGCGGCAGGGCGGTCTTCGGTGAAGTTCTCGCCGTCGGACGCGTAGAACAGATAGCCGTTGTACTGCGCCGGGTCGTACTCCGCCTCCACCATCTCCAGCGCGAGCTTGAAGGCGGTCGATGCGCCCGTGCCGCCCGTGCCGCTGACGTTGAAGAACTCGTGCTCCGAGAACTCCCACGCCTGGGTGGTGTGGGCGATGAAGCGCGTCTCCACCTTGCCGTAGCGTCGCCGGATGCCCTGCAGGACGAAGAAGAAGAAACTCTTCGCGAGCTTGCGCTCGGCGTCGGTCATGCTGGCGGAGACGTCGAGCGCGAAGATGACCACCGCGTTCGTCGCCGGCTTGCGCCGTTGCACCAGTTGCTTGAAGCGCAAGTCCTCGTTGGTGAAGGGCACCGGGTTTTCCTGCGTCGCCCGCCGCTTGACCGCTTCCTTCACTGTCCGCCGCCGGTCGAGCCGGGCGCGGGCGCCGTGCTTGTCCCAGCCTTCCCGCACGTATTCCTCGTCCTCCACGCTGGTGTTGCGTTTCGGTTCGAGGTCCGGCAGCTGGAGTTCTTCCCACAGCCAGTCGATGATGTCGTCGACCTTGAACTCCAGCATCAGCTTCACTTCGCCGTCGTTGTTGCCGCCTTCGCCGCTGTCGTCGCCCGGTTGCGGCTGCGCCTGGCGCAGCACGTCGCCCGGCTTGCCCTGGCCTTGCCCCGCGCTGGAAGTCTCGTGGGCGTCCGACAGCCGGAAGCGGGCATGCTCCAGGAGCTTGACCGGCACCTGCACGGTGCGGTCCTGCGAGCCGGTGATGACATCCGGCCCGGCCACCAGGTTAGGCAGATTCTGCTGTACCGCTTCGCGCACCTTCTGGTTGTGGCGCAACCAGTCGCGCGAGCCCCGGGAGAACAAGTCATACCAGGGCGTCGTCGCAGCAATCGTGATGTGGTCTGTCATGCTTTACCTTTATGTGACACGGTCCGGTTGAGGCGTCTTACTCCTGGGCCATCAGCGTGGTCACATAGTTGAGCGCCTCGCGGGCACTGTGGCCGTCGTAGCCGTACTCGTCCACCAGCCGTTTCTCGACGACCGAGATCTTCTGGCGCACTTCCTCGTCCGGCCGCGCGCTGGAACTCACCAGGCGCAGCACTTCGCGGCGTTGCTCGAACAGGTATTGCTGGACTGCGTTGTGCAGCTGGGCGTGGCTGTCGAGCGTGAATTTCTCGCCGCGCTTGAACGCGCCCATCGCCTTGCGGACCACCTCCTGGCGGAACGACTGCTTGCCGGAGTCGGAAATGTGGATCTTTTCCTCCACCGCACGCAGGAAGCGTTCGTCGGGCTTGCGTTCCTCGTTGGTGATCGGGTCCTTGATCTGCCGGTTGTCGAGCGTGGCTTCGACCTCGTCGAGATATTTGTCGAGCAGGTCCTGCGCCTCCTGTTCGAAGGAAACGAACAGGGCCTTGTGCACGTCTTCCTTGACCCAACGGTTGTAGAAATCCTTGCGCGCAAGCACGAGGTAATCGATCCACTTGCGCTTGCGCTTGGGGTCGATGCGCGCATCGTTTTCAATGGCGTCCTTCAGTGCGAGCAACACATCCATCGTGGTCAGGCTCTTCACGTTGGATTGGATGATGGCGTTCGACAGTGCGTTGATGACGAAGCGCGGCGAGATGCCCGCCAGGCCTTCGTCGGGCATGCGCTGCTTCATGCGCTCGGCTTCGACCTGCGAATAGCCATCGACTTCTTCATGCGCGTAGAGCCGCACTTTCTTGCTGAGTTCCATCTCCTTGTCCTCGCCTTCGTGCAGGCGGGTCAGGATCGCAAACACGGCGGCCGCATGCAGCGCGTGCGGGTCCAGGTGCACTTGCCGGAAGGCCGGCGCGGCCGAGGAAATCAACTTCTTGTAGATCCGGGCCTCGTCCTTGTAATTCAAGGTGTACGGCACCTGGATGATCACCATGCGGTCGAGCAGCGCCTCGTTCTCGCTCTCTTGCAGGAACTTGCGGAATTCCGCGAGGTTGGTGTGAGCGAGAATCGTTTCGTCGAGATAGATCAGCGGGAAGCGCGACACCTTCACGTTCTTTTCCTGCGTGAGGGTCAGGAGCAGGTAGAGGAATTCGCGCTTGACCTTCAGGATCTCGATCATTTCCAGCATGCCGCGGCTGGCCGCATAGACGGCCCCGGACCACGACCATGCGCGCGGATCGCCCTCGTCTCCGAATTCCGCCACCTTCGACAAGTCCACCGAACCGACCAGGTCAGCCAAGTCGGCCGTCGTCGGGTCGTGCGGCGCATAGGTGCCGATCCCGGTGCGTCCGGCTTCGGAGATGAAGATGCGCTCCACCGGCATGCGCAGGAAATCGCCCTTGTAATCATTCTCGAGGCGCACGCGGCAATGCGGGCAGACCTCGCCGGTAATTTCTACACCGTATGTTTCGCGGAAGCGCGGGCGCAGCGAGTGCGGCACCAGATGCAGCGGCGATTCGTGCACCGGGCAACCTTCGATGCCGTAGATCGCGCCTTCCTCGGTCATGCTGTATTCCTCGAGTCCCCGTTTGAGCAGGATCACGAGCGTCGATTTGCCGCCGGACGGCGGACCGAGCAGCAGCAAGAGGCGACGTCCGACTTCGGAGCCGGCGGCGGCCGCCTTGAAATAGTCCACGACACGTTCGATGGATTCGTCCACGCCGAAGAGCTCTTCGTCGAAGAGCTTGCAGCGGAATTTGCCTTTCTCGTCCTCGCCGCCCATCCAGCGGATCATGTCCCACATATATTGGTGAGAGGTGCGTGCCGCGCCACGCGGGTCGGCGGCGACGATGCGTTCGAGGAATTGGGAGAGCGAGCCGGACCAGTATGAGGCTCGATGGTCCTGTGTGAACGCCACGAGGCTCTTGATGAAGTCCTCTTGCCGTTCAGTATGGTTGAGATCGTTTTGCGTCGTCATCGCAAGTGCTCCCCGTCAGGTTGTGTACAGCCAGATTCATTCGGATGGACACCCGAACGCCGATTACGTTTCTGCCGACCCCGATTTAAGTATAGGGCGCATCAAAAATCGCGAATGATGAGCACGATCAATGAAACCGGTCTCGTCACACCGCGTGCTCGAGACGCAAACCGAGGAGCGACACAGGGGGAATAGCAAGAGTCATGCAAGCAAAGACCATAGTGCAATGATGGAGTCCCGCACGTTCGCTTGCTTCGTGTCGGGGCCGCGCTGGCCATCCGGAGCGAGTAGTGCAGGCATGTTCGCGCGGCGCGGCATGCCGTGCGCGGCGACTGCCGCAAGGCGTTCTCGCTCGCCTTCCATGCACAGGCGGAAAAATTTACACATGGGACATGTGTATGCCCGGAACATCAATGCGGGATCTGCGCATTGACAGCGCGCTGCGATTTGGCTGGAATGGACTTCAGGTTTGGTGCGTAGAAATCTTTAATGGGTGGAACAGCTCTTGCACCATTCACGAAGCAGGCTGGCCGGGCTATTGGCAGTCGGGACCGCCTGCTGCCAGCAGCTGAAGTTCAGGAGTATCGAAGATGACGATTACGCTCGCCCGTTCCCATTCCGTGTACAACACGAAGGATGTCGAAAGCGCGCAAGAGAGGGCGCGCGCATTGAAGTCCGCCGAACTCGAGGCGTTCTACGAGAACATGCTGGCGCTTGGCGGCGAGCGTTTTCTCACCACGCCGTCGTCCACGGATGCGCTCGAGCCGCTGTACGAGGACTGTCCCAACTTCGGTGAGGTGCTCGACGATCTCAGCCGCTACCTGGGACTCGCGCTAGCCGGCGGTGCAAGCGTCAACGTCATGCCTGTGCTGCTGCTCGGTGACCCGGGCGTCGGCAAGACGCACTTCGGCAAGCGGCTTGCCGCCGTATTGGGCACCGAGTTCGAATTCATCAGCATGAACGCGCTCTCCGCCGGCTTCGTCATCACCGGCAGCTCGTCAAGCTGGAAGGGCGCGAAATGCGGCAAGGTGGCTGAGCGTCTCGTACGCGGGCGCTTCGCCAATCCGGTCGTGCTGCTCGACGAAGTGGAGAAGGCAACCGGCTCGACGCAATCCGATCCGCTGGCCGCGCTGTATCAATTGCTCGAGCCGGAGACGTCGCGCGCCTTCCACGATGAATTCATCGACATCGATCTCGATGCGAGCCAGGTGTTCTGGGTCCTGACTGCCAACAACCTCGAAGGCATTCCGCCAGCGCTGCTCAGCCGCATGGCGGTGTACGAGGTGCCGTCGCCGACGCCGGACCAGGCCGCCGGCATCGCGCAGCGCATTTACGCCGGTCTGCTGAAAGAGCTCAAGCTCAAGGAGATGGATGCCGATCTGCCGGCGAACGTACTCGACAAGATGACCGAAGTGTCGCCGCGTGAAATGCGCAAGTCGCTGCTCGATGGACTTGGTTTCGCAGTGGCGGCCGCACGCAGCGCACTCACGCCCGAGGATATCCGCCTCAAGCCCGACCCGGTGAAGCGCCGCATCGGTTTTTGAGCCTGCATTGCCCTCGCTCAAGTCGATACTGCAATCTTGGCGAAACTGAAAAGCCGTTCGGCAGTCCTAGCGAAGTAGGACGGCGCTGTCCTGCGGCAGGGTATTGCCCGCCGTGTTGCCCGCCGGGCGCGCCGATTTCCCCGATTCGACATGGAGGCTATATGAAGAAAACATTCGCAGCAGCACTGGTTTCCCTGCTCGGCCTGGCATCGGCCGCGTTTGCCCAGGATACGGGCGGTATCCGCGAGAGCACCGATCCTGACAAGGTCCGCGCCGTCGAGCAGCATGCCGCCGAACTGCAGTCGCGCCAGCAGTCGGGCAGCAGCGGCGCCACGTCGAGCGCATCCGGCGCAACGAGCGACGCCGATGCCGATACCGGCCGCGCGGCCAAGCATCACCGCAAGGCCCGCAAGCACCATCGCGGCGCCGCCGGCAGCAACTCGTCCGGCGCTTCGGGTCCTTCCGACAGCGGTACCGCGACCCAGAGCGGCAAGTAAGTCTTCGTTCCATCATCCCGCCGCCGGCCAGGCCTGACGCGCTCAGGCTGCGGCCGGCATTCCCGTTTCCCGAACCCACGCAAAGATCTGCGGCCAGAGGCGCCGATGCGCATTGCTGCCGATGAGCGCGCCGACATGCGCCAGGCCCACGCCCTGATCGTTCGTCACCTCGAGCACTTGTTTGCGCGGGCTGGCGGCCGCCTCCTGGAAAGCCAGGATGGACGCGGGAGGAATCACGCGGCTGTGCGGATCGACCACGGAAAGCATGGGGCACAGGATCTTGTCGGGTCCCGCCGTAGTGTCCGCGACGGTGAGCCGGCCGCAATATAGTTCGTCGCCGCGGTAAAGCTTGTCGATCACTTCTTCGAACAATCGCCGGGCCATCGGCGCTTCGTCGAGCGTCCAGCGCTCGACCTGGAGATGGCGCTGCAAGCGCTCGCGCGACGGCAGGCTCGCCATCAAGTCGGCGTAGCGCTCCAGCGCGAAGGTGGTCGGCGATGCGGCCATGCTCGCCATGCTGAGCAGCGAACCCGGCACGCTGGAAAAGGAACGTGTGATCTGCTGCGCCGGCGGCGTCATGGCCAGGAGCGAGCGGAAGGCACCGGTATCCGCGCCGAAGTGCAGGGGCGTTTCGATCAGGACGAGACCAGCCGTGCGCGTCGGCCGCCATGCGGCATAGGTGGTGGCGAATACGCCGCCGAGCGAATGCGCAAACAGGAAGGCCGCCGGCTTGCCGGTGCGCGCGGCGATCGCGTCCATGCAGGCGTCGATCAGGCGGGCGCCGTAGTCGTCAAGGCCCAACGCATTCACCTCGCCGGCAGGGTCCTTCCACTCGATGACGAAAGGACGCAGGCCTTCGTTGACCGCATGGCGCACGACGCTCGAACCGGGAGCGAGGTCCCAGATGTAATGGCGCTTGATCGGTGCCGGCACGATGAGCGCCGGCAGACCGGCGGGCTCCGCATCGTAGGCATGCAGGCGCAAGGCCGGCGTATCGAGCAGGATCGTGCTCGGGCTCGCCGCCGGGCCGAAACCCATGCGGTCGAGCGCCTCGCCGCGCTGGCGCCGTGCGGCATCGAGCGACTCGAAACAGAAACGCATGCCGCTGAGGGAGGGCAGGGTCGCTTCGCGCATGGGCGGACCTCTTCGAAAAACCGGTTGGGCAGGAAATGGGCTGGAATGTTCCGGCAGCGGGATGCGCATGGGCGCCACGGCCGGAAGTGACGCGCGTCAAAAGGAATGGCAGTCCTTGAGGCATGCGAAGGTCGAGGGACGCGTTTCCGGTATCATTGGGACTTTCTTGCCTACAGGTTGCAGTCGCAACGATTCCAATACGTCCATGTCCGCGAACAACGATATCGCCGCCGAGCCCATGCGTGTTCTCGTTATCGAGGACAACCAGGACCTTGCCAAACTGTTCTGCGACCTGCTGGAGGTCATGGGCTGCACGACCGAAGTCGCCCTCAACGGCAAGACCGGCCTCGAAAGCGCCAAGCGTTCGCCGCCGGATCTGGTGTTCTGCGATTTGCGCCTGCCCGGCGAGAAAGACGGTTTCGCGGTCGCCGCAGAGCTGCGCGCGACGCCGGAATGCGAAAAGATCCCGCTGATCGCGGTCACCGGTCTGTCAGGTCCGGACGAATATCACCGTGCGATCCAGGCGGGCTTCGATCGTGTCTTCGAAAAGCCGATCAAGTTCGCGCAGATCCAGGAAC
>SPQI01000298.1 GCA_004570315.1 Oxalobacteraceae bacterium OM1 | reverse complement strand
TGCGCGTCGGCAGCAGCACCGGCGCGCCGTGCAGGCTGGCCGGAAACTTCGCCTTGTAGCGCTTGGCCAATTCAGGCACGCCGAACAGCGAGATCTCGCTTTCGCCGAGCAGGTGGCTGAAGACGCGCATCGTGGTGCCGGACGGCACCGGCCGGTCGGCGAGCACCACGTCGAGCTTGTGCACCGAGAGATCGCCGAGCAGCGATTCGAAGTCGCCTTCATAGCAGACCAGCTTGACGCGCTGCGGCTGCTTCAGCGCCGCGTCGAGCAGGCGCGAGGCGATCAGCTTGGGCAGCGAATCGGAGAGGCCGACGGTCAGGCGCATCGACTGCACGTCGCTTTCCGCGAGCGCTTCCTGCAACTGCTCGCCGAGCAGGAAAATCTGGTCGGCATACCCGAGCGCAACGCGGCCAGCCTCGGTCAG
The DNA here is from genome assembly GCA_004570315.1 of Oxalobacteraceae bacterium OM1. Lineage (GTDB taxonomy): Bacteria > Pseudomonadota > Gammaproteobacteria > Burkholderiales > Burkholderiaceae_D > Noviherbaspirillum. Next base: position 9,597 of record SPQI01000298.1, on the reverse strand, counting down.
CACGAGGCGGCGGCCCTGCGGAGCGAGCAGCGCCTTGCCGACCGATTGCTCGAGCAAGGCGATCTGGGCGCTGATCGTCTGAATGGCCACGTCGAGCCGTTCGGCGGCACGGGTCACGCTGCCCTCCTTGGCCACGACCCAGAAGTAATAGAGATGGCGAAAATTGATGCCGGCAGATTTCATATTCGTATTTTCCGAAGCAACGGTTCCATTATCTTCGCTTTTTCATCCAGCGCAAGCGTCTTACAGTAACGGTGTCGGCGGCATGGTGCCGCCGCTTTCCGTTTGACCGTGGTTCGAAGAAAGGATGCCCATGGACACTCGCACTACCCTGCGCGCCCGCAATGCCAGCGTCGTCATCGACGCCGGCGCCCATCGCGTACTGCGCAACACCTACATGCTGCTGGCGGCGACGCTCGGCTTCAGCGCCCTGACGGCCGGCGTGGCCGCCGCTTTCGGCCTGCCGCATCCCGGCGTGCTGATCACGATGGTCGGCTATTTCGGCCTGCTCTACATGGTCACGAAGAACCGCGACCGCGCCGCCGGCGTGGCCTGGGTCTTCGCACTCACCGGCTTCATGGGCTACACGCTCGGCCCCATCGTCAGCCGTTACCTGCATATGCCCGGCGGCACGCAGATCGTCATGACGGCCCTCGGCGGAACCGCCGCGATCTTCCTGGGTCTGTCTGCCTATGCGCTGGTGACGAAGCGCGACCTGAGCTTCATGGGCGGCTTCCTGACCGTCGGCATCCTGGTGGCCTTCCTGGCCGGCCTGGGCGCGATCTTTTTCCAGATCCCGGCGCTCTCGCTGACGGTATCCGCGGTCTTCGTGCTGCTGATGTCGGGCATGATCCTGTTCGAGACGAACAACATCGTGCGCGGTGGAGAGACGAACTACATCATGGCGACCGTGTCGCTGTACGTGTCGCTGTTCAACCTCTTCACCAGCCTGTTGCACCTGCTGGGCTTCGCCAGCAGCAACGACTGACCGACACTGCTTCGTTCCGCGCCCGGCCCAGCCGGGCGCTTTGTTTTTCGGACCGACATCCAGACCAACGACACCAGGGATTTCCATGCTCGACCTGCTCACCGACCCGCAAGCCTGGATGGCGCTGGCGACGCTGACCGCGCTCGAACTCGTGCTCGGCATCGACAACATCATCTTCATCTCGATCCTGGTCGACAAGCTGCCGCGCAAGCAGCAGGAAACCGCGCGCCGGCTCGGCCTGTTCCTGGCGATGTTCATGCGGATCGGCCTGCTGTCGGTGCTGGCCTACATCGTCGGCATGACCAAGCCGATGTTCGAGTTGTTCGGCCACGGCTTTTCGGGGCGCGACCTCGTACTGCTCGGCGGCGGCCTGTTCCTGCTGTGGAAGAGCGTGGGCGAGATCCACGACACCTTCGAATACGGCGCGCATGAGGAGGCCGAGCGCAAGGCGAGCATGACGTTCGCGGCGGCCATCGCGCAGATCATGGCGATCGACCTGGTGTTCTCGCTGGACTCCATCATCACCGCCGTCGGCATGGTGGACGACCTGCCGGTGATGATTGCCGCGGTGATCGCCTCGGTCGGCATGATGATGTTCTTCGCCGGGCCCATCGGCCGCTTCGTGTCCGACCATCCGACCATCAAGATGCTGGCGCTGTCCTTCCTCGTGGTGGTGGCGGTGGTGCTGATCGCCGAAGGCTTCGGCACGCACGTTCCCAAGGGCTACATCTACAGTGCGATGGCCTTCTCGGTGGTGGTCGAGATGCTCAACATCCGGCTGCGCCGGAAAGCGCAGGCAGGCAAGGAAAACGCACCGGTCAAGGCGCGCTCCTGAAGACGTTTTGAGCCGGTGCTATGATCGGGGGCGCCTTTTCACCTGCGCCCCCGATGAACCATCCCCTCTCCGATTTCCCTTCCTTCCGCCGTTTCTTCTTCAGCCGCATCGCCACGACGATGGCGAACCAGATGATGATGGTCGTCGTCGGCTGGCAGATGTATGACCTCACCCACAGCGCCTACGACCTCGGTCTGGTCGGCCTCGCGCAATTCCTGCCCTCGCTGCTGCTGACGCTGGTCGTCGGCCAGGTCGCCGACCGCTACGACCGCCGCCGCGTGCTCGCCTGGTGCCTCGCCGGCCAGATGCTGATCACGCTGGTGCTGGTCGGCAGCACCTGGCACGGCTCGATCAGCCGCGAAATGCTCTTGCTGGCCTCGATCGGCCTCGGCGCGGCGCGCGCCTTCCAGATGCCGACGCAGCAGGCGCTCGGCCCATTGCTGGTGCCGCCGCTGGTGCTGCCGCGCGCGCTGGCCGTCAACTCGGCCGGCTCGCAATTCGCCATCATCGTCGGCCCGGCCGTGGGCGGCTTCCTGTACGTGGCCGGCGCGGCGATCGTCTATCTGCTGTGCGGCGCGCTGTTCGTGGCGGCGATCGCCTTCGTCGCGGGCATCAAGCTCGAACATGCGCCGGCGCCGCGCGAGCCGGTGACGATGCAGAGCCTGTTCGCCGGCATCCATTTCATCTGGAATCGCAAGGAAGTGCTGGGCGCGATCTCGCTCGACCTGTTCGCCGTGCTGCTCGGCGGCGCCACCGCGCTGCTGCCGATCTTCGCGCGCGACATCCTGCATGTCGGCCCCTGGGGCCTGGGCCTGCTGCGCTCGGCGCCGGCGGTCGGGGCGCTGACGATGTCGCTGTGGCTGGCCCGCCGGCCGATCCAGCGGCGCGTGGGCAAGGTGATGTTCGGGTCGGTGGCGATCTACGGCATCGCTACGTTGGTGTTCGGGCTCTCGACCTCGTTCCTGGTCTCGCTGGTGTCGCTGACGGTGCTCGGCGCCTTCGACATGGTGAGCGTGGTGGTGCGGCAGTCGCTGGTGCAATTGGACACGCCGGACGAGATGCGCGGACGCGTGAGCGCCGTGAATTCGATCTTCATCGGCGCCTCCAACCAGCTTGGCGAATTCGAATCGGGGCTGACCGCCGGCTGGTTCGGCGCGGTGCCGTCGGTGGTGATCGGTGCCGTCGGGACGCTGCTGATCGTGGCGGCGTGGATGAAGCTGTTCCCGGCGTTGACGCACCGGGAACGCTTGAGCTGAAACCGATTACGCTGCAACCGGCGAAGCCCGTTTCAACCCGAAAAACTCCAGCTCCGCCAGCGCAGCCACCGCGATCGCCTGCATCAGCACGAAAGCCGTGCCCAAGCCGTTCGGCGACACCCAGCCGGACAGCAGCAGCGCGATGCTGTCCAGTGTCCACATCGCATTGGCCGCAATCACGCACCACACCAGCCCGCGCGGAATGCGTTCGCGCGTCGCCGTGAATGCGACGAAGGCGGCGAACGGCAGCAGGATCAATCCGGCCTCGCGCAGCGGCACTTCGGGCAGCTCCAGCAGCGCGGCGAGCGGCGCGGCGCCGAGGCTCATCAGCAGGCCGCTGGCGACGCAGGTGGCGGCATCCACCAGCAGGACGTTGCGCAGGAAACGGGGAGAGTGGAAGTTCAGCATGGCGGGCTCCTTGGGAAAGATGCAGCAGATGCTGCGATGACTGCATCTTCGTCCGCGTCCCGCACAGCGTCGATTACGTCGCAGGTAATGGAAGCCGCGTCCGCGCATCCGCTATGATCGGCGCCATGAACCCATCCGCCTCCCTCCAACCTGCCGGCACCCTGCTGCGCGCCTGGCGCCAGCGGCGCCGCTTGAGCCAGCTCGACCTCGCGCTCGAGGCCGAGATTTCCACGCGCCACCTGAGCTTCATGGAAACCGGCCGCGCATTGCCGAGCCGCGAAATGGTGCTGCGGCTCGCCGACCGGCTCGACATGCCGCTGCGCGAGCGCAATGCCTTGCTGGTGGCGGCCGGCTACGCGCCGCTGTATCCGGAGCGTCCGCTGCAGGACCCGGCGCTCGCCGCCGCCCGGCAGGCGGTGGACCTAGTGCTGCAGGGCCACGCGCCGTATCCGGCGCTGGCGGTGGACCGGCACTGGCATCTGGTCGCGGCCAATGCAACGGTGACGGCGCTGATGCAAGGCGTGGCGCCGCAGCTGCTGCAGCCGCCGTGCAATGTCCTGCGCCTGAGCCTGCACCCGGACGGCCTGGCGCCGCGCATCGCGAACTATCACGAATGGCGCGGTCACCTGCTGGAGCGCCTGCGCCGGCAGGTCGAGGTGAGCGGCGACGGCGTGCTGGCGGACCTGCTCGTCGAACTGCAAGCACTGCCGCCACCGCCCGGCGTGCCGGCACTGCCTGCCGGCGGACATGATTTCAACGCCGTCGTGGTCCCGTTCCGGCTGCACACGGAAGCCGGTCTGCTGTCCTTCATCAGCACCACCACGGTGTTCGGCACGCCGGTCGACGTAACCCTGTCCGAACTCGCGCTGGAGTCCTTCTTTCCGGCAGATGCAGCGACAGCCGAGGCGCTGCGCCGGCTGGCCTGATTGACGCAGGCGCCGGCCCGGTCTATCCTCGACTATATTTCCCTCGGGAAACTTCCATGGACCAGCCGGCTTACGCAGCGCTGCCCCCGGTACTGCTGCATTTCATCCGCCACAGCGAGAACGGCGTCGCCGTCTTCGACGCGGACGACCGCTTCATCTTCCACAACGACGCCTTCGCACGCATGTTCGGCTTCGCAGGACGCTCCATGGTCGGCCGTACGCACGAGGACATGCTGGTGCTGATGGCCGAGACGGGCCGCGGCATCCGCATCGACCCGCCCTCGCCCGACGCCTGGCTGGCGCAGATGCGCGCCCGTCATCGCGCCAGCGCGGTCCGCAACGTCGAAGTCGATCTGGTGGATGGCCGCTGGATTCTGCTGTCCGAGCAGGTCCACGCCAGCGGCGAGCTGCTCATGTTCTGCAGCGATATCACGCGCCAGAAGAACGCCGAGCGCGCGCTCGCCGACGCGCATGCCGAACTGGAACGCATCGCCATCACCGACGACCTCACCGGCGCCTTCAACCGCCGCCATTTTTCGTCGCAGCTCGATGTCGAAGTCGCGCGCGCCCTGCGGTACGGCACGCCGCTCTGCCTGGCGCTGCTGGACCTGGACCGCTTCAAGGATGTCAACGACCGCTACGGCCACGCCGCCGGCGACACGGTGCTGCGGCACTTCGCCGGCATGGTGCGGCGCGAATTGCGCAGCAGCGATCTGTTCGGAAGGATAGGCGGCGAGGAATTCGCCGTGCTGATGCCGCAGACGGGCACGCAGGACGCGGCGCACGCGCTGCGCCGCATCGCGGCGGCAGTGCAGAATGCGGCACTCGACGACGTCGCGCCGGGCTTCCGCTACACCTGCTCTGCCGGCGTCGCGCTGCTGCCTGCGGAGCAGGCGGGCAGCAGCGAGCTGCTGGCGCGTGCGGACTATGCGCTGTACCAGGCGAAGGAGAAGGGGCGGAATCGGGTGGAGATTGACGGGAGTTAATGCTTGTGGGCGTGCCTGTTTGCATGCCGCGGTCTTGGCGGATACCGACCAGGCATCCCTGGGTTCCCGCCTGCGCGGGAACGACAGGTAATCAGAGTGCAGCGGGTCGAGCTCTAAACACACTGTCGTTCCCGCGCAGCCGGGAATCCAGGGAAAAGCGAAGAGAGCCGCCCGCCAAGCACGCCCCTACCCCTTGACGAACAACCGATCAAACTCCTCCGCCGGCACCGGCCGCGAGAAGAAGTAGCCCTGCGCGAAATCGCACCCGCTCGCCGCCAGCAAATCCCTCTGCTCGGCCGTCTCCACACCTTCGGCCACCACCAGAATCCCCAGCTTGTGCGCCATTACGATCATGGCCTCGCACAGCGCGAGGTCGTCGCTGCCCGGCGTGAGGTTCTGCACGAAGGCGCGGTCGATCTTCAGGTAGTCGATGTCGAACTTCTTCAGGTAGGCCATCGAGGAATAGCCGGTTCCGAAGTCGTCGAGCGCCACCTGCACGCCGCTGTCGCGGAAGCTGTAGAGCTGCTGGCTGACCGCGGGCGTGGCATCCATCAGCAGGCCTTCGGTGATTTCCACCGCCACCGCATGCCCGGTCAGGCCGAGACGCTCGAGGTAGTAGAGCCAGGCTTCCTGGTTGATGCCGTCGTCGCGGAACTGCACCGGCGAGACGTTGACGCTGATCTGGAACGCCGGATGATGCGCGGCGCGCCACTTCGCCGCCTGGTGCGCGGCCTGGCGGAACACCCAGTCGCCCAGGTCCATCACCATGCCGGTCTGCTCGGCGATCGGAATGAATTCGGCCGGGCTGATGAGGCCGCGCTGCGGATGGCGCCAGCGCACCAGCGCCTCGGCCTTGCGGATCTCGCCGGTGCGCAGGTCGACGATAGGCTGGTACGCCACCTCGAACTGGTGCTCGTCGAGCGCGGTGCGCAGGTCGTTCACCAGCCGCTTGCGTGCCTGCGCGGCGTTCTGCATCGACGGCGTGAAATAGCTGAAGCGGTTGCGGCCCTGCTCCTTCGCGGCGTACATGGCCTGGTCCGCATGCTTGATCAGCAGGTCGGCGTCATTGCCGTCGGCCGGGAAGAGCGTGATGCCGATGCTCGCCGAGACGTAAACCTTCTCCACGCCGAGCAGGAAGGGCTCGGCCATGGTGCGCAGGATGGTCTGCACCACCCGCTCCACGCTGTGCGCTTCGGCGACGTCGTTGAGGATGACGGTGAACTCGTCGCCGCCCAGCCGCGCGACCGTGTCGGACGCGCGCACGCAATGGTGCAGGCGCTGCGCCGCCAGCTGCAGCAGGCGGTCGCCCATCGCATGGCCGAGGGTGTCGTTGACTTCCTTGAAATAGTCGAGGTCGAGGAACAGCAAGGCCAGCTGCTCGCCCTGGCGCGCCGCCTTCATGATGGCCTGTTCCAGCCGGTCGTGGAACATGGCGCGGTTGGGCAGGCCGGTGAGCGCATCGAAATTCGCCTGGCGCCAGATCAGCTCGTCGGTCTCGCGCTTGCGCGTCACGTCGGAGAACTGGGCGACCCGGCTCTTCACCACGCCGTTTTCGTCGTAGATGGTGCTCACGGACAGCCAGCGCAGGAAGCGCTCGCCGTTCTTGCGGCGCGTCCAGATCTCGCCTTGCCAGGAGCCGGTGGCCTCGATCGTTTGCCACAGCGTGCGGTAGACCTCGGGGTCTTCGCGATCGGACTGGAGCAGCGACTTGTGCGCGCCGACGGCTTCCTCCGGCGGATAGCCGGTGACGGCCGTGAACGCCGGGTTCACAGTGATCATGTAGCCATGCGGATCGAGCACGCTCATCGCCTCGGAGCTGTTCTCGAACACCAGCGAAGCCGTGCGCAGCGAGTGCTCGGCCAGCTTGCGCTGGGTGATGTCGAAGACGATGGAGAACAGCAGCGTGCGGCCATCGACGATGATGGACGAGGAATGCACTTCGACGGTCCGCACTTCGCCGCGGGCGAGGCGGTGGTAGAACACGAAGTAGTTGCGGCGCTCGGCGAGCGCGTTCTGCATTTCGTGATGGATGTCGGCGTCGCCCTGGGTATTGATGCGGCTGAGCTGCATCCCGCGCAGGATTTCCTCGGGATAGCCGTAGAACTCGCAGGCCGCCCGGTTGCCGTCGACGATGATGCCGCGTGCCGGGTCGATCAGAAGCATGATCGAACTGTGCCGCTGGAATAGCTCCCGGAACAGGGCCTCGCTCGCTGCCGTCGTTGGCGATGTCGCAAGATCGTGGGCGATCATGTCGTGAAGGAAAAAAGTTCCAGCCGACAGTAGAGCATAAATCTGCTTGCGGGAAACCCGCAGTGCACCAAAAACCGGCGTCGCGGCCGCCGAAACCGGCTTGGATGTTGTAACGCTTCGACGGCCCCGTGCCTCAGCGCGCCGATGCGACCGGATTGTCCACGACAGCGCGCATGCCCGACAGCGCAAAGGTGAGCAACACGATCACTAGCAGCAGGCCGCCGCTGACGGCGAACAGCTGCGGCAGCGTGATGCTGCGCATCAGCCAGCCGGTGACGGAGGAGGACATCGGCGCGATGCCCATGAAGATGAACATGAACAGCGCCATGGCGCGGCCGAGCATGGCCGGCGCGACGGTGCGCTGCAGCCAGCCGAACACATTCACCTGCACGAAGCCGCCGAGCACGCCGATCGGCACCAGCAGCGCCACGCCCTGCCAGGTCGACTGCACCAGGCCCAGCGGCATGAACAGCAGCCCGATGATGCCGTCCACCACCAGCAGCGTGAGGCCGAAGCTGCCGATGCGGAATCCCGGGCGCATGCCGGAGAACACCATGCCGACCAGCGTGCCCGCCCCATAGGCGCCGGCGAGCACGCCGAAGGCCGAGGCGCTGCTGCCCACATGGTTGGCGAGCACCGGCATCGCGACCTGGATCGGCCCGGTGATGAAGAAGGCGATCGCCGCCCAGTAGGCGAAGCAGACGCGCAGGCTGCGGTCGTTCCAGCAGTAGCGCAGGCCGGCGCCGACCGCCGCCCAAACCGATTGCGGTACCGCGGTTGCCTGCTTGGCCGGCGCGGCATGGGGACGCACCTTCGCCAGCGTCCAGGCCGAGAGCGCGAAGCTGAACGCATCGAAGCCGAAGGCCAGGCCGAGGCCGCGGGCGTCGCGCACGGCGCCCGCACCGTCGCCGAACAACGCGATCAACAGGCCGGCCAGCAGCGGGCCGGCGAACATGCTGATCTGGCGCACCGCCATCATCAGGCCGTTCGCCGGCTGCAGCAGCGCAGGCGGCATGACGGTCGGCAGGATGGACGTGGCCGAGGGCAGGCTGAACGCGGTGGCGACGCCGATGGCCAGCGCCAGCGCATACACCGCCCACAGCTCCAGCCGCCCGGCCAGCACGAGCGCGGCCAGCAGGCCGAGCAGCACGGTGTTGGCATATTTGCTCAGCATCAGCACCCGCTTGGGCGAATGGCGGTCGACGATCGCGCCGCCGATCAGGATCAGCAGCGCGCGCGGCACGCTCATCACGGCGAGCACCGTGCCGAGCACCAGCGTGTCGCCGGTCATCTGCAGCACCAGCCAGGGCAGGGCGATCAGGGTGAACTGGTCGCCGAGCTGCGAAATCAGCGAGCCGCCGAAGAGCCAGCGGAAATTGGGATTGCGGAACAGCGCGCCGCGGTCCGGCTTGGGTGGGGATGCGGGTGGTGCACTCATGTGTTCTCCAGGTGTCGTTGTTGTTTGAGATATTCGATGCTGCTTCGGACGATCCGTATGCCGTCGTCGCCCATGCCGAGGCCGTTGAACATCACCGGGTCGCTTGCGTGCGCGCTGTGGACCTGCTGGTGCAGCGCGGGGTCGTTGCCCCACACCGCGGTGAACAGGGCGATCCAGCGCGCCGCGAGGTCGAGCGCCTCCGGCGAGAGCGGGTCGGCACCGCGCTCAGCCAGGTCGCGCGCCTCCGCGAACAGCGGCGGCCATTGCACGTAATGCGCATGGAAGCGCGGGCGCACTGCCTCGAGATCCGCCTGGGCGACATGGCCGGCATAGAGGTTCAGGCGGAATTCGGCGGTGGCGCGCGTCATGTAGTCGAGCAGCTTGCCGTCGATACCGGTCGCATCGCGCACGTCGGACTGGCTGCGATGCAGGATGTCGATCTTGTGCATCAGCCGCGGATCGCCTGCCATGGTGTCCATCGTGATCGGGATCCAGGGCTGGGCCAGCGCG
>SPQI01000447.1 GCA_004570315.1 Oxalobacteraceae bacterium OM1 | reverse complement strand
GTGATCAGCACGCCCACGCCGAGCACGTCCATGAACACACCATGCATGGTGACGCGCTGCGCCAGCTTCTTGGACAGGTACACGCGCAGGAAGTCGATCACCTGCGCGGCCGGTAGCGGGGTGGAGAACAGCGGGATGTTCTGCTCGTCGCAGATGGCCAGGATGTCCGGCGGCGTTTCCAGCCCCTGGGCGATGATCAGCGCCGGCGGGCCGCCCGCGATCAGTTCGCCGATCACGTGACTGCGCGAGCCGGACTTGAGGCGCTGGTAGTAATTCAGTTCCTGGTGCCCGAACACCTGGATGCGGCCGGGGTGGATCAGGTTCAGGTGGCCGACCTGGTCCGCGGAGGACGTGGCGTCGCCGGAGATGCGGCGCTCGCCGCCGGTGAAGCCGGCAAACCATCCCAACTGCAGGGCCTCGCGCGTATCGTCGAACAGCTGCTGGATGGTGAGATGCGTCGAGGCGGGCATGGCGGCGGGTGAATCAGGCGTCAGGCATGCAGGCTGGGCTGCCAGTCGATCAGGCGGGTATGTACGGATGCAGCGTTCGGATCGACGGTGAGCTCATTGCGGAAGGCTTCGTCGGAGAACATTTCCGCGATCTCGGAGAGAATTTCGAGGTGCTGTTGCGTGACCTGGTCGGGAATCAGCAGGAAGACCAGCAGCTTGACCGGCTGGCCATCCGGGGATTCGAAGGGAATCGGATCCTTCAGGCGCACGAAGGCGGCCAGCGGCGATTTGAGGCCCTTGATGCGACCGTGGGGAACTGCCACGCCATGACCGAGCCCGGTGGACCCCAGACGCTCGCGGGCGAAGAGGTTGTCGGACACCACCGAACGGGCAATGCCACAGTTGTTTTCGAAGATCAGACCGGCCTGCTCGAACGCACGCTTCTTGCTGGACACCTCCAGGTCGAGAACGACATTGTTCGCTGCGAGGATTTTAGCGATGTTGGTCATGTGGCAAAAAGCGTTATGTTGCGGCGCACAAAATGCGGATTCGAGACGAATTATAGGCCTCTTTGCGGGTTCTGCAACGCCAACTATAGAGTGACGCTTCCCAGACACATTGACGGCCGGCAGGAAATTCCTACCCAGGATTGAGTGGCGTGCGCGTTCACCGGGATCCCAAGCGCTTGGAGTCCCGGTGAAGCTGAAAGTTTCCTTCAAGAAGCAGTCTTACTGGCGCGCGCTGCGCAGGTTGGTAGGACGTTGTCCGGTCGTGAAGTTGGTCCGCCAAGGATTGATGTCGAGGCCGCCGCGCCGCGTGTACCGGGCGTACACGGACAGCTTCTGCGGACTGCATTGGCGCAGGATGTCCATGAAGATGCGTTCGACGCACTGCTCGTGGAATTCGTTGTGGTTGCGGAAGCCGATCAGGTACTGCAGCAGGCCTTCCTGCTCGATCTGCGGCCCGACGTAGCGGATCTGCACGCTGCCCCAGTCCGGCTGGCCAGTGACGAGGCAATTCGACTTCAGCAGGTGGGACACGAAGCTCTCTTCCACGATGGCTTCCTCGTGCTTGGCCTTCAGCAGCGAGGGATCCGGCGTATAGCTGTTCACTTCGATGTCCAGCCGGTCGAGCAGCAGGCCGTCGAGTTCACCCATGCGGGCGCTGTCGAACTGGTCGGGCAGCGTCAGATTCACCTGCACCGATGCGCCGAAGCCGTCGGAGAGGTCGGCGCGCAGCATCTCCACCATGGCCTCCGGGCTGGCGACACGCGTCTGGTTAAACGAATTCAGGTAAAGCTTGAAGGACTTCGATTCGATGATGTTCGGCGAGTCGGCTGGTACCGTGAACGTCGCGATGGCGACCTGCGGCTTGCCGCGCAGGTTCAGCCACGACAGTTCGTAGGCGTTCCAGATGTCGACGCCGAAGAAGGGCAGGGTGCCCTGGATGCCGATCTCGTCGCGCTTCGCGAGGCGCGGGATTGGGAACAGCAGCGAAGGCGTGTATTCGGCGACGTACTCGGCGGGTTTGCCGAGCGGGGAAAATTCAGGGAGGTTGCTCATGTCGTTGATGCGGGCGGCGTGGCCGGTTTGACCACATGCCGCGATAGGGGTTCGCCGTTCAGGCCTTCAGCCGGAACGGATTGAAATCGGTGTGCCGGTCGAAATAGTCCTCGTTTTCCTTGCGCTTGAGGAAATTGACGACCTTGTAGGTCACGGGCGTCATCACGACTTCCCAGCCGGTCTTGAGCACGTACTGGGCGACGATGACCTGCACCAGCTGATGATTGGACCAGATGCCGTAGAAGGCGATCACGTAGAACAGCGCGGAGTCGACGAATTCGCCGCAGATGGTGGAGCCGATGGTGCGCATCCACAGATGACGGCCCTCTGAGGCGACCTTCATCTTCGCCATCACATAGCTGTTGACAAAGCTGCCGGACCAGAACGCGAGCATCGACCCGAGCGCGATGCGCGGCGTGTTGCCGAAGACGGCGAGCAGGTGGGTCTGGTATTCCGCGTTGAACGGATCGGCGGCCGGTTTCAGCGCCAGCACGACGGTCGACATGATGGTGGCGAAGATCAGTGCGCCGAATCCGGCCCAGATCACGCGCCGGTCGCGGCCGTAGCCGTAGACCTCGGTGAGGACGTCGCCGAAGATGTAGGACACCGGGAAGAACAGCACGCCGGCACCGAACGCCACCGTGCCGAACAGCGGCAGCGTGACTTCGGCCGCCTTCGCCGCGCCGATCAGGTTCGAGCACAGCAGCACGGTGACGAAGGCTGCCATGACGAAGTCATAGTATTTGTATTGGCCGATGGGGCGCTGGGTGGAGGGATTCATCGGGCGGTCTCGTTCGATGCAGCGAATTACAAAAACAGCTTGTACGCCGGGTTTTCGGTCTCGTCCCAATAGCGATAGCCCAGGCTTGCCCTGAATTCGCGGAAGGCCTTCATCTCCTTCTTCGGCACCTGCAGGCCCACCAGCACGCGGCCGACGTCGCTGCCTTGGTTCCGGTAATGGAACAGGCTGATGTTCCAGTTCGGCGCCATGCTGTCGAGGAAGCGCATCAGCGCGCCGGGCCGCTCGGGGAACTCGAAGCGGTAAAGCAGTTCGTCGTGGGCGAGCGCGCTCTTGCCGCCGACGAGATGGCGGATATGCAGCTTGGCCAGTTCGTCGTGCGTGAGGTCCAGCGTGCGGAAACCGTGCTTCTCGAAGTGGCGCGTGATCGCGGCCGGTTCGTCGCGATGCGTGATCTGCACGCCGACGAAGACGTGCGCAATGCGCGCATCGCTGATCCGGTAGTTGAACTCCGTGACGTTGCGTGATCCAACGAGCGAGCAGAAGCGCTTGAAGCTGCCGCGTTCTTCCGGAATCGTGACGGCGAAGACGGCCTCGCGCGCCTCGCCCACCTCGGCACGTTCGGCGACGAAGCGCAGGCGGTCAAAATTCATGTTGGCGCCGCAGGCGATGCTGACGAGCGTCTGGCCGACGAGCGGTTTCTTCGTCTGCGCCAGGCGTTCGACATAGGCTTTCGCGCCCGCTACCGCCATCGCACCGGAGGGTTCAAGAATGCTGCGCGTGTCCTGGAAGACGTCCTTGATGGCGGCGCAGACGGCATCGGTGTCGACCACGACGATGTCGTCGACCACCTTCTTCGCGACGCGGAAGGTTTCCTCGCCCACGAGTTTCACCGCGGTGCCGTCGCAGAACAGGCCAACGTCGTTCAGCGCCACGCGGCGGCCGGCTTTCAGGCTGCGCGCCATCGCATCGGAATCGGTCGTCTGCACGCCGATCACCTTGATGTCTGGACGGACCGCCTTGATATAGGCACCCACGCCGGAGATCAGGCCGCCGCCGCCGATGGCAGCGAACACGGCGTGGATCGGCCCCTGGTGCTGGCGCAGGATCTCCATGCCGATCGTGCCCTGGCCGGCGATCACGTCGGGATCGTCGAAGGGATGCACGAAGGTCAGCTTTTCCTTTTTCTCCAGCGTCAGCGCGTGGTTGTAGGCATCGGTATAGGAGTCGCCGAACAGGACGACTTCGCCGCCGCGCGCACGGACGGCATCGATCTTCACCGGCGGCGTGGTCGTCGGCATGACGATCACCGCGCGGCAGCCCAGGCGCGAGGCCGACAGCGCAACGCCCTGCGCATGGTTGCCCGCCGAGGCGCAGATCACGCCGCGCTTCAGCTGCGCCGGCGTCAGGTGCGCCATCTTGTTGTAGGCGCCGCGCAGCTTGAAGCTGAAGACGCTCTGGATGTCTTCACGCTTGAGATAGAGCTGGTTATCCAGACGCTGCGAGAGCGTCGGGGCAAATTCAAGCGGGGACTCCACGGCAACGTCGTAGACGCGCGCGGTCAAGATCTTTTGCAGGTAGTCGGTCGTCATGTTTGATGTGGAAATGCCATCGCCGCACGGGCGCGGGCGAACGGGTCATTATAATTGACAGCCATTGCCGGACCGCCACATCGGGGACGGCGCCACTTTTCCCTGTCCCCATGATCGAAAGCGCCGTCCACTGGCTGATGCAGGTGCTCGCCATCCCGAACGTTGGGTTGAGTTCCGTTTTCCTGATCAGCTTCGTCTCGGCGACGCTGCTGCCGATGGGCTCCGAGCCGGCGGTGTTCGCCGTCGTGAAGGCCAATCCGGCACTGTTCTGGCCGACGATCCTGGTTGCGACTGTCGGCAATTCACTCGGCGGCGCAGTCGATTACTGGATGGGGTACGGCGCGAAGCAGGCCTTCGCCCGCGAGAGGAGCAGCCGCTGGTTCGGCTGGCTGGAGCGCTATGGCGCCAAGACGATGCTGCTGTCCTGGTTGCCGGGCATCGGCGATCCGCTCTGCACCCTGGGTGGCTGGCTGAGGTTGCCGTTTTGGCCATGCTTGATGTACATGGCCGTCGGCAAGCTGCTGCGCTATCTCGCCATTACCTGGGCATTGCTGAGCGTGCCGGACGGCGTCTGGCGCAGCCTGCTGCAGCTGGTGTCTTGACCATAGTGAAATATTGCAAGCGAGCATGTTGCAGGAGGCCCCACGCGGCGTAAGGACGTTAGGTCGTGGTGCATTGCAATAAGCTAAAATGACCCTTTAAGGCCCTTGCCGGCCTGCATCCGCCCGCCCCACGGGCCGCCTTCCCACTATGAACGCCCCCGCTCACATCCAGGCCTTGCTTTCCGACACGCCGAGCGACGCCGCGCCCACGCGCGTACGCGAAATTCCGTACAACTACACCTCGTTCTCCGACCGCGAAATCGTCATGCGGCTGCTCGGCACCGAGGCTTGGGAGATCCTCGGCTCCCTGCGCGACGAACGCCAGACCGGCCGTTCCGCACGCATGCTGTACGAAGTGCTGGGCGACATCTGGGTCGTGCGCCGCAATCCCTACCTGCAGGATGATTTGCTGGACAATCCGCGCCGCCGCCAGGCGCTGATCGATGCGCTCAACCATCGTCTGAACGAAGTCGAGAAGCGCCGCGTGACGACGGATGCGGCCGATGCAGGCCATGCCGACCACCATGCCGTTGATACGCAGGCCAAGCGCCGCAGCGCCAACGTCGAATTCCTGGTGAAGGCGGCACGCAAGGCGGTCGCCGATTTCGCCGAAGAGTTCCGCCAGACCTGGGACTTGCGCAAGCGCGCCCAGCGCGTGCTCGGCCGCTACACCGCCAAGGACAATATCAAGTTCGACGGCCTCTCGCGCGTCTCGCATGTGACGGACGCGACCGACTGGCGCGTGGAATATCCTTTCGTCGTGCTCACGCCCGACAGCGAGGAAGAAATCGCCGGCCTCGTGAAGGCCTGCATCGAGCTTGGCCTCACCATCATCCCGCGCGGCGGCGGCACCGGCTACACCGGCGGCGCCGTGCCGCTGACGCCGCTATCGGCCGTCATCAACACCGAGAAGCTGGAACAGCTCGGTCAGGTTGAAACGATCATGCTGCCGGGCGTGGACCGTCCGTATGCCACGATCCATTCAGGCGCCGGCGTGGTCACCAAGCGCGTGTCCGAAGCGGCGGAAAAGGCGGGCTACGTCTTCGCCGTCGATCCGACCTCGGCCGAAGCCTCCTGCATCGGCGGCAACATCGCGATGAACGCCGGCGGCAAGAAGGCCGTCCTCTGGGGCACGGCGCTCGACAACCTCGCCAGCTGGCGCATGGTCGACCCGAACGGCGACTGGCTGGAAGTCACGCGCCTCGAGCACAACCTCGGCAAGATCCATGACGCGCCGGTCGCGAAGTTCAAGCTCGAGTGGACCAAGCCGAGCGAGCGCGGCGCCAAGGCGAGCGCGCCGTATCGCACGGAGTATCTCGAGATCGAAGGCCGCCGCTTCCGCAAGGAAGGCCTCGGCAAGGACGTCACCGACAAGTTCCTCGCCGGCTTGCCGGGCATCCAGAAGGAAGGCTGCGATGGCCTGATCACTTCGGGACGCTGGATCCTGCACAAGATGCCGAAGCACACGCGCACCGTCTGCCTTGAATTCTTCGGCCAGGCGCGTGACGCGATTCCGTCCATCGTCGAAATCAAGGACTACCTCGACGCCGAGGCGAAGAAGGGCGGGGCGATCCTCGCCGGCCTCGAACATCTAGACGAACGCTATTTGCGCGCAGTCGGTTATGCGACCAAGTCCAAGCGCGGCGTGCTGCCGAAGATGGCACTGTTCGGCGACATCGTGGGCGACGACGAAGAAGCCGTGGCGCGCGCCGCCTCGGAAGTGATCCGCATGGCGAATACGCGCGTCGGCGAAGGCTTCGTCGCGGTCAGCCCGGAAGCGCGCAAGAAGTTCTGGCTCGACCGCGCGCGCACCGCGGCGATCGCCAAGCACACCAATGCATTCAAGATCAACGAAGACGTAGTGATTCCGCTCGACCGCATGGGCGAGTACACCGACGGCATCGAGCGCATCAACATCGAGCTCTCGGTCAAGAACAAGCTGCAGTTTGTCGGCGAGCTGCAAGGGTTCTTTGCCGGCCATCTGCCGCTCGGCAAGAGTGAAGATGCCGAAGCCGACATTCCGCCGGAAGAGCTGCTCGGTGATCGCGTCGCGCAGGCACAGACGCTGCTCGATCAGGTGCACGGCCGCTGGTCTTATTTGCTCGCCAATCTGGACAAGCCGCTGCGCGAGGCGCACGACGAACTCGCGTTGCACGGCGTGCCGCTGACCTGGGTCGAGGAGCGCATGGCGCGCCAGCCGAACGCCACGGTTTTCCATGTGCTGCAGGACCGCACCATCCGCGTGTCGTGGAAGCAGGAAATCCGCGCGCACCTGCGTCAGCTCTTCGCCGGCGGCGCGTTCAAGCTCATCCTCGACGAGTGCGGCGCCATCCACAAGCGCGTGCTGCGCGGCCGCGTGTTCGTCGCGCTGCACATGCATGCGGGCGACGGCAACGTGCACACCAACATCCCGGTGAACTCCGACCACTACCAGATGCTGCAGGACGCGCATGCCGCCGTCGCGCGCATCATGGTACTGGCGCGTTCGCTCAACGGCGTGATCTCGGGTGAGCACGGCATCGGCATCACGAAGCTGGAGTTCCTCACCGAAGACGAAATCCGCGACTTCCGCGACTACAAGAAGCGCGTCGATCCGGAAGGCCGCTTCAACAAGGGCAAGCTGCTCAACGACCCGGACATGCCGGCCGACCTGCGCAACGCCTACACACCGTCCTTCGGCCTGATGGGTCACGAGTCGCTGATCATGCAGCAGAGCGACATCGGTGCGATCGCCAACAGCGTCAAGGATTGCCTGCGCTGCGGCAAGTGCAAGCCGGTGTGCGCCACGCACGTGCCGCGCGCGAACCTGCTCTATTCGCCGCGCAACAAGATCCTCGCGACTTCGCTGCTGGTCGAAGCCTTCCTGTATGAAGAACAGACCCGCCGCGGCGTCTCGATCAAGCACTGGGAAGAGTTTGAAGACGTGGCCGACCACTGCACCGTCTGCCACAAGTGCGTGACGCCGTGCCCGGTCGACATCGACTTCGGCAATGTTTCGATGAACATGCGCAACCTACTGCGCAAGATGGACAAGAAGTCCTTCAATCCCGGCACCGCAGCGGCGATGTTCTTCCTGAACGCCACCGACCCGGCCACCATAAACGCCACCCGCGCCGCGATGACCGGTCTTGGCTTCAAGGCCCAGCGCTTCGCCAACGACCTGCTGAAGAAGTTCGCGAAGAAGCAGACCAAGGCGCCGCCCGCCACGCACGGCAAGCCGCCGGTGCGCGAGCAGGTGATCCACTTCGTGAACAAGAAGATGCCGGGCAACCTGCCGAAGAAGACGGCGCGCGCGCTGCTCGACATCGAAGACGACACCGTCGTCCCGATCATCCGCGATCCGAAGACGACCACTGCCGACACCGAGGCCGTGTTCTACTTCCCGGGCTGCGGCTCGGAGCGCCTGTTCTCGCAGGTCGGCCTCGCCACGCAGGCGATGCTGTGGCACGTCGGCGTGCAGACCGTGCTGCCGCCGGGTTATCTCTGCTGCGGTTATCCGCAACGCGGCTCGGGCCAGTACGACAAGGCCGAGAAGATGATGACGGATAACCGCGTGCTGTTCCACCGCGTGGCCAACACGCTCAACTATCTCGACATCAAGACCGTCGTCGTCTCCTGCGGCACCTGCTACGACCAGCTGCAGGGCTATGAATTCGAGAAGATTTTCCCCGGCTGCCGCATCATCGACATCCACGAGTACCTGCTCGAAAAGGGCGTGAAGCTCGAAGGCGTCAACGGTGTCCGCTACATGTACCACGACCCCTGCCACACGCCGATGAAGCTGCAGGATCCGCTGAAGACGGTGAACGCGCTGATCACCACGGCCGATGGACAGAAAGTCGAGAAGAACGAGCGTTGCTGCGGCGAGTCGGGCACCTTCGGCGTGAGCCGTCCGGACATCTCCACGCAGGTCCGCTTCCGCAAGGAAGAGGAGATGCGCAAAGGCGCGGCGAAGCTGCGCGACGACTTCAACGGCGAGGTGAAGATTCTCACCTCCTGCCCGTCCTGCCTGCAGGGTCTGAACCGGTACAACGAAGATGCCGGCACCACCGCCGATTACATCGTCATCGAGATGGCGAAGCATCTGCTCGGCGAAGACTGGCTGCCGGATTACGTGGCACGCGCCAACAACGGTGGCATCGAGCGCGTGCTGGTTTGAGTTTGGCGAGGAACATCATGAAGCAAGAGGCTTGCGAGCTGTGCGCGCTGCCCGGCGGCGAGGTGATCTACCGCGATGACAACTACCGCATCGTGCTGGTGGATGACGCGCGCTATCCCGGTTTCTGCCGCGTGATCTGGAATGAGCACGTGCGTGAAATGACCGACCTGTCGACCGCCGACCGCGCAATCCTGATTGCGGCGGTCTGGCAGGTGGAAGAAGCGGTGCGCGAGGTGATGCAGCCGCACAAGATGAACGTGGCCAGCCTCGGCAACATGGTGCCGCACGTGCATTGGCACGTCATTCCGCGCTACGAGGACGACGCGCACTTTCCGGATCCGATCTGGGCCCAGGTGCGCCGCACCACACCGTCCGCTGCGCTGGGCCGCCGCACGATGCTGGTGCCGCGCCTGCGCGAGGCGCTGCTCGAACGCTTTGAACAATCTCTGCTCTGACCATGGCCGGTATCGACAAAACCCCCTTGCCGACGGCGCTCACCGTGCACAAGCAATCGCGCGTGCTGGAAGTGTCGTTCGACTCCAATGAAACCTTCTCGCTGCCATTCGAACTGCTGCGCGTGTATTCGCCTTCTGCGGAAGTGCGCGGGCATGGTGCGGGGCAGGTGACCTTGCAGACCGGCAAGCGCAACGTCGACATCGTCGAACTCGAACCGGTCGGCAACTACGCAGTCAAGCCCCGGTTTTCGGACGGGCATGACAGCGGGATCTTCTCCTGGGATTACCTCTACTGGCTTGGATCGGCGCAGGGGGAGTTGTGGGAGGACTATCTGACTCGGCTGGAGGCGGCGGGCTTCACGCGGGAGTCGGGACGTGATGCACCCATGCCGGCGAAGAGCGGGCATGCTTGCGGGCATTGAATGCTTGAAGTCAGGCACTTCTGGGTTCCCGCCTACGCGGGAACGACAGGGGAG
>SPQI01000083.1 GCA_004570315.1 Oxalobacteraceae bacterium OM1 | reverse complement strand
GAGCACGAACTGCACGTCGATCGGCGCTTGCCAGAATTCGGTTGCCAAGGAAGTAATTCGGCTGGCGAACTGCGTCTTGACCCAATCCAGCTTGAAGCGGTTGGGCGCCGCGATCCGGAGCCTGCCGTCTTCGAAGTCCAGCGGGGCCAGGGGCTTGATCCACGCGCTGTACTGTTGGGGCGTCAACTCCTGCTCCAGCATCGCGGAGCACGTCTGCCAAAATTCTTCCATGAATGTTCTTCTAGTATTAGAGACGCAAAACGGCAGCCCAGACTGCCGTGACTCCCGCGCATAACGCGACTTTACCCGCCGCGCTTGGTAGCGCTGTCATGGCGCTTGCCGACCGGCAGGAAGCACACATTCCGGAAGGGACCCGGGTCACGCGGGAGGGCTATTCTATACCCGGGAAAATGAGTTATCCACAGGGTTGCGTCATTTTTTCGACAGAAAAAACGCTTGCTTTTGTGGATAATTTCGGCTTGGGTACAGGCGTACTTTTTTATTTGGAAAGACGGGTACGGACGGGTGCGCGGGCCCGGCAAAGTGAGTGGTTGCGCAGGGTAAGGGGCGGAAGATCCGTCATTCCCGCGAAGGCGGGAATCCAGGGATGCCGCGTCGACATGCCTTGATTCCCGCGGACACGCAGCGCGGGAGGACCGCACCTCTCCGGCGCGACCGCCGTTCTGGTTTCCCGCCTTCGCGGGAATGACAGCGGTTGGGGTAGCGGGAGTCGACTGTCGAGACGGCGCTCGAGGCAGCAGGCCGATCTACTGACCTTGGCAACCCGGCATCGCCGGGCCGCGCACCATCCTCTTGCCCCTTCCACAACCCGCTAAGTGATTGACAGCAAAGGCCATTTGAGTGTCTAATTGCGGGTTCACTGCCTGTCGGGTTTTTGTGCCGCACAAAACCGGAATGGGCTGAGACGATTCCCACCCATTTCTGCTGATTAGCGAGAACAACATGAAACGTACTTACCAACCTTCCGTCGTCCGCCGCAAGCGCACCCACGGCTTCCGCGTCCGCATGGCTACCCGTGGTGGCCGCGCCGTGCTGAATGCACGCCGCGCCAAAGGCCGCAAGCGCCTGGCTGTCTAAGCCACGGCTTGCCTCACCAGCTGCTGGCGTGACGGCAGACTACTCACGCGATCGGCGAATCGTAAAAACGGATGAGTTTTCATCCGTTTTTCGTTTGCGGCCCGTGCAACGGTCCGCGCATTTCGTTCTCTATGCGCGCAGCAATGCGCTCGACCATGCGCGCCTCGGCGTCGTCGCCGCCAAGCGCTTTGCGCCGCGCGCGGTCACGCGCAACACCATCAAGCGAGTCGCCCGCGAACTGTTCCGCCAGATGACGCTGCCGGCGCTCGACTGCATCGTGCGCCTCTCGAAACCCGTGAATACCAAGGCCGGTCCCGCGACCAGCACGCCGCTCAAGGCGCAGCTGCGCGTCGAGCTGCAGCGCCTCCTGCAATCGCAGGCGGCGCGCCGGCCCGTTCCGAACCCGGGGCCAGGAGAGACGCCGTGAGCCGCCTGCTGCTGCTCCTCCTGCGCGCCTACAAGCTCGCGGTCAGTCCCTTCCTCGGGCAGAATTGCCGCTTTTATCCGAGCTGTTCCGACTACGCCGCCGAAGCTGTACGCATATACGGCGCCGCGCGGGGCGGTCTGCTGGCCGCGCGCCGGCTGTGCAAGTGCCATCCCTGGCATCCCGGCGGCCTTGATCCGGTGCCGCCGAAGGACGCCCACGGCGCCGCTGCGCATGCCGGCTGCCGCCATTAATTCCTTCTCCTGACGACATACTTTTATGGATATCCAACGTACCGTACTCTGGGTGGTGTTCTCGATGTCCCTGCTCTTCCTGTGGGACAACTGGATGCGCTACAACGGCAAGCCGTCGATGTTCTTCCCGACGCCGACCACCCAGCAGGCGAAGCCGGCCGGCAGCACGCCCAACAACCGCTCCGACGTGCCGCAGGCACCGACGGCAGCCAATACCGCCAACCCCGCCGCCGTGCCCGGCACGAATGCGCAGGCACAGGGTGAGACCATCGTCATCACCACCGACCTGGTGAAGGCGAGCATCGACACCCTGGGCGGCGAACTCAAGCGCCTCGAGCTGCTGCATCACCGCGATACGATCGATCCGAGCAAGAACGTGGTGCTGTTCGACGCCGAGCCGAACCATACCTACCTCGGCCAGACCGGCCTGATCGGCGGCGCCTTCCCGAACCACAAGACGCCATTCACCGCCAAGCCGGGCCCGCGCACGCTGGAGAACGGCAATGACCTGCAGCTGGTGCTCGAAAGCGAAGCCGGCGGCGTGAAGCTGACCAAGACCTACACCTTCCACCGCGGCGACTACACCATCGGCGTCCAGCACGTCGTGA
The DNA here is from genome assembly GCA_004570315.1 of Oxalobacteraceae bacterium OM1. GTDB lineage: Bacteria > Pseudomonadota > Gammaproteobacteria > Burkholderiales > Burkholderiaceae_D > Noviherbaspirillum. The sequence continues at coordinate 7,695 of SPQI01000083.1, read as the reverse complement.
CCAACGCCAGCGGCGCGCCGGTATCGCCGTCGCTCTACCTGCAACTGGTCCGCGACGGCAACAAGCCGGAAGGCGAGTCGCGCTTCTACAGCAGCTTCACCGGCGCGGCGGTTTATACCGAGGCCGAGAAATTCCAGAAGTTCGAGTTCAAGAAGGTGGAAGAGAACAAGGCGGAACACGCGACCAAGGCCGACAACGGCTGGGTGGCGCTGCTGCAGCATTACTTCGTCTCGGCCATCGTGCCGCCGCAGGGCGCGCAGCGCACCATCTTCTCGAAGAAAGTAGACAACAACCTGTACGCCGTCGGCACCATCCTGCCGCTGGGCACGGTGGCGCCGGGCGCCTCGACGACGATCGACTCCAAGCTGTACTCCGGTCCGGAAGTCGCGGCGGTGCTGGAAAAGGTCGCACCGGGTCTCGAGCTGGTGAAGGACTACGGCTGGCTGACCATCGTGGCCAAGCCGATCTTCTGGCTGATGGAGCAGATCCACAAGGTGCTCGGCAACTGGGGCTGGACCATCGTGGTGCTGACCATCATGATCAAGCTGGCCTTCTTCCCGCTGTCTGCCGCGAGCTATCGCAGCATGGCGAAGATGAAGACGGTGACGCCGAAGATGCAAGGTATTCGGGAGCGTTTCAAGGACGATCCGACCAAGATGAACCAGGCGATGATGGAGTTGTATCGCACCGAGAAGATCAACCCGCTGGGCGGCTGCCTGCCGATCGTGGTGCAGATCCCGGTGTTCATCGCGCTGTACTGGGTGTTGTCGGCGAGCGTGGAGATGCGCGGCGCGCCGTGGCTGGGCTGGATTCATGACCTGGCCGCGCCGGACCCGTTCTACATCCTGCCGGTACTGATGGCCGCCTCGATGTTCATCCAGACCAAGCTCAACCCGACGCCGCCGGACCCGGTGCAGGCGAAGGTGATGATGGTCATGCCGATCGTATTCTCGGTGATGTTCTTCTTCTTCCCGGCCGGCCTGGTGCTGTACTGGGTGGTGAACAACGTGCTGTCGATCGCGCAGCAGTGGGTCATCACGCGCAAGATCCAGGGCGGGAAGCCGGCCTGAGGCGCTTCATCCGACGCAAAAAAGCCCGTGATGCGTCACGGGCTTTTTTCTTTGCACGCGTAAAATTCCAAGCATGAACTACGACAATTTCCCCATTGCCGCGATTGCGACGGCGCCGGGCCGCGGCGGCATCGGCGTGGTGCGCGTGTCGGGCAAGAACCTTGGTCTGGTGATGCAGGCGGTGTGCGGCACCGCCGACCTGAAGCCGCGGCATGCGACCTATCTGCCCTTTCGCAACGCCGACGGCAGCGCCATCGATCAGGGCATCGCGCTCTATTTCAGAGCGCCGCATTCCTATACCGGCGAAGACGTGCTCGAACTGCAGGGTCACGGCGGCCCGGTAGTGATGCAGATGCTGCTGTCGCGCTGCCTCGAAGCCGGGCAGGAAATCGGACTGCGGCTGGCGCAGCCGGGCGAGTTCACGCATCGTGCTTTCCTCAACGACAAGCTCGACCTTGCGCAGGCCGAGGCGGTGGCAGATCTGATCGAGGCCTCCACCGAGGCGGCGGCGCGATCGGCTTCGCAGTCCTTGTCCGGCGTGTTCTCGAAGACGATCCACGACCTCGTCGATCAGGTGGTGCACCTGCGCATGCTGGTCGAGGCGACGCTGGATTTTCCGGAAGAGGAAATCGATTTCCTGGAAAAGTCGGATGCGCGCGGCCAACTCGAACGCATCCGCGCCAAGCTTGAAGACGTGTTCGCGCAGGCCTCGCAGGGCGCGCTGCTGCGCGAGGGCTTGAACGTCGTGCTCGCAGGCCAGCCCAATGTGGGCAAATCGTCATTGCTCAATGCGCTGGCCGGGGCGGAGGTCGCGATCGTGACGCCGATCGCCGGGACGACGCGCGACAAGGTCACCGAGACCATTCAGATGGAAGGCATTCCGCTGCACATCATCGACACGGCGGGCATTCGTGACGCCGGCGACGAAGTGGAGCGCATCGGCATCGAGCGCACCTGGGGCGAGGTCGGCAAGGCGGACGTGATCGTCCACCTGCTGGACGCCAGCCGCGGCCCGACGCGCGAAGATGAAGACATCGTGCAGCGGCTGCCGGCTGGCGTGCCGGTGCTGCGCGTCTGGAACAAGATCGACCTGTCGGGCCACAAGCCGGCGGTAGACCGCATGGCCGACGCGACGCATATTTATCTCTCCGCGACGGACCGCAGCGGTATCGACCTGCTGCGCACGGAACTGCTGCGGGTGGCGGGCTGGCAGCAGACCGGCGAGTCGCGCTTCCTCGCCCGCGAACGCCATCTGCTCGCACTGCGGGCGGCACGCGAGCACCTGGAGCTGGCGGCCGAGCATGCGGTCGGCGGCAGCGGCATCAGCGACCAGGCGCTGGATCTGCTGGCGGAAGAATTACGACTGACGCAGGAGCGGCTCAACAGCATCACCGGCGAATTCACGTCCGACGACTTGCTGGGCGTGATTTTCAGCCGCTTCTGCATTGGTAAGTAATTACTGACTACCGCCGCGATAGGTCATGTCATTCGGATTGCGGTTGCTGGTGCTGCTGCTGGTGGAGGAGCCGCCCATGCCCGAGCAGGCGGAAAGGGCGGCGACAAAGGCGGTGAGGACTAGCCACTTCATAACAATTCCTAGGTAACGAAAGGTGTAAAGCTGCTTTGACAAGAGGCGATCCGGAAAATGCCAGCCCAGCTTGTGACGCTGAAACGACGGTGCGTCATCTTGGCAGTTTGACAGTGCCTTTTTCGTCAGACGGGTGTAATATGCGCTCGCATTGAAAAAAATCCGACCCAGGGTCGAGGAGACAAAAGCCCGCCGGCGTGCGCCGTGCGGGCTTTTTATTAACGCTGATATTCATGAAGTTGATAACTGATATCACGATAATAAAGCGGACTTCTATGGTGCGACGCAGTATAGTTACTCCTGTCTCCTCCAACTCTCCTTGAATTGGATTTCGCCCGCTACCGAAAGGCTAGCGGGCTTTTTTCTTTGCGCGTCGGAAAAACGATGTCACCCCACTTGGGAAGCATCCTTGTCGTCGTCGAAGGCAGCTTCCTGTTCCGCGCTCAGCGCATGCACGAGGAAAACGCTGTCGCTCCAGCGCGTCTCCTGGTGGCCGCAGTGCGGGCAGACGATGGCTTCGGGCAGGTCCCCGTGCGGTTTGCGGCCGGCGAACTCGTTGATCTGGAACGGGCGCCGGCAAGTGTCGTTGGTGCAGCGCTGGACCTTCATGGTATCGGCCAAAGATACAGACAGTTACCGACATTCTAGATTCCATACGGATACTTGCAACCGCAGCCGGCGACGAGTTGACAATTGTCAATAAGTAGCAATTGGTGCGTCCGGTGTAAACGGACCGTGAAACGCCCGCATGCCATGCTTATGGGATAGGCAACATCCGGACCGCTGGCTATAGTGAAGCCGGTTTCCTCCGATCCCCCGTGGTCCGGATTCCGCCCGCGCCGTGCAAACGACGCGGGCTTTTTTTTCGTCCATTGCTCACAATGTCGAAAACCTCCGGAGTCCGCATGTCCCTCGACCTCGTCATCCGCCCGGCCGGCCGCGCCGACCTTCCCGCCGTTCTCGCGCTCTACGCGCAGCCCGATTTCGATGCCGGGCAGGTGCTGGACCTGCCCGCGGCGGAACGCCTGTTCGATCGCTTCGCGGCGTACCCCAACTATGTGCTGTACGTCGCGCTGCAGGGTGAGGCCGTCGTCGGCACCTTCGCCCTGCTCGTCATGGACAACCTCGGGCATCGCGGCACGCCGTCGGCAGTGATGGAAGACGTGGTGGTCGCGCAGGCGGCACAGGGCAGCGGCGTGGGCAGGGCGATGGTGGCGCAGGCGATCGCGCTGTGCCGCGACAAGGGCTGCTACAAGCTCGCCCTGTCGTCCAATTTGCGGCGCGAACGCGCGCATGCCTTTTACGAAGCGCTCGGCTTCGAACGCCACGGCTACAGCTACCGCATCCTGCTATGACTGCCGCGCCTGCTCACTGCGCAGCCAGCGTTCGAGCACGGCAAGCACATGGGCCTGTTCGGCGGTGTCCAGCGCATGGCCGGCCGCGATGCCATGCCATTTGGCGAGACAACCGCGGCAGCAGGTCGCGGTGGCGTGCTGGGCGACGAAGACCGGATGGCCGCGGAACGGCGTCTGCTTGCCGTCGTTGGGTGGCAGCGCCGGCGCGAGCCGCTGCGCGATGAAATCGCGCGCATGCCCGAGAACCACGGGCAGCGTGCGGTCCTGCAGGTAATCGAGGTCGCGTGCCGACAGCCGGAAGCGGCGGCGGAAGGCAGAGCGGTCGAGTGCCGCGAAGAGTTCGTCGAGATTGCGCATCCGCTCCGTCATTCCTTCAGCCGGCAGGCTATTGCTCCCGGTCGGCGAGCAGACGATGGGCGAGGGCCTTGGCCTCATCCAGCGCCTCTTCGGGGCTGTCCGACGCCGCCTCCACTGTGTGCTCCGCATCGTCGGTGTCGCGGCCGTCGCGCGAGATCAGCACGACGCCGCGGTATTTGCCGCCCGCCAGTTCCTGGATGTCTGCCTGCGCGGTCCAGTTTGCCTTGGTGTAAGTCACTGCAGCCATATCATGCTCCTTGCCGAATTTCTGGGATAGGACTGCGGCGACTTCGACTTGTTCTCGCGACGCTCCACGCCTCGTACGTGCAGGCATTGCCGTCGAGAAGCCATTGGGTTGCGCGCATGATTTTTGCTGTGTTCCCCGCGTATTTGTACAGGACAGGACATGGCAATCGGCAGCGGCAAGGACGGCGAGGCAGCAAAACACACGGAACAGCAAGGCGGGGGCCAGAGCGCCGGCGTACCGACGGAAGGCGAGGTCGAAGGCAACAGCTATTCACCGATGGGCGGCCCCGGCATCCAGCATTGGCAGGCCGGCTTCATTACCGATCCCGGGCTGGACCAGCGTGGCAATATTTTCTTTGCCGCGGTCGAAATGACGCGCATGCCCATGGTGGTAACCGATCCGAACCAGCCCGACAATCCCATCGTCTTCGCCAACGGTGCCTTCCTCGACCTCACGGGTTACCAGCGCGAAGAGGTGCTCGGCCGCAACTGCCGCTTCCTGCAAGGCAAGGACACCGACCGGCGCACCATCGATGAAGTCCGCCACGCTTTGGAAGAGCAGCACGCGGTGGCGGTGGACATCCTCAACTACAAGGCCGACGGCAAGCCATTCTGGAACGCACTGTTCATCGGCCCGGTCTTCGATCAGGATGGCAAGCTGCTGTACTACTTCGCCTCGCAGCTCGACATCACGCGGCGGCGCGTCTTCGAGCAGGCCTACCGGCAGGCGCAGAAGATGGAAGCGATCGGCCAGCTCACCGCCGGCCTGGCGCATGACTTCAACAACCTGCTGCAGGTCATTTCCGGCAACCATGAAATGGCCACGCATCTCATGCAGGAGAACGATGCCGCCCGGAAGGCGATCGACCGGGCACAAGTCGCGGTACAGAAGGCCTCGAAGCTGACCACTCAGCTGCTCACCTTCGCGCGCAAGCAGCGGCTGGAGCCCAAGCGCATCAACCTCAACACGCTGGTGGTGGAGTTCAGCGAGATGCTGGTGCGCACGCTGGGCGACCAGGTCGATCTGCATCTCGACCTCAACCCCGCCGTACCAACCTGCACCCTCGACCCCGTCCACCTCGAAATGGCCTTGCTTAACGTGCTCATCAACGCGCGCGATGCGATGCCGAAAGGCGGCAGAGTGGTGGTTGCCACGTCGATCCTTGCCGATCCGGCGCGTCTCGACGCACACCGGCTGCCGCCGGGCACCTATGCGGTGATCTGCGTGATCGACCAGGGCGAAGGCATGGCACCGGAGGTGGCGCAACGCGCAACCGAACCCTTCTTCACGACCAAGGGTCCCGGCACCGGGCTTGGGTTGGCCATGGTGCACGGCTTCGTCAACCAGTCGCACGGCCGGCTGGAAATCGACAGCGCGCCAGACAAGGGAACGACCATCCGGATGATCTTCCCGGCAGGAGATGGAGCGGCCGATGCAGCGGCCATGCGCCGGCGCGATGCCGGCACCGAGAACAGCAACATGAGTGTGGAAGCCATCCTCGGGCACAAGACTGTTCTGGTCGTCGACGACAGTCAGGACATCCGCGAGCTCACCGAGAACGTCTTGCGGACGAAGGGGTATCGCGTGCTCACGGCCGCGAGCGGCGAGGAGGCGCTGGCTGTCGCCGAGCGCTACGGCGACGTCGACCTCGTGTTCACCGATGTCATCATGCCGGGCGGGATGAACGGCCTGCAGCTGATCGAGCGGCTGCGGGAACACCGGCCCGAACTGCCGGTGCTGGTGGCGACCGGCTACATGGATGAACTGCCGCAGTCCAGGAAGCCCGACGAGGCGCTGGACATCATGGTCAAGCCCTTCCGTCTCGCCGATCTGGTCGAACGGGTGCGCCAGGCCTTGGAGGAAGAACATCGGCCGCAGCCGCCGGGCGGCTTCCGGCACGAGGGCTGATGCACCGCCGTCAGGTGCGCCGCACGATTTCCGCGGCGGCCTGTGCAGCGAGCCCGCGCAGTGCGGCGATCTGCGCTGCATTCAGGCGGCGCGGCTTGCGATCCAGCACGCAGAGCGTACCGAGCAGCGTGCCGTCCCTGGCGGCCAGGGGAAAGCCGGCATAGAAGCGCAGATGCGGTTCGCCGGTGACGAGCGGATTGCCGGCGAAGCGGCGGTCGCGGTGGGCGTCGGTCACGATGAACGGATCGTCGCCCAGGATGGCGTGACTGCAGAACGCCCAGGCGCGCGGCGTCTCGTCCACGGCGACGCCGATCTTCGCCTTGAACCACTGCCGGCGCGCCGTGAGCAGCGAAACCAGGCCCATCGGCGTGCGCGCGATCTCGACGGCGCGCGCGGTCAAGGCATCGAAGACGGGTTCGCGCGGACTGTCGATGAGGTTGGAGACGGCCAGCGACCAGAGCCGTTCGCGCTCGTTCGACGGCAGCGGATAGGCGGGGCACGGGTCGGGGCAGTATTCGCTGACGGGCAGCGAATCCGGCGCACTGGCGGGACGCTGCACGGTGCCGGCGAATGCCTGGACATCGGCGCGATGCAGCCGCTTGTGGCCACCGGGAGTGCGGCGGTGCGGAAGCTCGCCTGAAGCGATCCAGTGCTGGACCTGCGCGGCCGAGACGGCGAGCAGGTCGGCGGCGGCACGCGGCGACATCAGTTCGCCGCCGGAGACATCTTCGCTGTCGGAATCCTTCATGGCTTCACCAGTGCGCTGACCGGATCCGATCCAGACAGGATGTATAACGAGACGGGCACGATTATATCGGCGGGCCGCGCGTGCCGTCTGTAACAATGGATGCCGGCGGCGACACTCACCACGCGGGCGCATGGGTGCCCAAGGGCACGGGCGGCAAGGCGAAATGCGGCGGCGTCTCGCTCATGCGTTCGACCGGCGCGACGGCGGCGACCGGACCGAACGGCGACGCCATGGTCTCGCGCCATGGATCGACGTCGGCGGCACTCAGATCCGGCGCCTGCCAGCCGTTGTCGATGCGCGGCATCGATTGCAGCCAGCGTCCCGTCTGCGCCAGCGAGACGCGCACCAGCCAGCTGCCGCCCTCGACCGCGCGTCGCTGCAGGGCCATCATGGCGCCGAACGCCGCGAGATAGCCGGTGGCA
>SPQI01000312.1 GCA_004570315.1 Oxalobacteraceae bacterium OM1 | reverse complement strand
GGCGACAGGTGGATCACGAACTTGCGGCCATTTTTTGCGTGCGCGGCCGGGATGGTCCAGGTGCCGGCATGGAGGTCGAGGTCTTCCCAGCGCGCCTGCGAGATTTCACCGACACGGCAACAGGTCGCAAGCATGATCCACAATGCCGCTTCGGTCCGTGCCAGTAGGCCCGCAGAAGGCAGTGCTTGCGCCAGCGCGCGAATTTCATCGTCGTTAAGGTGGCGATCGCGAACCACGGCCTTGCCGCCGATGCGATCCTTTTTGATGCGTGCAGTCGGGTCCGCGGCAATCAGCTCGCGGTCCAGCGCATAGCCGAACATCTGGCGGAGGTCGCTCAAGCAGCGTTTGGCGAGACGGTGCACGCCGCGTGCGAGCATCCGGTCCAGCACCTCCATGACATGCGCCTTCGCGACGGCTTCGGCCGGCATCTCGCCAATTACGGGCAAGACATCCTTTTGGAAACTGCGGATCGTCTCCGTCCCCCGGTCCTTGCGCTTGACCAGCTCGGCGGCGGCCCACTTGTCGAACAGCGTCGTTACGGTCGGCCGCGCGAGGGCCGCTTCAGCAATGGCGATGCGCTCGGCCACCTGCCGCTGGCGCTCGGTCTTCTCTGCGCGTTTGATCTCGAGTGGGTCAATGCCTGCCTTTACCAACGCGCGGTATTGCGCTGCAAGCTCGCGCGCGCGGTGTAGCGACAGCGCCGGAAAGGTGTCGACGCCACCATCGCTGAGCGTCATCCAGCGCTCTTTGCGGTTGAGCTTGTACCGGAATTGGAAGGTAATGTCGGCGGTCGGGTGGACGGTCGGGTAAAGACCGCCGCCGTCCGCGAGCCGCCATGCTTTGTCGCGTGGAGTGGCAGTTTCGAGTTGACGCACACGAAGACGATGGACAGTGGCCATATACACTCCATCTACACTTTGGTTGTGGAATTGGACGGAGTGTAGCGGAAAGCGGTTCAACGCAAAACGCTATTTTGTCTTACAAATCAAAGACTTACTTTCTTCCAAGAAAAGAAATCTTGGGTTACGGAATGCAGCGGAACGGTGTGTACCTTTATGGGGTGCAGGGGGTCGGATGTTCGAATCATCTCGCCCCGACCACGAAATACGCGGTTCCCCAACCGCACGCTGTACAAAAACGCAGGATGGATATTAGACAGCTTCTAATATTCACCTGCGTTTTTCCTTTTGGACACCGTGGCGCACGGTCGCTGGTCGAGCCCTTCCTCTCCCCTCTTACCAATTTCCATGGCGCCGTCGGCGTCCCAGGAGCCTCCCGGGACGGGACGACGGCGCAAATGGCGGGTTCAGCTGCCCTGCCGCGCCTCCAACGCCGGCACGAACAGCTCGGACCACTTTGCCGGGCGTGTCTTGATGGTGCCGGCTTTCCCCATGAACGTGATGTATTGAGAGATGCCATTCGGCGTCGTGCTGAACTGCGTGTCCGGGTCGTCCAGCATCTTCTCCACCTCATCCTGCGACATCTTGATCTTCGATATGCGCAGGAAGGTCGCGGCGGCGCCCTTGCGGTCCTTGCGGATATACGCATTCGCCTCTTCCTGAGCATCCATGAACGCCTTGGTCAGCTTCGGGTTCTGATCGACGAACTGCTTGATGGCGAACACGACGTCGAGCGTGATGTTGCCCAGCACCTTGGACGAGTCCACCACGCGGGTGATGCGCGGATCCTTCAGCTCCTGGTAGGAAAACGGCGGCGAGGTGAAGTGCGCGGTGATCTCCGTCTTTCCGGACAGGAGCGAGCCGACGGCTTCGGGATGGCCCAGGCTGACCGTGAACGGGTCGAGCTTGGCATAGTTCTCCGGTCCGAATTCCTTCGCCGCCACCATCTGCAGCACGACGGCCGACAATGAGGTCTTGATACCGGGGATGGCGATCTTGTCCTTCGGCGTGAAGTCCTTCAACGATTTGATGTTCGGGTTGTTGGTGTTGAGCCAGAGCGACGAGGTGCTCAGCGCGCCGAGGCCGACGACTTCCGAGCGCGGAATCCCGTGCGCCTTCGACCACAAGGTGATGAAGCCCGGCGCGCCAATGCCGGCAATGTCGAGATTGCCGGCCAACATGGCGTCATTGATGACATTGCCGCCGTCGAGCGTGAGCCACTCGGTCTTGACGTCGCCCAGGCCGGCCGCCTTGGCATGCTTCTCGATCAGCTGCTGGTCGCGCATGACCATGAGCGGCAGATACAGGATGCCGTAGCCGTGCGAGATGCGGACCTTGGCCGCTTCCGCATGGGCCGTGAAGGCGGTCGCGACCAGGCTGGCTGCCACGATCAGTTTGGTGAAGGTTCTGCGATGCATGATGTCTCCTTATGGTTGTAGCAGGCCCGTCCTGCTGCGAACGGGCGAATGGTGTCAGTGCGCCATGCCCCAGCGGCGGATGGTTCGCTTCTCGATGTTCGCGAACACGACATTCTCCACGAACAGGCCGATGAGAATCACGAAGAACAGGCCGGAGAAGACGTTAGCCGTCTCCAGCTGGTTGCGGTTCTCGAAGATGTACCAGCCGAGGCCGCCGGTGCCCGACGAGACGCCGAACACCAGCTCTGCGGCGATCAGGGTGCGCCAGGCGAACGCCCAGCCGATTTTCAGGCCGGTGAGGATGCTCGGGAAGGCCGCCGGCACCAGGATCGAGCGCACCAGCGAAAAGCGCCGCAAGCCGTAGTTCTGGCCGACCATCGACAGCGTCTTCGAGACCGCCCGGAATCCCGAATGCGTGTTCAGCGCGACCGCCCAGAGCACCGAGTGCACCAGGACGAAGATGATGCTTCCGGTGCCGAGTCCGAACCAGATCAGTGCCAGCGGCAGCAGTGCGATCGCGGGCAAGGGATTGAACATGGACGTCATCGTCTCCAGGAAGTCGTTGCCGATCTTGGAACTGATCGCCAGCGTGGTGAGCACGCCGGCCAGCGCGATGCCGATGCCGTAGCCGACGACCAGCGTCTTCAGCGAGACGGCGGCGCGTTCGATCAATACGCCGCTGCCGATGCCGGAAAAGAAAGCGCTGATGGTTTCGCTGAAGCTGGGAAAGAGCAGCGGATTGCCGAGCCAGCGGCCATAGATTTCCCAGACGGCCGCGAGTGCGACAAGCAGCACGGATTTGCGCAGCCAGCTGAGGCGGTAGAGCGATTCGAACAGCGAGAGCGGCGCCTGGACGCTCGATGCTTCCACGCGAGCGGGTTCGAGCACGACTTCCGGACGAACGACGGGCAGTGTCTGATTCATGGCATAACCTCAGTGCGAAAACAGCATGGAATTGATGCGGGCTTCGAGCGCGGCCTGGCTGGCCGTACCGAGTTCGCTCGGCGGGATGCTGTTGAGTTCCGCCTTGACCTGGCCCGGATGCGGCGACAGCAGCAGGATGCGCGTGCCGATGCGGATCGCTTCCTCGATCGAGTGCGTGACGAAGAGGACGGTGAAGCGGGTGTCTTCCCAGAGGCGCAGCAGCTCATCCTGCATCTTGCGGCGGGTGAGCGCGTCGAGCGCGGCATAGGGTTCATCCATCAGCAGCACATCCGGCTCCATGGCCATGCCGCGCGCAATCGAAACGCGCTGTTTCATGCCGCCGGACAGGGTATGCGGATAGCTGTCGATGAACTTCGCCAGCCCGACCTTTTCGATGTAGTAGGCAGCGCGCTCCTGCATCTCCTTGCCGCGCAGGCGGCCGCTGGCATGCAAGGCGAATTCGACGTTCTGGCGCACGGTTTTCCAGGGCAGGAGCTGGTCGAACTCCTGGAACACCATCATGCGGTCCGGTCCCGGCTCGGTGACTTCCCTGCCCTTCAGACGGATCTTGCCGGCAGCAGGATTGAGGTAGCCGCCGATGGCTTTCAGCAGCGTGGACTTGCCACAGCCGGACGGCCCCAGCAGCACGAAACGGTCCGCGGGATAGACGTTGAAGCTGACGTTTTGCGTCGCCGTGACGAGATGCTCGGTGGTCTTGTACTGCAGCGTGACGCCGTCGATTTCGAGCAGGGGCGATGGCAGGGACGACGCGGCTCCCGCCCGGGAGAGCGCCTCGGTTTCCATTTTCACAATTGTCTCCTTGGACGGATTGACTATCTAGTGTTGTGAACTCATGCTAAGCGCCGAACCTGTAACGAACCTGAACTCCCGACCGGCACATCATGCGCATCCTGCTTGTGGAAGACACGGACGACGTCGCGCAAGCCATCGTTGCGAAGCTGCGCGGCATCGGCCATACCGTCGACCGCGCGGCCGACGGTGCCGTCGCGGCGCGCATGATGGACGGCGACTACGACCTCATCATCCTCGACGTCATGCTGCCGCGCATCGATGGCTTCACCCTGCTCGGCCGGCTGCGCGAGGCGAAGCGCGATACCAAGGTCCTGATGTTGACGGCATGCGGCGAAATCGATGAGCGCGTCCGCGCGCTCGACATGGGCGCGGACGACTACCTGATGAAGCCCTTCGATTACCGCGAACTCGAAGCGCGGGTCCGTGTGCTGCTGCGCCGCACCGCCGGCGACTCGACGAACGTTCTCCACTGCGGCAACCTCGTAATCGACCGCAAGAGCCGGACCATCACGGTCGACGGACTGCCGCTGGATCTCACGCGGCGCGAAGTGACGCTGCTCGAAATCCTGGCGAGCCGCCCCGGACGGATCTTCGGAAAAGAGGAGCTGATCGACCGGCTGTTCACCGTGGACGATGCGCCCAACGCGAACACCGTAGAGCAATACATCGCCAGGCTGCGGAAGAAGCTGGCGCACGCGACGCTGGAAATCCGCACGCTGCGCGGCCTCGGCTACCAGCTGGTTCAGAAATGATTCGCATCGGCAAATCGCTCTATGCCCGTCTGCTGGTCCGGCTGGCCTGCGTGCTGGGCGCCAGCGCCCTGGTCCTGCTCGGCGCCCTCTCGGTCTCCACGAAGCTCGCGGTGGACGAAGCCTACGACCGCTTGCTCACCGGCAGCGCGCTGCAGATCGCGGAAAACCTGTGGTACGAACATGGCAGGGTCAATGTCGATGTGCCGCTCGCAGCATTCGCGATGCTGACGCCGGGCGACCGGGTGCTCTATAACGTCATCGGCCCCGACGGGCGCAGCGTCGCCGGCGATCCCGACTTCCGCCCGCCCATTCCATGGCAGAAGCTGGCCTCCGGCCCGATCGTGCAGGACGGCCAGTATCAGGACCTGCCGGTACGCATCGCGGTGATCGGCCGCGCCATGCCCGTTTCCGAGGGGAACCGCTGGGCCGTGGTGGTCATGGCGCAGAGCAGGAACGCGCGGTCGGCGTTCTTCCAGGGTTTCGTGACCAAGCTGCTGCTGGTCATCGGCGTGACGGGCGTCCTCACCGCCGTGGCCGGCATGTTCACGCTGTACCAGGCCTTGTCGCCATTGAAGCGGCTGGAAGCGGCAATCCAGCAGCGCAGCTTTACCGCGCTGGAGCCGCTCGAAATGACGGTGCCGGCCGAGCTGCATGCGGTGGTCGGCGCGATCAATGCCTTCATGGAACGGCTCGCCACCCGCCGCAGGATCATGCAACGGGTTCTGGGGGATGCCGCGCACCAGCTCAGGACGCCGGTCACGGCGCTCATTTCACTTGTCGAGACCTTGGAGGGCGAGCGCGACGAGGCCAGCCGCGGAGAGCTGCTGCGCCGCTTGCGCGCACGGGCGCACGGGCTGGGCGATCTGGTGAATCAGCTGCTGCAGCATGCCATGGTCCTGCATCGGGCGGATGCCGTGCCGAAGGAGCGCATCGATCTCCAGGCACTGGCGCGGCAAGAGGTGATGGAGCTGCTCTCCCACCATGCCAAGCCGCTCGACGTCGCATTCCAGGGCACGGACGCGCCATGCTACGTGATGGCCGACGCGGTCAGCGTCAGGGAGGCGCTGCGCAACGTCCTTGCGAATGCGCTTCACTATGGCGCGCAAACCTGTCTGCACATCGAGATCAGCCAGCCGGACGATCGGATCGAAATCAGGATCATCGATGATGGTCCGGGCATTCCGGAATCGGCCTGGGCGAAAGTCCGCGAGCCCTTCTCGCCGCGTGGTGCCGGCCGGAGTGGCGGCAGTCTCGGCCTGGCCATCGTGGAAGAGGTCATGCGTGCGCATGACGGCGCACTGCGCTTCCAGAAGATCGAGGGCAAAAGTTTTTCCGTGATCCTGTCGTTTCCGCGGCCGATTGATTCGTAGGGACTGACGCCGTCGACAATGGCGTTCTGCGCGCATCCGGCGTCGCAGTCACGGCCTGGCAAAGAACTCTCCGGGCGTCACGCCCGCGAATGAGCGAAATGCATCGATGAACGCCGACATGCTGTCGTAGCCGCAGGCAACCGCCACATCGGTCACCCGGTCACCGCGCTCGAGCAGCGGCAGTGCGCTCAGCACGCGCAGGCGCTGCCGCCATGCGCGGAAGGTCAGGCCGGTCTCCTTGAGAAAAAGCCGGCTCAAGGTCTTCTCGGAGACAACCAGCCGTTGCGCATAGTCGTGCAGCGTCCGGTTCGTGTCGGGGTGGGCTTGCAGCTCGCGACAGATCCGGCGCAGGCGCGGATCGCTCGGCCATGGCACCGCCAGATCGACTTCCGGCGCGGCCGCCATGCGGTCCAGCAATACCTTGACCAATCGCCCGGCCTCCCTTCTTCCTCGTACTCGACCGGGAAGTCGCCGAATGCGCAAATCAGTTCACGCAGCAGCGGGCTGACGGTCACGACGCGACACGTGTTTCCCTGCATGGGCAACACGTTCGGTACGACGTACAGACTTCGCATGTCGGTTCCCTGGAAGCGCCGCACGGCGTGGGGCACGTTTGCAGGAATCCAGACCGCATGCAGCGGCGGCGCGATATAGCGGCCGGTGTCGGTGATGACCTCGACGACTCCGCGCGCGGCATAGGACAGCTGCATCCACGGATGGCGATGGCGTTCGCCGATGGGTTGATTGGGCAGTCCGAGCGCGTGTCCGTACACCGGACGCGGCAGCGTGCGCAAGGATTGCAGCTCGCGAATCCCGGTCGTGGGAATGTCCGTTTTCCGAAGTCTCATAGCCGATTACCGTGAAAGTGCTTCCTGGCGCCACGTTAAGGTAGATCGCAAGGGGCCGCAACTTTTGCCCGCCTCACGTCACCTCAACTCGCCTCACCTCACTGGAACTCCGACATGCCTATCCTGCGCCTGCTGTTCGATACGTTGGCCCTGGCGGCGCTGGCTGCCGTTACCGCCGCCGATCTGCTTCCTGCGCGCGGAAATGCTGCTCCGGTACTCGTACGGCGCGGCACGGCGCCCGCCTCGTATCGCCGCGTTTTGGTCGCCGTCGATTTCTCGGGTGCATCCCTTGTCGCCGTGCGCTGCGCCATGGCCATCGCGCCCGATGCGCAAATCACGCTGCTTCATGTGTGTGGCAAACCGAGCGCGACCGATACGCTGCATCCGCATGGCATGGCATGCAGCGACGCCGGATTGGTACAGCGTCACGCCCACGCGATGGAGCGATTGACGCGATTCACGCGCGACCTCGGAGCATGCTCTCAGTTGTTGTCCCGCGTCGTCCGCTTTGGCACTCCGGACCTTGCGTTCGCCAGCTACGCCGAACGCATGCGGGCGGACTTGCTCGTGATGCCGTCCACCTCGCTGGCGTCGCTGCGATTCGATGCACGCATGCGCGTCCTGTTGCGGCTCTTTCGCTCGACCGAATGCGACGTCCTTGCCATACCGCCCGCGCTTGCAACGGCAGGCGCCACCGATGCAGGCGCCGGTCCCGACCTTGCCGCAGACCATGCACGCGCCACCGGATTCGCGAGCGTCCTTGATGCCTCGGGTTGACGGGACTGGGGAACTGTATATACTCGACCGGGTCCATCTTCATGCGTCTCCACTTCAGTTTCCACTTCATCGTGAACACGCTCGGCATGCACCTGCAGCGCAATTGTTCGCCCCTGAACGAGGGAGTGGCACGCATGGTCGCGCGCATTCACGCTGCACGCCGCCAGTGCCGCGCCTCGTTCGGCTATGCCGCTTCGAGCCTGCGTCACGCACAACTGTCCACGCGAGGCCTCGCCTGCCTCTCTTGAGCTCGGTGAGTGCTTAAGAGAGAACCCTCCCGGTCCTCTCCCGCCTCCCGAGCCTCCCCACCCTAAGACCCGATCGATGTGTTGGCGCACGCTCTGACGTGCCCGCCTTCGCTTGCCATGTTGTTCGGCCATGCCCTGGTGGGCCTGGCCGAGGGGGATCCCTTTGCCATGAACATTGAACGCTATCTGTCGCAGCGTGACGCTGCGACGCTATGTCGGCTTGCCGAGCAGTTGCTCAGGCTGCGCGACGTCCACCTCAACCACGCCGAGCGGCTCGTCGAGGTCATCTCCAGCGCCATCCTGCTGCCGGAACACGCAAAGCGCACCGATTGCGTCTGCCTGCAGGCGGAAGTGACGTACCGGTACATCGGTACGCGTGAGCCAAGCAGCATGGTCCTCGTCAGCCCGCAAGACGCGAACGAGACGCTGGCACGCGTCTCCATCCTCACGCCGTTGGCCCTGGCATTGATCGGCCGCCGCATCGGGCATGTCGTGGAAATTGCCGCCGGCGCGCAACGCGTCCAATTCGCCGAAATCATCGCGGTCCAGATCGTGCCGCCGCCGGCCCAGCTCACCGACAACCATGGAGGAACCCATGCGCTACACCGACGACGTGCAGACCAGCTCCCCTTCGTCAGGGACGTGTGGCCCCGCTATGGGACTTGATATGGGACCTGATACCGGAACACAGTGCTCAGCCGCCTCGCTGCAGGCACAGGTCAACGACATGGAAACCGCGTTGGCGCGTGCGCTCAACGATCTGGCACTGATTCGCCGACGGGCCGCCCTGGACGTCTCCAACGCACACATGACGGCAATCGCCGACCTCGGGAAGGCGCTGCTCGCCTTCAAGGATGCGATCGAGGCGGCAATCACGGTCGACACGCGCGACGTGAATGCCTTGCGCGCCGGGCTGGAGCTGGCACTGCTGCAGCTCATCGCAGTCCTCGAGCGGAGCCGGCGCCGGATCCACGAACTGGACACGGCGCAACAGACGCGAGTGCAGCCATGACGACACCGCGACTTCCGCGCCAGGCATGCCCTGGTCTGCACACCGACACCGAGACGGAGGATTCTGTGCAAGCACTACGAAGGATTCTGGCGGCCACGGATAGCGCCGCACAAGGCGGCCAGGTCGAGCTGCGCGGCATGCGGCTTGCCGCTGCACTGCACATCGATACGCTCGAGGTCATGAAGGTCCGGAGAGAGCCGGCGGCACGCGAGACTGCCGATTCGATCGACTCGGCAGTCGAGACGCTGGCGGCCCAGCGGGTGGCATTCGGAGCGATTCCATGCATCCGGCGGCCGCGTTTCGTCACTTCGATTCGCTACGGCACACCGCACAAGGCGATCGTCGAACGGGCACATGAGATGAATGCAGACCTGACCCTGGTCGCAGCACATGGCGAAGGTTTGATGGCGGACCTCAGAACGCGGCGCGACAACAGCGAGCTGCTGCGGCGGACCCGGTGTCCGGTCGTGCTGGTCAATGCATCGGCGAGCTTCCCCTACCGGCGGATACTCATCCCGACGGATTTTTCCGAAGGGTCGATGGCCGCGGCCCGCGTCGCGTTGATGCTAGCGCCTGCGGCGCAGATCACCTTCCTGCATGTATTCCAGCTCGATGACGAGGACTTGATGCGCGAACTCGGCGTGACGGCCGACGTCATTGCGTCCGAGCGCCTGCGCTGTGCACGCAGTGCCCGTCAGGCACTCGACACGTTCATGGCCGGCGTGGGCGTCGGGAGCCGCATCGCGACTTGCGTTGTCGAGCGCGGTCAGCCCGTGCGGGTGATCCAGCGGTACGCCGAACAGCTGGGTGCCGATCTCATCGCCATCGGGCGCGGGAATCGATCACGGCTGCACGAACTATTTCTCGGAAGCGTCGCACAACGCCTGGTCGACCAGAGCACCAGCGACTTGCTGGTGGCGTCGCAGGTCGCCGGCGACGACTGGGACGACCGGCCTGCCGCATAGCGGGCCGACAGCAATTCAACCTCAACCAACACACCTGCCATGAAACCGAACATCATGATTTCCACGTCCGACCTCGAACGCCTGGAGGAGTTGTTGGACGCCTTGCCGTCCG
>SPQI01000320.1 GCA_004570315.1 Oxalobacteraceae bacterium OM1 | reverse complement strand
GTCCTGCAGGTTGTGCTCCTCCAGCCGGAAGTAGCGGTAGCCCTTGCCCTCGCCGGCGGCGAAGCCGGTTTCGAACAGCGCCTCTTCGTCCGGCGAAAAGCCGATCAGGCGCACGGCAAACGGGAATGGCTGGGTCATCATGGGGTTTCATTCTATAAACATTTTCGACGTCCGCACACTCCGGCTCGAATGCCGCCCAAACGCGCGCCAAACCTGAAACATTTACCTTGCGCAGAAGCCGTTTGCCCCCATTTATAGGGTCCGGCATAAAATGCTGGCGCTCCTGCGATTTGTGTTTAAATACCTTCCCGCAAGCAACACCTTTCCCTCAGCCTGGCGTAATTGAATGGCAACCAAAAAGAACTCCGATTACAGCGAATCCTCGATACGCGTCCTCAAGGGACTTGAGCCGGTCAAGCAACGGCCGGGCATGTACACCCGCACGGAGAACCCGCTGCACATCATTCAGGAAGTCATCGACAACGCCTCCGACGAGGCGCTCGGCGGCTTCGGCAAGAACATCGTCGTGACGCTCAATGTGGACGGCAGCGTCAGCGTGGAGGACGATGGCCGCGGCATTCCGGTCGGCCTGCATCCGGAAGAGAAAGTGCCGACGGTGGAGATCGTGTTCACCCGTCTGCATGCGGGCGGCAAGTTCGACAAGGGTTCGGGCGGCGCGTATTCCTTCTCCGGCGGCCTGCACGGCGTGGGCGTGTCGGTGACCAACGCCCTCGCCTCGCGCCTCGAAATCACGGTCTGGCGCGAAGGCGGTGTGCACCAGCTGGCTTTCGCCGACGGCGACGTGGTGCAGAAGCTCAAGTCGCGGCCGGCGACCAAGGAAGACAAGAAGTCCGGCACCCGCGTAACGGTGTGGCCGAATCCGAAATACTTCGACTCCGCCGCGATTCCGAACGGCGAACTGCAGCGCTTGCTGCGTTCCAAGGCGGTGCTGCTGCCCGGCGTGAAGGTCACGCTCATCAATGGCAAGACCGGCGAGCAACAAGTGTGGCAGTACGACCAGGGCCTGCGCGGCTATCTGGTCGAATCGCTCGCCCAGGCCTCGCATGCCGATCCGCTGATCCCGCTGTTCGAAGGCGAGCAGTTTGCCGGCGCCGACGCGGAAGGCTTTGCCGAGGGCGAAGGCGCATCGTGGGTCGTGGCGTGGACCGAGGAAGGCAACGTGGTGCGCGAGTCCTACGTGAACCTGATTCCGACGCCGGCCGGCGGCACGCATGAGTCCGGTCTGCGCGAGGGCCTGTTCGGCGCAGTGAAGAGCTTCGTCGAGCTGCATTCGCTGCTGCCCAAGGGCGTGAAGCTGCTCCCGGAAGACGTGTTCGCCCGCGTGTCGTTCGTGCTGTCGGCCAAGGTGCTCGACCCGCAGTTCCAGGGACAGATCAAGGAACGCCTGAATTCGCGGGATGCGGTGCGCCTCGTGGCGACCTTCGTGCGCCCGGCGCTCGAGTTGTGGCTGAACCATCACGTCGACTACGGCAAGAAGCTGGCCGATCTCGTCATCAAGCAGGCGCAGTCGCGTTTGCGTTCGGCACAGAAGGTCGAGAAGAAGAAGTCGTCCGGCGTGGCCGTCCTGCCCGGCAAGCTGACCGACTGCGAATCGTCCGACATCACGCGCAACGAGCTGTTCCTGGTCGAGGGCGACTCGGCGGGCGGCTCGGCCAAGATGGGCCGCGACAAGGAGTTCCAGGCGATCCTGCCGCTGCGCGGCAAGGTGCTCAACTCGTGGGAGACCGACCGCGACCGCCTGTTCGCCAACAACGAGATCCACGACATCGCGGTGGCGATCGGCGTCGATCCGCACGGCGCGGACGACACGCCGGATCTTTCCGGCCTGCGCTACGGGAAGATCTGCATCCTCTCCGATGCGGACGTCGACGGCTCGCACATCCAGGTGCTGCTGCTGACGCTGTTCTTCCGTCATTTCCCGCAACTGATCGCGCGCGGCCACATCTGCGTGGCGCGTCCGCCGCTGTTCCGCGTCGATGCACCGGCTCGCGGCAAGAAGCAGGCGCAGAAGCTGTATGCGCTGGATGAAGGCGAACTGGAAGCCATCGAGGACAAGCTGCGCAAGGATGGACTGAAGGATGGCAGCTGGAGCATCTCCCGCTTCAAGGGCCTGGGCGAGATGAACGCCGAGCAGCTCTGGGAAACCACGATGAATCCGGACACCCGGCGCCTGCTGCCGGTGTCGCTGGGCGACTTCGACCTGGTGAGCTCGCAGGAGCGCTTCAACATGCTGATGGGCAAAGGCGAAGCCGCCGCACGGCGTGCCTGGCTGGAAGAGCATGGCAACGAAGCCGAAGCCGATATCTGATTGAGACGATTGCATGACCGAACAAGCCACCCTGTTTGACGCGGCGCCCTCCGGCGACGGCGAAGCCCTCACGCTCGCCACCTTCGCCGAGCGCGCCTATCTCGACTACGCCATTTCCGTCGTGAAGGGCCGCGCCCTGCCCGACGTCTGCGACGGCCAGAAGCCGGTGCAGCGCCGCATCCTGTATGCGATGCACGACCTCGGCCTGAACAGCACCGCCAAGCCGCGCAAGTCCGCCGCCGTGGTCGGCGACGTGCTCGGCAAATTGCACCCGCACGGCGACCAGTCGGTGTACGACGCGCTGGTGCGCATGGCCCAGGACTTCTCGCTGCGCTATCCGCTGATCGACGGCCAGGGCAACTTCGGCTCGCGCGACGGCGACGGCGCGGCGGCGATGCGCTACACCGAAGCGCGCCTGACGCCGATCTCCAAGCTGCTGCTCGACGAGATCGACATGGGCACCGTCGATTTCCAGCCGAACTACGACGGCTCGACGCAGGAGCCGAAGCTGTTGCCGGCGCGCCTGCCCTTCGTGCTGCTGAACGGCGCCTCGGGCATCGCGGTCGGCCTCGCCACGGAAATCCCCTCGCACAACCTGCGCGAAGTCGCCGCCGCTGCGGTGGCGATGATCCGCAATCCGAAGATCTCGCATACCGAGCTGGTCGAACTGATCCCGGGGCCGGACTTTCCCGGCGGCGGACAGATCATCACGCCGGCCTCCGCCATCGCCGACATCTACGAAACCGGCCGCGGCTCGCTGAAGGTGCGCGCGCGCTGGAAGATCGAAGACATGGCGCGCGGCCAGTGGCAGGCGGTGGTGACCGAACTGCCGCCGGGCACGTCGGCACAGAAAGTGCTGGAAGAGATCGAAGAGCTGACCAATCCCAAGGTCAAGCTCGGCAAGAAATCCTTGCTCCCGGATCAGCTGGCGTTGAAGCAGTCGATTTTGTCGGTGCTGGACACGGTGCGCGACGAATCGGGCAAGGATGCGCCGGTGCGCCTCGTGTTCGAGCCGAAGTCGAAGAACCAGGACCAGACCGAGTTCATGAACATCCTGCTGACGCATACGTCGCTGGAGAACAATGCGCCGATCAATCTGGTGATGATCGGCGGCGACGGCCGTCCGCGCCAGAAGGCGCTGTCGCACATCCTGCGCGAGTGGATCGACTTCCGCTTCATCACCGTCACGCGCCGCACGCAGTTCCGCCTGCAGAAGGTGGACGACCGCATCCACATCCTCGAAGGCCGCGAGGCGGTGCTGCTGAACATCGACAAGGTGATCCGCATCATCCGCGAATCGGACGAACCGAAGCCGGCGCTGATCGCGGCGTTCAAGCTGTCCGACCGCCAGGCGGAAGACATCCTCGAGATCCGCCTGCGCCAGTTGGCACGCCTGGAAGCGATCAAGATCCAGCAGGAGCTCGACGAGCTGCGCAAGGAAAAGACCACGCTGCACGACCTGCTCGATAACCCGTCGTCGATGAAGCGGCTGGTGATCAAGGAGATCGAAGGCGACGCCAAGCAGTTCGGCGACGCCCGCCGCACGCTGATCGAGGAAGCCGAGCGCGCCAGCGTCGAGCAGAAGGTGATCGACGAGCCGGTGACGGTGGTGATCTCGCAGAAGGGCTGGGTGCGCGCCCGCGGCGGCCATGGCCACGATCCGGTGCAGTTCACGTTCAAGGCGGGCGATGCGCTGTACGGCACCTTCGAGTGCCGCACGGTGGACACGCTGCTCGCGTTCGGCTCCAATGGACGGATCTATTCCGTGCCGGTGACCGCCCTGCCCGGCGCCCGCGGCGACGGCGTGCCGATCACGACGCTGGTCGAAGTGGCGAGCGGCACGCGCCTGCTGCACTATTTCGCCGGACCGGCCGATGCGCAGATGTTCCTCGCCTCCACAGCGGGTTACGGCTTCACCGCGAAGGCCGGCGACATGGTCAGCCGCATCAAGGCCGGCAAGGCTTTCATGACGCTGGATGACGGCGCCGAGCCGCTGGCACCGCGACTGGTCGGGGCCAATGCGAGCGCGATTGCCTGCCTGTCGGAGAAAGGCCGGCTGCTGGTGTTCGGCATCGACGAGATCAAGTCGCTGTCCGGCGGCGGCCGCGGCGTGACACTGATGGAACTGGAGAACAACGAGAAGCTGCTGGCGGCGGCGCCGATCAGCCAGAAAGGCGTGATCGTCAGCGGCGCAGGCCGTGGCGGAAAGGCGCAGGAACTGTCGCTGTCGGCATCCGGACTGGCGCCGCACATCGGCAAGCGCGCGCGCAAGGGCAAGGCGCTGGATTCGCGGATCAAGGCGGCCGATCTGAAGGCTGCCTGAGCCGGCGCAACGGCATCAATCAAAACGGCGGGGTCTTCCCGCCGTTTTTTTTGCTATTACGTGGAAACGACGTAGTCGATGCCGTTCTGGATCGAGCCGATGACGCGTGCCTGGTTTTCCGGACTCTCGCTGAAGCTGGTCAGGGCAACGTCGCGCGACTGTTTTCCAGTGTCCAGGATATCCAGCCAGAACGCATAGCCGGCCGGTTCCGGTTCGCGGTGCAGCACGTTTTCGTACAACAGCGTCACCAACTGGCCATTCGAGACGTTCGTGCCATAAAGGCTCATGAATTCTGCCGAACCTTCGAAGCGGCTCGCGACTTCCGTCAGGCTCATGCCCTTGTCCATGAAGTTCATCCAGAACCCCAGGCCCGCCAGATCCGGCTTGCGATTGAACGCGGCTTGATACAGCCGGTACACCTGCCCGGCCGTGCCGTCGATGTCGTAGGCGATCGCCGTGTCGTCGAAGCGTACCCGTTCGACGTCGGCGGTGGCAATAAGGCTGCCATTGGCCGTGCCATTGAGCGTGGCAATGCCGGATTGGACCGTCGAGACGTAAGCGGCGCGCTTGCCGCTGACAATGAGGGTGTCCAGGCCGGCGCCGCCGGCGAACACGTCGTTGCCGCCATTGGAGACGAAGGTGTCGGCTGCCGCGCCGCCGGTGACGATGTCGTCGCCTGCGGTGCCGGTCAGCTGACCTCCTGTGGCGCCGGCTTGGAAGGTCTTGCCGACGCTCGTGTCGCTGGCCAGATTGAGCGTTGCGCCGTTGAAGCTCAGGATCTCCGCGTGCTGCAGGAAATTCGTACCCAGTCCGCCCATCCGGTCCATGAGGGTATAGCCATTGCCGTTCTGCGTCACGGTGAAGGTCGAGCGCGCCGCGCCGACGACGATCGTATCGGTGCCGCCTCCTGCATCGACGCTGGCACCGCCCGGCGGCAGCATGATGACGTCATTGCCGGAACCCGCGTAGAGCTGGCTGATGCAGGTGCCGAAGGGTATGGCGAGGTTGTCGTGGGCGGCGGTGCCGTCTGCATTGGTGCCCACCGAGCTGAACGTGCCGGGCGTGAGCGAGATCGTGCTGCCGCTGGTTTGCGCGCTGAGGTCGAGCACGGTCGATTGCGCGCCGGACAGGACCGTTCCCACATAACCTGCGGTGGCGGGCACCACGAAGGTCTGCGTGCCCGCCGCATTGCGCGCGCCGTAGGTGCCCTGCAAGGCGGCCACGTCGAGCATAGCCGGCGCCTGCGCCCAGGAAGCGCTTTCGGGATTGTCGATGTACGACATCACCGTGAACTTGCGATCGTCCCAGGCCGCGGCGATGTAGGGCCCTTCACCGGTGCCGTTGATGCTGTCGTAGTTGCCGGGATGCTTCAGGCCGAGCGCGTGCCCGGTTTCGTGGATCAGCGTCTCGAATCCATACGTGCCCGGCGTGAGGTTCGCCGCCTCGGCCACCGATCCGTTCGAACCGGCGGTGTTGTTGAGGTAGACGTTGGCATGCTTGAGGCTGCCGTCCGGATTGGTGGTGGTATAGGTGACGCCGCCGCTGACGTTGTGCTGGTCGCTGGTGCCGTAGCAGATCTGCGCCGATGCGGCATCGCCGACTTCCTTGAAATCGACGTTGAGGACGCTGCTGTACTGCGCGAGCACGCCGCGCACCGCCTGCTTCTGGGTGTCGTTCATCGCCGCAAAACCGGTCTGGCCGTTCGCACCTGCACTCATGAACGCATACGTCACGACCAGCGGCTTGCCGGGCGTGCCGGCCGGACTCCATTCCTCGCCGAACAGCCCGGTGAAGGACGGCAGGATATCCGCAAGGTTGTCGGCCTGGCTGTGCAGCGAATAGGTGCCGGCCGTGCCGCTGCCGCCGACGCGCAGGTAATACGTGCCGCTATAGGCGGCGGTGAAGGCGATCTGCGGATCCGCACTCAGCGTGGTCATGCCGGCGGCGTAGCCGGGCAGGTTCGCGCAGCGTTCGACGGCGTTGCCGGCGCTATCCATGAGCAGCAGCGAACCGTTCGCGAGCGTGCCGGCGCCCGACACGGCACCGGCCAGCGAGAACGCGTAGCACTGTCCGGCGACGAGGTCGAGCTTGTACCAGTCGGCTTGTCCGGCGGCTGACAGCGTGCCGGCTTGCGTCGCGCCGGTCGCGAGCGCGGCCTTCACCGTGGGCAGCGCCGTGCCATCGGCATGCGCGACGAAACTGTAGTTGCTCCCCTGGTAGTTTCCGCCCGACGCACGCTCGATCTGCACGACGTATTTGCCCGGCGTGAGGGCTTCCTCGAGCAGGGTGAGTTTGGAACCGGTGGTCTGCTTGTCGATCAGCTGGCCGTTGGGGTCGTAGATGCTGACGAGGTAGTCCGCATGATTGACGACGGCCGGTCCCTTGAAGTCCACCGAGAACAGGCCGGCCTTGGCCACATCGACGGAATAACAATCGATGTCGGAACCGCCGCTCAACTGCCCGCTGATGACGTGGTCCAGTCCTACCGCGTTGGCGGTGCTGCGGCTGTCGTTGCCTTCGGTTTCGTAGTTGTGCGCATCGGCGGCGACGAAGGTCGGCGTGATGGTGTACGACTGGTTCGAATAGATGTTGCTGTTGCCGACGCTGACGTAGTACGTGCCCGGATTGAGCGCGCCGATGCTGAAGGTGCTATTCGCGACGTAGCCGAGATAGGTCGCGCCGAGCAGCTTGTGGTTGCTGTCGTAGACCTGCACGGCATAGGCCCAGTTCGACATCTGCGGCGCAGTCACCGAGAACTGCAGCACGCCGCTGGCCGTCGTCGTCACCTTGAAGTAGTCGCGGTCGTTGCTGGAAGACAGTGCGCCGGTGACCGTGTTGCCGAGGCTGACGGCGTTGGCCAGCGTGAAGGAATCGTTGGATTCGGTTTCGAAGACGGAGGACATGGGTGCTGCCGAGGAGACGGAAAGCGTTGCCTGCGTGCGCTGATGCTTGCAGGAAGTGTTTCCACCACTCTACCCATGCGGGCAAATGACGGTCAATCAAGATCCGTGCGCGAGTTGGTCAATCGGCATGGATGCAACAGTGCATGCCAAATTGGCAGCATGTCGCGGACGAGGAAGGGAGTGCGAGGGAGATGGCCGCCGCCGAATGAGGCGATATGGGCGGCGGCCGGTGCAGCGATTACAGCTTGGTGGCGATGAGCTTGCCGAGCTTGGCAATGCCTTCGCGGATTTTCTCCGGCGGAACCGTCACGAAGGACAAACGCAACGTGTTGTGCTCCGGCGCGTTCGCGTAGAACGGCGCGCCCGGCACGAAGGCTACGTTCTGCGCGATGGCGTCATCGAGCAGCTTCATGGTGTCGATGTGCTTGGGCAGCGTGACCCAGATGAACATGCCGCCTTCCGGGCGCGTCCACGTCGCGGACGCCGGGAAGAATTCCTGCATCGCGTCGAGCATGGCCTGGCACTGATCGGCGTAGAGATGACGAATGGTGGGAATGTGCTCCTGCAGGAAGCCGTCCTTCACCACTTCATGCACGACCATCTGCGTGAGCTGCGCGGTGTGCAGGTCGGCGGCCTGCTTGGCGGCTTCCAGCTTGCGCACCAGCGGCAGCGGCGCGACTACGTAGCCGAGGCGGATGCCCGGCGTGAGCACCTTGGAGAAGGAGCCCATGTAGATCACGCCGTTCGGGTTCATGGTGAGCATCTTCGGCAGCGGCTCGCCGCGATAACTCAAGGCGCCGTAGGGATCGTCCTCGATCAGCGGCAGGCCGAGGCGCGCGCAAGTCTCGACCAGCGCGATGCGGCGCTCGACCGGCAGCGTGCGGCCAGTCGGATTCTGGAAGTTGGGCAGCGCGTACAGCATGCGCGCGCCCTGTGCCACGCTGGCCACCTGGTCGGGCAACAGGCCCTGCTCGTCGCTCGGCACCGACACGAATTCAGGGCGATACACCGAGAAGGCCTGCAGCGCGCCGAGGTAGCTCGGCGTCTCGACGAGGACCTTGCTGCCTTCATCCACCAGCACCTTGCCCAGCAGGTCCAGGCCTTGCTGCGAACCCGACACCATCAGCACTTGCTCCGGCACGATCTTCACACCATCGGTGGACAGCGAATCGGCAATCCATTGACGCAGCGGCGCGTAGCCGTCGGTCGGGCCGTATTGCAGCGCCGTCTTGCCTTCGCGCGCGAGAACGGCGTCGAAGGCGGCGCGCATGCGCTCCACCGGGAACGTGGCAGGCGAAGGCAGGCCGCCGGCGAAGGAAATCACTTCGGGACGCACGGTCACCTTCAGGATTTCGCGAATGACGGAGCTCTGGAGCTGCTGGGCGCGCTCGGAGAACTGCCACTGGATCGGTGTCGGATTTTCGATTTTCATGCTGGTCTCACTGTGTGATTGGCCGGACGGCCTTTGTTGTCGAGCCCGCTTGTGGCGGCTCACCTTGGGCCGCACCGGGTAGGCGCGGACCTTCAATCAGGATTGTAGGGGAACATTCCCCCGTTTCCGCGGTACTTGCTTCTTACGCAAGCTCAGCGATCATTTCGATTTCCACGCAAGCGCCGAGCGGAATCTGCGCCACGCCGAAGGCAGAGCGCGCGTGCTTGCCGGCATCGCCGAAGACTTCGCCGATCAGTTCGGAGGCGCCGTTGGTGACGAGGTGCTGCTCGGTGAAATCCGGCGTGGAATTGACGAGGCTCATCAGCTTGACGATGCGCTTGACACGGTTCAGGTCGCCGCCGGCCGCTGCCTGCAGCGTGGCCATCAGGTCGATGGCGACGGCGCGCGCGGCCTGCTTGCCTTCCTCGGTCGTGATGTTCTTGCCGAGCTGACCGACCCAAGGCTTGCCGTCCTTCTTGGCGATGTGGCCGGAAAGGTAAACGGTGTTGCCGGTCTGGACATACATCACATACGCGGCAGCCGGTGCAGCGACGGCGGGAAGTTCAATGTTGAGTGCCTTGAGTTTGTCGTAGCAGGACATGGAGTCTCCAATCGGTGGATGGGCCGTGGTAACGGCGAATCCGATATTTTACTGTTTGATGGTCATGCGCCGGCCCAATGCCACTACGGCAATGACGGCAAGCGCGAACACGACGGTACGCGGCTCGAGCGCTTCGCCCAGCAGGACGGCGGCGCCTAGCAGCGTCAGAAACGGCTGCAGCAACTGCACCTGGCCGACGCGCGCGATGCCACCGAGCGCGAGGCCTTTATACCAAAAGAAAAACCCAATAAACATCGAAAAAAGGGACACATAACCGAATGCCATCCAGGCCTTGGGCGAAGCGTCGAGGCCATAGCTCCAGCCCAGCCACACCACCACCGGCAGCAGGATCGGCATGGACAGCACCAGCGCCCAGGAAATCACCTGCTGGCCGCCCATGGTCTGCGACAGGCGCCCGCCTTCCGCATAGCCGATGGCCGCGGCGACGACGGCCCCGAACAGCGCAAGGTCGGCCGCATGCAGCGCCCCGCCGCCCTGCCATACCGCGAAGCCGACGACCAGCGCGCTGCCGGCAACGGCGGCGATCCAGAAGCCCAGCGA
>SPQI01000068.1 GCA_004570315.1 Oxalobacteraceae bacterium OM1 | reverse complement strand
CCGTCAACGTGGCGGCGCTGCATGCCGAGGCGGCGGTCACGCTAGGCATCCGCATCGCCGGCCTGCGGCAAGGGCTGTTCCTGTGCGCCGCGCTGCTGACCGCCGCCGCGGTGAGCACGGCGGGCAGCATCGGCTTCGTCGGCCTCATCGTCCCGCACGCCTGCCGCTTCGCCTGGGGACCCGACCACCGGCTGCTGTTTCCGGCCGCCAGCCTGGCCGGCGGCACCTTCCTCGTACTGGCCGATACGCTGGCGCGCACAATCATTGCGCCGCAACAACTGCCGGTCGGCGTGATCACCGCGCTGATCGGCGTGCCGGTGTTTCTGCTGCAACTGCACCATGTCCAGCGGAAATAGCATGCGCGCCATTGGCCTGACGCTTCACGTGGCGGAACGGATGCTGGTCCACCGGCTCGACTGGACCGTGCGCCCGGGCGAGTGCTGGTGCCTGATCGGCCGCAACGGCGCCGGCAAGAGCACGCTGCTGCGGACGGTGACCGGCCTGCGCGATCCGGATGCCGGCCGCGTGGAAATACAGGCGCGCACGCTGGCGCACTGGAACCCGCTCGAACTGGCCCGGCAACGCGCCTATCTTCCGCAGGGACGCAGCGACGCCTTCGGCTATACCGTGTTCGAAACCGTTCTGGCGGGGCGCCATCCCTACCAGAGCGGACGCTACTGGGAAAGCGCCGACGATCATCGCCATGCCGAAGAGGCGCTGGGCGCGCTGGATGTAACGCATCTTGCAGCGCGCGACGTGCGCACCCTGTCCGGCGGCGAACGCCAGCGGGTGGCCCTGGCTGCCGTGCTCGTGCAGGACACGCCGTTGCTGCTCCTCGATGAACCGGCGGCGGCACTGGACTTGCCGCATCAGGTCGCCGTCATGAAGCTGCTCGGGCGACTGTGCCGCCAGGCCGGCAAGAGTGTGGTGATGGTCAGCCATGATCTCAACCTCATGCACGACGCCGCCACCCACGCGCTGCTGCTGATGGGCGACGGCGGCTGGCATGCCGGGACGGTCGCGGACGGCATGCGCTCCGACCTGCTGAGCGCCTGCCTCGGTTACCCGATCCAAACCGTGCGCCACGGCGCCCGAACCATCTATCTTCCCGCGGAGGACGGCCATGAGTGACGACGGCATCAACGAACGCCATCGCCTGCGCATGCAACGCAAGAAGGAAATCGTCGATGAAAAAATCCACGCAGCGCAGCGGCATGCCGGCGTGCTGGTCGTGAACACCGGCAACGGCAAGGGCAAAAGTTCGAGTGCGTTCGGGATGGCGATCCGCGCGCTCGGGCATGGCATGCAGGTCGGCGTGGTGCAGTTCATCAAGGGCGCCAAATCGACCGGGGAAGAGCTGTTCCTCCAGCGCTTTCCGGAGCAAGTGCAGTTCCATGCCATGGGCGAGGGATACACCTGGGAGACCCAGGACCGCGAGCGCGACATCGCCTGCGCGGAGCGCGCGTGGGAGAAGGCATGCGGATTTTTGCGCGACCCGGACACCGGCCTCGTTGTGCTGGATGAGCTGAACATCGCGCTCAAGTACCGTTACCTGGACATTTGCCGTGTCATTGACGACCTCAACGGGCGACCGGAGATGCAGCATGTGATCGTGACCGGTCGCGGTGCCTTGCCCGAACTCGTCGCCATCGCCGACACCGTCACCGAGATGCAGCCGGTCAAGCATGCGTTCGCGGTCGGCATCGCTGCGCAGGCGGGTGTGGAATGGTGAGGGGACGATGAAAACTGTGCGCGCCGTGTTGATCTCCGCGATGGCGTCCGGGGAGGGAAAGACCACTGTCACCGCCGCCCTGGCGCGCCGGCTCGTGCGCGAGGGCAAGACGGTGCGCGTGTTCAAGACCGGCCCGGACTTCCTCGATCCCATGATGCTGGCGCAGGCGAGCGGCGCGCCGGTCTACAACCTCGATCTTTGGCTCGTGGGCGAGTCGGAATGCCGCCGTTTGCTGGCCGACGCGGCGCAGGAGGCGGATGCCATCCTCATCGAAGGAGTGATGGGTCTCTACGACGGGCAGCCGTCGTCGGCCGATCTCGCCCGTGCCTTCGGCGTCCCGGTGCTGGCAGTCATCGATGCTTCCGCAATGGCGCAGACCGCGGGCGCGGTGGTGCAGGGACTGCGCGACTACGGACCGGTGCAGCTGGCAGGCGTCGTCGCGAATCGCGTCGCGGGGCAGGGCCATGCAAACATGGTGCGGGACGCACTGCACGACGTGCCGCTGCTGGGCTCGCTGTCGCGGCAAGCGAGGGCCTTGCCCGAGCGCCACCTCGGCCTGGTGCAGCCCGGCGAAATCGGGGAAGCGGACGCGATTCTCACTGCGCTTGCCGATGCGATCGAGCTCGACCAGGCCGCATGGGAAGCGATGCCGCCGGTGGACTTTGCCGACGCCGTGACGCAGCCCAGGCACGAGCGCCCTTTGCAAGGCCGCCGCATTGCCATCGCGCGCGATGCTGCGTTCTCCTTCGTGTATCCGGCGAACATCGATACGCTCGCCGCGCTTGGTGCAACGCTTCAATTCTTTTCTCCGGTCGCTAACGAGCCCGTTCCGCCGAATGCCGATGCCGTGTACCTGCCCGGCGGTTATCCGGAACTGCACGCCGCTGCATTGGCCGCCGCCGACCGCTGGCATGCCTCGGTGAGGGCGGCGCATGCCGCCGACAAACCCATCCTTGCCGAGTGCGGCGGCATGATGGCCTTGGCGGACAGCCTCACCGACGTGCAAGGCGCGACCCATGCCATGAGCGGCCTTGTACCGGGACGGGTGATCCTGCAGTCACGTCTGGCGGCGATCGGCTCGCAGGCCTGGGACACCGCGTCCGGCGAGCTGCGCGGTCACGCCTTTCACTTTTCTCGCATCGAGACGTCCCTCAAGCCGACGGCGCGCACCCGCAGGTATCCCGGCGGAGCGGAAGGCGAAGCGGTATATCGCATCGGATCGCTGACCGCATCGTATTTCCACGCCTATTTTCCGTCGTGTCCCGCCGCGGTCGCGGCGCTGTTTTCGGGAGCGGAGCCACGATGACCTATCGCCGCATTGCCTGCCTGAGCACCGAAGCAGTCGAGACGCTGTACGCGCTCGGCGCGGAAGACGCCATCGCCGGCATCTCCGGCTTCACCACCAAACCGCCGCGCGCCCGCAAGGAAAAGCCGAAGATCAGCGGCTTCTCGTCCGCGCAGATCGAGCGCATCCTCGCCGTGCAGCCGGACCTGGCGATCGGCTTTTCCGACCTGCAGGCGGACATGTGCCGCGAGCTCGCCCTGGCCGGCGTCGAAGTGCACCTGTTCAACCAGCACGACGTGGCGGGCATTCTGCGCATGGTGGAGACGGTCGGCGCGCTGGTCGACCGGAAGCAAGAGGGCAGGGCGCTTGTCGCGCGGCTGGAGGACGCCATCGATGCGACGCGACACGCGGCGCGCGCATGGGATCGCCGGCCGCGCGTCTACTTCGAGGAATGGAACGATCCGCTGATGAGCGGAATCGGCTGGGTCTCGGAATTGATCGGCATCGCCGGCGGCGACGACATCTTTCCCGAACTGGCGACGCGCCGCGCCGCAAAGGAGCGCATCATCGCCGACCCGCTGGAGGTGGTTCGGCGCGCGCCCGACATCGTCATCGGTTCCTGGTGCGGCAAGAAGTTTCGGGCCGAGACGGTCGTTGCCAGGCCGGGTTGGGATGCAATTCCGGCGGTGCGCGACGGCCATGTCCTGGAGATCAAATCCGCCGACATCCTCTCGCCCGGACCCGGCGCCATCCTCGACGGATTGCCGCAGCTGCACCGCGTCGTCGCCGATTGGCATGCCGCGCAGGAGCGCCGATGACATTTCCGTTTTCCACCCTGATGGTCCAGGGCACGACCTCCGACGCCGGCAAGAGCACCGTGGTCGCCGCCCTGTGCCGCTTGCTGGCACGGCGCGGCATGAAGGTGGCGCCGTTCAAGCCGCAGAACATGGCGCTCAACAGCGCCGTCACGATCGACGGCGGTGAAATCGGCCGGGCCCAGGCGTTGCAGGCGCAGGCGGCCGGCGTGGCGCCGCATTCCGACATGAATCCCGTGCTGCTGAAGCCGTCGAGCGATTGCGGCGCGCAGGTCATCGTGCACGGCAAGGTGCGGGCGGACATGCATGCGCGCGACTATGACCGCTACAAGACGGTGGCGATGCAGGCGGTGCTCGAATCCTACGCACGCCTGGACGCTGCCTACGACGCCGTCATCGTGGAGGGAGCGGGCAGCCCGGCCGAAATCAACCTGCGCGCCCGCGACATCGCCAACATGGGCTTTGCCGAGGCGGTGGACTGCCCGGTCATCCTCATTGCCGACAACGACCGCGGCGGTGATTTTGCGCACATTGTCGGCACGCTGGCCTGCCTGTCCGACAGCGAGCGGGCGCGCATCGTCGGCTTCGTCATCAACCGCTTCCGCGGCGACATCGGGCTGCTCGAGCCCGGCCTCGCCTGGCTGGAGCAGCAGACGGGCAAGCCGGTGCTTGCCGTGTTGCCCTACCTGCACGGACTCTTCCTCGACGCGGAGGACGCAGTGCAGTCCGTGCAGCAGGAGCGCGGCAACTTCCGCGTGGTGGTGCCGGTCGTCCCCCGCATCAGCAACCACACCGACTTTGACGCCTTGCGCGCCCAGCCTGAAGTCGATCTGCGCTTCATCGGACCAAGCCAGCCTATCCCGCCGGCCGATCTCATCATCCTCCCCGGCAGCAAGAACACGCGCGCCGACCTCGCCTGGTTGCAAGAACATGGCTGGCCCGCCGCCATCGCGCGCCATCTGCGCTATGGCGGCAAGGTGATCGGCATTTGCGGCGGCTTTCAGATGCTGGGCCGCTCGGTCGACGATCCCGATGGTGTCGAAGGCCCGCCCGGCAGCACGCCCGGCCTCGGCCTGCTCGACATGACGACCGAAATGGCCGCCGAGAAGCGGCTGGCGCGCGTCACGGGCCGGTGCAGTTTCGCCCCGGCTGCCGTGAGCGGCTACGAAATCCACATGGGCGTCTCGCACGGCCCGGCGCTGGCGGCGCCTGCGTTCCGCATCGACGGGCGCGACGAGGGTGCGCTGTCGCGTGACGGCCAGGTGCTCGGTACCTACCTGCATGGCGTCTTCGACGAGCCGGAAGCACTTGCCGCATTGCTGGAGTGGGCCGGGCTGGCCGGCGTTACGCCGGTCGATCCGGCGGCACTGCGCGAGGCCAGCCTCGACCGCCTTGCCGATGCCACGCAGCCGTTGCTCAACGCGCTCGAACGTCTGCAGCCCGTTTGAATTTCATTACGGCAATCATGCTATTCTGAAAATTCCGGCCTGCCTCGTGTACCGGCCAGCCAATCAGCGGAGGAGGATTTCATGCCTGTCATCGTCATCGCCAATCCCAAGGGCGGCGTCGGCAAGAGCACCATCGCCACCAACCTCGCCGGCTATTTCGCCAAACGCGGCCACAAGGTTGTGCTCGGCGACGCGGACCTGCAGCAGTCGTCGCGCGCCTGGCTGGCCCTGCGTCCGGGCAGCCTGCCTGCCATCAGCGCCTGGGAAATCCAGGACGGCCACGTAGCCAGGCCGCCGAAGGGCACCACGCATATCGTGCTCGATACGCCGGCCGGCTTTTCCGGCGCGCAGATGAAGGACGTGCTGAAGATCGCCGACAAGGTGGTCGTGCCCTTGCAGCCGTCGATGTTCGATATTCTTGCCACGCAAGATTTCCTGCAGCGGCTCGCCGAGCGCAGCGGCCCGTTTCAGGTCGGCGTGCTCGGCATGCGGGTCAACGTCCGCACCCGCGCTGCCGACCAGCTGGCGCACTACGCAAGCAATCTCGGGTTGCCGGTCCTCGGGTATCTGCGCGACACGCAGAATTACGTCCAGCTCGCTGCCCATGGCGCTACGCTTTGGGACGTCGCGCCCTCTCGGGTAGAGAAGGACATCGAGCAATGGCAGGACGTGGTGCGCTGGGTCGAAAGCTGAGCTTTGTACGACAATGAAAGCTTCAACGCCTCATCTGTCTCGGCCATGATCACACCGCAATATCTGCGCACGCTGGCGGCCTACAACCGCTGGATGAACGAAAAGCTCTACGCCGCCTGCGACCGTCTCACCGACGAAGAACGCAAGGCCGATCGCGGCGCCTTCTTCCGCTCGATCCATTCCACGCTCAATCACATCCTCTGGGGCGATTGCGTCTGGCTGGGGCGGTTCACGAAGGGCACGCCGCTCGCGAAGGACTATCCCAAGGCGCCCATCGGTACCGACCTGCACGAGGACTGGCATGCGCTGCGCCAGGCGCGCATCGGCATGGACGCCGACATCCTGGCGTGGGCGGCGATGGCCGATGAGATGTGGCTAGCGTCGGAGATCACCTGGTACAGCGGCATTACGAAGTCGGACCGCAGGCGTCCGGCGTGGCTGCTGGCGACGCATCTGTTCAACCATCAGACCCACCATCGCGGGCAGGTGACGACGCTGCTGTCGCAACATGGGGTTGACCCCGGGGATACGGACTTGATGCTGATGCCGTTGGAAGTATGAGGCAGGGGTTGCGCCACGCATGCGTGGCGCCTGCCGAATCGGCAGCGCTTGCAAGCGCTGCCGTGGAAAGGTTGTCAGCCTGCCGCTTTGTATTGCCTGCAGTCTTGGCAAAGCGATTGCGGCATCTCCAGGTGCCCGCCTGCGCGGGAGCGACAGTTGGTCTTGGTGCGTATGTCCGATCTCTCGCCTACCTGTCGTTCCCGCGCAGGCGGGAACCCAGAAGCGCCTCACCGACGCCTGCCACAACCGCGCTGCTATTTCCGCCCGCGCGCCACATCCAATTCCCGACACAACTGCTCCGTCCCTTCCAGCACCCTCGGCCCCGACCGGTTGAGCAGGCCGCCATCCACGGTCAGCAAATTCCCACGCACTACCGCCTTCATCTTAGAAAACCGCCGCCACTCCGCAAAGGCATCGTCCTTGGCCCCACTGCTCGCCACGATGGCATCCGGATCGGCCTTGAGTACCGCTTCCGTCGTCACCGTGGGCGCGGTCTGGGGCAGGTCGGCAAAGACATTCCGCCCCCCGCACAGCCGCAGTGCTGCCGACACCATGTGCTCGCCGTTGAGCGTCATGAGCGGCGACCGCCAGATCTGGTAGAACACCGTCACGGTAGGGCGCTGCGAGTAGTTCTGCCGCAATTGCTGCAAGCGGCTTCGAAACGCCTGTGCCGCCCGATCCGCCTCGGCGTCGGTCCCGGCCAAACGGCCAAGCCGTTCCAGCGAGCTAGCGATGGTCGCGTAGTCGTGCGGTTCGGTCTTGAAGACGTTGATCCCGAGGCTCGCCAGCTTCTCCAGCTGTCCGGCCGCATTACCGCTGTTCCAGCCGACCACGAGGTCAGGCTTCAGCGCCAAAATGCGTTCGAGGTCGAGCGCGACGCCGCTGCCCACGGAAGGAATGCGTCGTGCTTCGGCAGGAAAGTCGCTGAATTCCACCACGCCGACGACGTGCTTGCCGGCACCCGCCGCAAACAGCAGCTCGGTGGCATGCGGCGCCAGGCTGACGATGTGCCGCGCCGGCTGTGCGAGCGTGACCGTGCGGCCGGTGTCGTCGACGACCGACACCGTGGCATGCGCAGACGCCGTCACGCCAGCGGCGAAAACGGCGGCGGCGATACGCAGGTCGCGCACGCGATCAGATTTCGAGATTGTCGATGAGGCGGGTCGCGCCCAGTTTGGCCGCTGCGACGACGACCAGCTGCGCACCCTGCGCGAGGTCGCCGGCGGACGGCGGCTGCAGGTCGTTGCGCTTGCGAATGGAGATGTAGTCCGGCTTCCAGCCGCGCTGCGCGAGTTCGGACATCGCCTTGCGTTCGAGTTCGAAGACGTCGAGATGGCCGGCGCGCACTTCATCCGCCGTCTGGTTCAGCACGCGGTACAGGTTCGGTGCCTCTGCGCGCTCGTCGGCGGAAAGATAGCCGTTGCGCGAGGACAGTGCGAGGCCATCCTCGGCACGATAGGTTTCCGCGGCAATGATTTCCGTCGGCAGCGCGAACTGCTTGCACATGTTCCGCACGATCATGAGCTGCTGGTAATCCTTCTTGCCGAACACTGCCACGCGCGGCTGCACGCAGGAGAACAGCTTCAGCACCACGGTCGTTACGCCGGTGAAGAAGCCCGGCCGGAACTCGCCTTCAAGGATGTTGCCGAGGTCGTCCGGCGGACGCACGCGGTACTCCTGCGGCTCGGGGTACATGTCCCTTTCGGTCGGCGCGAACAGCACGTACACGCCTTCCTTCTCCAGCTTGTCCACGTCGGCCTGGAAGGTCCGTGGATACTTGTCGAAATCCTCGTTGGGGCCGAACTGCAGGCGGTTCACGAAGATGGAAGCGACCACCGGATCGCCATGCTTGCGCGCCAGGCGCATCAGCGACAGATGGCCCTCGTGCAGGTTGCCCATGGTGGGCACGAAGGCGGTGCGCAGCTGACCGCGCAACTGGTCGCGCAGCTCTTCGATGGAGGAAATGATTTTCATGGCAGGGCCGTGGAAGGAGCCGCGACGCGGCGGAAATTAGCTTGGCGAGTAGGCAAGCCGCACATAGATCGGCGCAAAGGCTTCGGCCTGTGTGATCTCGATGAGGGTTTCCTTCGCCAGCTCGAGCAGGGCGATGAAGTTCACCACCAACACGGGCACGCCGCGCGACGGATCGAACAGGTCGGAGAACTCCACGAACTTCGTCGATTGCAGGCGGCGCAGGATGCTGGTCATGTGCTCGCGCACCGACAGTTCTTCGCGGCTGATGGTGTGGTGCTGCGTCAGCTTGGCGCGCTTGAGGATGTCGGCCCAGACCGCTTGCAGCTCGTTCAGATTCACCTCCGGCCAGCGGGTCACGACGCTCTGCTCGATGAAGATCTGCGCACGCACATAGTCGCGGCCGAGCTGCGGCACCTTGTCGAGCTGCTGCGCGGCCATTTTCATCTGCTCGTATTCGAGCAGGCGGCGCACGAGTTCGGCACGCGGATCTTCGGGTTCTTCGCCGGTGTCGCTCTTCTTCACCGGCAGCAGCATGCGTGACTTGATCTCGATGAGCATGGCCGCCATCAGCAGGTATTCGGCCGCGAGTTCGAGGTTGCGCGAGCGGATCTGATCGACGTATTCCAGATATTGCAGGGTCACCTGCGCCAGCGGGATGTCGAGGATGTTGAAGTTCTGCTTGCGGATGAGGTAGAGCAGAAGGTCCAGCGGGCCTTCGAAGGCCTCAAGGAAGATTTCCAGCGCATCCGGCGGGATGTAAAGGTCGTTCGGCAGCTTGAACAGCGGCTCGCCGTACAGCCTGGCGAACGCAACGCCATCGATCACGTCCGGCGTGGAGTCGGGCTGTCCGCCCAGCGCCAGCTCGGGGGCGTCGGCCGGCACGCCGGCGAGCGGATCATGCGCCATGACGGAGAATTACTTGGACTGGTAGACGTAGGCCTGCTGGTTCACGCGCGATTCCTGCTGGCGTTTGCGCTCGTCGAGATCGATCGGGCCCTTGTCCCACCAGATGGCGCGGCCTTCGCGCTGCTTGCGCTCGAGCTCTGGATCTTGCGCCTTCATGTCCTTGATGAACTTGGTGAAGTCGGACTCGTACTGAGAACTCTGCTTGCTGAATTTCATGGTCGTTGTGATCACGGTGGAAAAGCAGGCCGTATTCTACCTTGTCTTCCCTGGCCCACCCTTGCAGGAAGCCAAGAAAGCGTTGCGAAAACGCTTGCGAATCAGAGGCTTATTGCCATCGAGGCAAGATTGCGGAGCAGTAACCCGCTTAGTAGCCCAATATGCGGCGCATGACGGTCGGCGCCGGCTCGGCGGGATTGGCATGCGTGTATTCCAGTTCCGGCGCCAGTTCGAAGCCGTACGCCGCATACAGGTCGAGCAGCCGCGGCTGGTCGGAACGCACGCCCAGGCGCAGTTCGTCCACGCCCGCCGTCTGCGCTTCGTGGATCACCGCCTCGAGCAAGTGCTGCGACAAATGCTCACCGCGATACAAGGGCAGCACGCCCATGCGCAGGATTTCCCACACGTCCGGATGGCCTTCCAGCGGCAACCAGCGCACCGACCCGATCGCTTCCTCGTCGCGCAGCAGGACGAAACCGCCGCCTTCCTGCAGATGCTCGCGCACCCGCACGGCGGTTTCCC
>SPQI01000379.1 GCA_004570315.1 Oxalobacteraceae bacterium OM1 | reverse complement strand
TCGTCACTTTTTTGGCGTCTGCACAGGGGAACGACCTTAACCCCATCCCCACCCTAGCCCTCCCCTTGAAAGGGAGGGAATCGTTCGAGGTCTTGGCAGACTCTGCAGGGTGCGCTTGCACCGGTGCCTCGCTGGCGGTAATGGTGCGCAAGCGCACCCTACGATGCTGGCATTGAAACCGAGTGCATCGTGCGCTCACTAAACTCCCTGTCGTTCCCGCGCTGGGTGTAGCAGGGAATTCGGGCAGCATGCTACCCGCCCGCGGAACGGTGTGGGCTTGCAAGCCCACGTGCGCGCTGCAGGCGCGAACTCAGGGATGCCTCGCCTACCCCCGCATGCACCACACTCACGCATGCAACGGCACCGGCTGCCTACGCAACAGCTCCGTAAACTCCTCCGCCGACACCGGCTCGCTGTAATAGAACCCCTGCGCCGACAAACACCCATGCGCTTGCAGGAAGGAGATTTGCTCCGGCGTCTCCACACCTTCCGCCAGCACCTTCAACCGCAAACTGTGCGCCATCGAGATGATCGCCGTGACCAGGGCCGTGTCGTTCGAATCCTGCCCGATGCCGCTGACGAAGGACTTGTCGATCTTCAGCGCATCCACCGGGAAGCGCTGCAGGTACGCGAGGCTTGAATAGCCGGTCCCGAAATCGTCCACCGAGAGCTTGATGCCCATGTTCGACAAGCGATTGAGTGTGGCGACGTTGTCGTCGCTGCGCTGCATGAGCACGCTTTCGGTGATCTCCAGATCGAGCGCGTCGGCCCGTACGCCGGTCTCGTCGAGGATGGTCTTGATCGTCGCCTGGAAGTTCGGCTGGAAGAACTGCCGCGGCGAGAGATTCACCGCGATCACCATGTCGGTGTAGCCGAGCCGATGCCATGCCTTCAGCTGGTGGCAGGCTTCGCGCAGCACCCATTCGCCGATCGGCAGGATGAGGCCGGTCTCTTCCGCGATCGAGATGAATTCGCTGCAGGCGATCGTGCTCTTGCCCGGGCGGCGCCAGCGCAGCAGCGCCTCCGCCGAGAAGATGCGGCCGCTTTCGAGGTCGACCTGCGGCTGGTAGTGCAAGGCCAGTTCGTTGTGCGCAATCGCATGCCGTAGCGCGGTCGTGAGCGTGTGCCGCTGCTGCGCCGCGCGGTTGAGCGAGGGCGTGAAGAACTGGTAATTGCCGCGGCCCTTTTCCTTCGCGTAGTACATCGCCGTGTCGGCGGTGCGCATCAGCGTCTCGACGTCGGCGCCGTCGGACGGATACAGGCTGATGCCGATGCTGCCGCTCACGTGCAGTTCGTGTTCGCCGCAGAGGAAGGGCGCATCGAGCGCGTCGAGCGCCTTCTGTGCGACCACGGCCGCATCGTTGCTGCCGCCGACCATCGCCAGCGTCAGCACGAATTCGTCGCCGCCCAGGCGTGCCACGCTGTCGCCCTCGCGCACGCAGTGCTGCAGGCGGTCGGCCACCATCCGCAGCAGCTCGTCACCCACCTGGTGGCCGAGCGAGTCGTTGATGTGCTTGAAGTAGTCGAGGTCGATGAACATCACCGCGACTTGCGTCTGGCTGCGATGCGCATGCGCCAGCGCCTGCTTGAGGCGGTCCTGCAGCAGCGCGCGGTTGGGCAGGCCGGTGAGGGCGTCGTGGTCGGCCATGTAGCGGATGCGCTCTTCGGCCTGCTTGCGCTCGGTGAGGTCGAGCACGAAGGCCACGCCGTTTTCCTGGCCGCCGTTGACGAAGGCCGCGCCCACCAGCACCGGCACGGTGCCGCCGTCGCGCTTGAGGTACTCCATCTCGAACGGCGTACAGCTGCCGGTGTGCTTCAATTCGCCAAAGGCGGCACGCGCCTGCTCGCGATGATGCGGCGTGGTGATCAAGTCCCAGCGCACGGTGCCGCTGCGCACATCCTGCTGCGTGTAGCCGAGCAGGTTGAGGAAGGCGTCGTTGGCCTCGGTGATACGGCCGTCCAGCTCCCAGAAGTAGACGCCGATGATGTTGGAATCCACCAGCCGGCGGATGCGGTTCTCCTTCTGCCGCAACGACTCTTCGGCGCGCGTGCGCTCGGCGATCTCGGCCTTCAGCATGGCATTCGCTTGCGCCAGTTCGGCGGTGCGTTCGGCCACGCGTTCTTCGAGTTCGTCGTAGGCGCATTGCAGGTAGGCATCG
The DNA here is from genome assembly GCA_004570315.1 of Oxalobacteraceae bacterium OM1. Classification (GTDB taxonomy): domain Bacteria; phylum Pseudomonadota; class Gammaproteobacteria; order Burkholderiales; family Burkholderiaceae_D; genus Noviherbaspirillum. Next base: position 8,165 of record SPQI01000379.1, on the reverse strand, counting down.
ATCTGCTCGCGCAGCTGCACTTCCTGCTGCAGGCGCCGGTTCTGCTCGGCAAGCTGCTGCTGCATGTTGCGCAGCGCGAGGTGGGTGCGGATGCGCGCCAGCACCTCCTCCATCTGGAAAGGTTTGGTGACATAGTCGACGGCGCCCACCTGGAAGCCGAGCACCTTGTCGGCGTGGTCCGCCAGCGCCGTCATGAAGATCACCGGGATCGCGCGCAGCGCCGCATCGTGCTTGAGGCGGCGGCAGGTTTCGAAGCCGTCGATGCCGGGCATCATCACGTCGAGCAGGATCAGGTCCGGATGCACGAGCCGGGCGCGCGACAGCGCTTCCTCGCCGTCCTGCGCCACCGCCACGTCGAAGCCTTGCTCTTCGAGAACCAGCGCCAGCACGCCGAGGTTGGTCGGCGTGTCGTCGACCATGAGCACGGTCGGACGCGCGCGCACGGCGGCGGCCGCCGCGGTCATGCGGACCACCTTGAGACAGCGCGGCGATGGATGAAGCGATCGGGCATGGCTGGCGGATACGGATCGGATTCGGCCGCGAACGGACCGGCGCACTGGCGCCGAGGGAGGAGAGGACCCGCATCGGCCCGGCACAGTATGGGCAAGCTGGGCCCTCCTCCAGACATTACGCGGCGCAAATTTAGATGCGCGGCGGGCAAGTGAGTTCGGTCAACATGGGATGCCGCTGTGCCGGCTCAAGCCGCGTCGGCTGCAACATCGCCAAGGGGCAACGCTATTGCGTGCAGAAGCTTTCGCGCCCATCCGATTTCACCTCGTGCACGATGAGCCCCGTGCCTTCCGGCACGCCGTCGCGCCACGCGCCGACGACAATGGCGCGGCGCGCATCGCGGTAACCCTGTTCCCAGCGCCAGCGGATCGAGCCGCGCGAAAAATTCACGTCCTTCGAGGCCATCAGCCAGTCGCGGCCGGCGTAGGCCAGGCGCACGATCTGGATGGTGGTGTCGGCGTCGAGCGCATCGAGCTCGCGGCGCTCCGCCTCGCTGAGCGCGTCCGCCGGCAGCTTGGCGCGCAGCGTGCGGATCATGCGGCGCAGCTTGTGCCCGCGCAGGTAGGCGTCGATGTGGCGTTGCGAGCGCGAGGCGTAGACCACGTCCTTCTGGCGGGTGAGCACTTCGTCGAAGGTGTGCGGTTCGGGGCCGTCGCCGCTCCACAGGTCCACCATGAAGCAGAGCGTGTCGGTGCGCGGCTCGTCGGCGAGCACCGTCTCCAGCGGCGTGTTCGAGTACAGGCCGCCGTCCCAGTAAAGATCGCCGTCCACCCGCACCGGCGGAAAGCCCGGCGGCAGCGCGCCGCTGGCCATGATGTGCTCGATGCCGACCCGTTGCTGGCGCGTATCGAAGTTCTCCAGGCGGCCGCAGCTGAGGTGCACGGCGCTCACCGTCAGGCGCATGGCGGCGGATGAATTCAGGTAGTCGAGGTCGACCAGCTGCGCGAGCGTGCCGGCGAGCGGCGTCATGTCGTAGAGGCTCGCCTGCTCCGCCGCGACCGGCAAGCCGATGAAAAACGGGCTGAACCAGCGCGGCGCATAGAAGCCGGCCACGCCGTTGAACGTGCAGTTGAGCGCAGTGAGCCAGCTATGGAAGCGCCGGACCGTATCGGGCACGCGGCGCAGATCGAGCAGGTCGCGCTGGCCGACTTCGTCCCAGAATTGTTCGAGGCGCGCGATGCAGCGGTCAGGGTCGTTGCCCGCAATCAGCGCGGCGTTGATTGCGCCGATGGACGTGCCCACTACCCAGTCGGGCGTCAGGCCGTTTTCATGCAGCGCCTGGTAGACGCCGGCGTGATAGGCGCCGAGCGCGCCGCCGCCCTGCAGGACGAGCGCGACGCGCGGCTTGCCGGAAGGACCGGCATGGATGTTGGCGTTTCGCATGATGCAGTCTCCGCGCGTACCGGCCCGCGGCCGGCAGTTTCCGCTTCAGGCATTCGTGCGCCGGATTGGTTCCATTGCGCTGCATCATGCGACACGGCAATGTTCCGGAACCTTGCCTGCGCGGAGCGGCGTGCCCACCTATAATGGACCGGCAGCACATAACTACTCGGAGACACATGAACACCGCTCACTACGCCCATTGGCCGGCGGGTTTGCCGTACGCCATCAGCACGCCCGACACCAGCGTCTACGCCAACCTCGACATTTCCGCGCGGCGCTATCCGCAGCGTCCGGCGATCATCTTCTACGACACTGTCCTCAGCTATGCGCAGGTGAACGAGGCCGCCATCTCGCTGGCCGGTTACCTGCAGAAGGAATGCGGCGTGCAACGCGGCGACCGCGTGCTGCTCAACATGCAGAACAGCCCGCAATTCATCATCGGCTTCTATGCCATCCTGCGCGCCGACGCGATGGTGGTGCCGGTCAACCCGATGCTAATGACCGACGAGCTGCAGCACTACATTGAGGACAGCGGCGCCAAGGCCGCGCTGGTGGCGCAGGAACTGCTGCCGCGCATTGCACCGCTGGTCGGCAAGAGCGCGCTGCAGCGCGTGATCGTCGGCACCTATTCCGACTACGCCACCGCGCCCACCGAGCTCAACGTGCCGGACTTCGTGCGCGCGCCGCGCAAGCTGCCGGATGCGCCGGGCTTCGTCGCCTGGCAGGACGCGATCGCCGCCGGCCACGAGCCGGGACCGCATCTCGCCGGACCGGACGACCTCGCCTGCATGCCCTACACCTCGGGCACGACGGGCAAGCCGAAGGGCTGCATCCACACGCATCGCTCGCTGATGTTCAATGCGGTGGCGAGTCCGGTGTGGTCGGGACCGGTGGTGCCGGACAACGTCACCCTCGCGGTGCTGCCGTTCTTCCACGTCACCGGCATGCAGTCGGTGATGAACGCCATGATCTACACCGGCGGCGCCATCGCGGTGCTGCCGCGCTGGGACCGCGACGCGGCCGGCCAGCTGATCACGCGCTACAAGGTCACGACCTGGACGCTGATCCCGACGATGATGATCGACTTCCTGGCCAATCCGCGTTTGAGCGAGTACGACATCTCCAGCCTGCGCCGCGTCTCCGGCGGCGGCGCGGCGATGCCGGCGGCGGTGGCGCAGAAGCTGCTCGATCTCACCGGGCAGACCTACATGGAAGGCTACGGCCTCTCGGAGACGATGGCGGCTACGCACGTGAACCCGCCGAACCGGATGAAGCAGCAGTGCCTCGGCGTGCCGTATCTGAACGTGGATGCGCGCATCGTGGATCCGGTGACGTTCCAGGAAGTGCCGCAGGGCGAGAACGGCGAGATCTGGCTGCATGGGCCGCAGGTGTTCCAAGGCTATTGGAACGATCCGAAGAAGACGGAGGAGGCGTTCGCCGACCTCGACGGCAAGCGCTTCTTCCGCTCGGGCGACCTGGGCTACGTGGATGAGGAAGGTTTCTATTTCTTCACCGACCGGCTGAAGCGGATGATCAATGCGAGCGGGTTCAAGGTGTGGCCGGCCGAGGTCGAAGCGATGATGTACCAGCATCCGGCGGTGCAGGAGTGCTGCATCATCGCGGCGAAGGATGCGTATCGCGGGGAGACGGTGAAGGCGGTTATCGTGAAGCGGGCGGGGGCGGAGGCGACTGCCGAGGACATCATGCAGTGGGCGCACGAGAAGATGGCGGCTTACAAGGTGCCGAAGGTGGTGGAGTTTGTGGAGGCCTTGCCGAAGTCGGCGACGGGGAAGGTGATGTGGAGGGCGTTGCAGGAGAAGGAGATGGGGAAGGGGTAGGGGCAAATAGCGTTCTGTCGTCCCTGCGAAGGCGGGGACCCAGAGATGCCTCTCCTGCGCTTGCCACTACCGCCGTCATTCCGGCGCACGCCGGAATCCAGTGTCTTTTCTCGTGCGGCTCTTCGGTAATGCAGCGCTGACGGTTCTTCGTTAGAACCTTTGCCGGGAGCGGCCCGGCAGCCGCTTACTTTCTTTGCTTCGCCAAAGAAAGTAAGCAAGGTCTTGGCGGTGTTCCTTTCTTCGCTTCTCCTGGATTCCGCCCGCGCGGGAATAGCTGGCTCTGTAGGGTGCGCTTGCGCACCGGTGCCCCGACGATGGTGATGGTGCGCAAGCGCACCCTACGATTCACGAGCCTGCAACCCAAACTTCCGCACCAACGTCTGCCGCTTCCCCGGCGCAAAATTGATCTTCGCCGCGTCTCGCCCCACCGCCTCCACCAGCCGCCCATCCATCACCCAAAACCAAAGCGGCGGCACCTGCGCGAGAAGGAACATCCCGAAGTACCCCGTGGGCAGCTGCGGCACGTCGTCGAAATGCCGCAGCGACTGATAACGCCGCAAGGGGTGTGCGTGATGATCCGAATGCCGCTGCAAATGAAATAGCGCCCAGTTCGAGAACGTCTGGTTGCTGTTCCATGAATGATGCGGCTTGGTCGGCTCGTAGCGGCCGTTGGGCAGCGTGTCGCGCAGCAGGCCGTAGTGCTCCACATAGTTCGCCAGCGTGAGCTGGAAGTTGCTCCAGAACGCCGTCAGCAGCATGAAGGGCAGGGCATGCCATCCCAGCCACAACGTCATCGCCGTGAAGAACGCGAGCGTCAGCGCGAGCGGCTGCAGGAACTCGTTGCGCCAGGTCCATGGCGAACGGCCTTCGCCGGCGAGACGCTCGCGTTCGAGGATCCAGGCGCGCCGCACTGCGCCGGGCATTTCGCGCAGCAGGAAGCGATAGAGGTTCTCGCCCATGCGCGCGGATGCCGGGTCGATCGGCGTGGCGACGTCGCGGTGATGCCCGCGGTTGTGCTCGATGGTGAAATGCCCGTAGCCGGTCATCGCGAGCACGAACATCGCGAACCGCTTCTCCAGCTCGGGACGCTTGTGCCCCAGCTCGTGTCCGAGATTGATGCCGTACCCACCGATCATGCCGGTGCTGATCACGCCGGCCAGCTGCGCATACCAGGGAAGGTCGTGCTGCGTGAAGAACCAGCAGCCGAAGATGAAGCCGATCCACAACAGCGGTGCGAGCGCGAAGGTGACGAGGCGGTAGTACCAGTCGGCTTCGAGTGCCGGTACCCGAGCTTCGGGCGGGTTGCTGCGGTCGTCGCCCATGATGATGTCGAGCAGCGGGAAGGCGACGTAGCTCACCGCCACCGGCACCCACAGGATGCGCGGGTCGTGCGCCGTATACCAGAGCAGCGGGCCGGCGGCGACCAGGCTCGGCACCGCCAGCGAAAGCAGCCAGGCGTAGCGCTTGCGGTCGCGGTACGCTGTGGCGGGCAGGGGCATCGTCTCCATGATTCTTGTCCTTGTTATGGGAAATCAAACGATCTCCCATTTGGCTCGCCGCGCCTACCGCAGGCGCTGGCAATCTTTCGTCATTATGTGACAGGATGACTGCCTCCAACCGGCTTTCAATGGGGATACCCATGACCGTTGCCGCCCGCGCCCCCGTACCCGCCTTCCACCCCGCCTACGCGCGCCTCGTGTGCGCCGCGCTGCAGCGCCAGGGCATAGAACCAGCCCGCCTGCTCGCCGATACCCGCCTGCAATGGGACCGCCTGCTCGCCTCCGGACAAGCGCTCGACGTGGGCGAGATGAGGTCGCTGATCGAGGCCGCGCTGCGGCTGTCCGGCGCCCCCGGACTGGGGCTGGCAATCGGCCATGCCATCCCGGTCTCCGCGCACGGGCCGGTCGGCTTTGCGCTGATGGCAAGCAAGGACCTGCGCCAGGCGCTGGAAGTAGTGGCCCGCTACGGCGCCTTGCGCAGCCCGGCGCTCGCCTTCCGCCTGCTTGATCGCGATGGCCTTGCCCGCCTGCAGGTCCGCGAGCAGGCCGATCTGGGTGCGGCACGCATGCCCTTGCTGGAGGCACTGGCCGCGGTGCTGCGGCGTGCGCTGGAAGAGGCAGTGGGGCAGGCATTGCGCGAGGCCGCCTGGCGCTTTCCCTATCCCGCGCCGGCATGGTCGGGGCGGTACACGGAGCATTTCGGAAACGACCTTCGATTCGATGCCGATTGCCTCGAACTGCAGTTGCCGCACGCCGTGCTGTCCACCCCCTGCCTGACAGCCGACGCAACCGCCTATGCCGCTGCCCTGCGCGACTGCGAGCAGGCGCTGGCCGAAACGCTGCGCGACAGCGATGTCGTGCATCAAGTCCGGCAGCGCCTGCGTGCCCACGGCGAGACCATGCCCACCTGCGCGCAGATGGCCGCGTCCCTGCACATGTCGCAGCGGACCTTGATCCGCAAGCTCGGCCACGGCGGCACGCGTTACCAGCAGCTGGTCGACGAGGTGCGCAAGGATGAAGCGCAGTGGTATCTGAGCCATACCGCCTATTCCGTCGAAGCGATCGCCGCGCGGCTCGGCTTCATCGACACCAGCAACTTCAGCCGCTGCTTCCGCCGCTGGTCCGGCATGACGCCCGGTGAGTTCCGGCGCACGGGCGCGCCATCCGCGCCGCCGCATTGATCCGCCCCGGACGCGTACAATGGCGGCTCGCCTTCCGGTCCCGCCATGATCCTGCTGTCCACCCTCAACGCCCGTTACTCGCATGCCTCGCTCGGCCTGCGTTACCTGCTCGCCAACATGGGCGACCTGCAAGCGCAGACCCGCCTCCAGGAATTCGTGATCGGCGGCAAGGCCGCCGATGTGGTCGAGCGCATCTTGGCGCATCGGCCGCGCATCGTCGGCTTCGGCGTGTACATCTGGAATGTCGAAGAGACCACGCAGGTGGTGGCCTTGTTGAAGCGCGTGGCGCCCGAGGTGACGGTGGTGCTGGGCGGCCCCGAGGTGTCCTACGAAACGCAAGAGCAGGCCATCGTGCGCCATGCGGACTACGTCGTCACCGGCTGGGGCGACGTGAGCTTTCCCGCGCTCTGCCGCCAGATCCTGTACGGCCCCAAGCCCTTGATGAAAATCCACGCCGGCGTGCAGCCGCCGCTGGACGACATCGCGCTGCCCTACGGACACTACACCGACGAAGACATCGCCCATCGCACGCTCTACGTCGAAGCCTCGCGCGGTTGCCCGTTCAAGTGCGAGTTCTGCCTCTCCTCGCTCGACAAGACCGCCTGGCCCTTCGATCTCGACGCCTTCCTCGGCGAACTCGAGAGCCTGCATGCGCGCGGCGCGCGGCTGTTCAAGTTCGTCGACCGCACCTTCAATCTGAACGTCAAGGCGAGCCTGCGCATCATGCAGTTCTTCCTCGACAAGCTCGCCGCGCATCCGGACGACCCGGTGTATGCCCACTTCGAAGTCGTGCCCGATCACCTGCCCGAAGCGCTGAAGGCAGCGATCGCGCAATTCCCGGCCGGCACGCTGCAGTTCGAGATCGGCATTCAGAGCTTCAACCCCGAGGTGCAGACGCTGGTCAGCCGCCGCCAGAACAACGAGAAGGCCGCCGACAACATCCGCTGGCTCTGCACGCAGTCGCAGGCGCACCTGCACGTGGATCTCATCGCCGGCCTGCCAGGCGAGGACATCGCCAGCTTCGCGCAGGGCTTCGACAAGCTCGTCGCGCTCGGCCCGCACGAGATCCAGTTCGGCATTCTCAAGCGCCTGCGCGGCACGCCCATCATCCGGCATACCGAACCCTTCGGCCTGGTGTTCGATCCATATCCGCCGTACGCGATCCTCGCTACCGACCGCATCGCCTTTGCCGACATGCAGCGGCTGGTGCGCTTCGCACGCTACTGGGATCTGCTCGCCAACTCGGGACGCTTCGCGAACACCTTGCCGCACATTCTCGGCGGCAGTCCGTTTGAACGCTTCATGGCCTTGTCCGACTGGCTCTACACGAAGACCGACGCGACGCATCGCATTGCGCTCGACAAGCTGGCCGCGCTGGTCAGGCAGTGGTTGGGCGAGCAGGGAATGGACGCGATGGCAGTGGAAGCTGTCCTCGCTTCCGACTACGCCGGACGCGTGCAGCGCCCGCATGCCGAACCCGCGCGCAAGGCGCAGGAGCGGCAGGTGCGTCATCTTGCTGCGGGCTAAGGTCTCACGCGCTGCAGCTTGTCCGGATTGCGCATGATGTAGATGCCGGCGATAAGGCCGTTCGCATCGGCCTCCAGCGCCACGGTCTGGATCAGCTGGCCGTCCTCTGTCGAGATCACCCAGCCCGGCTGGCCGTTCACCGTCGCCGCACGGAACTTCACCTTGTACTCGCCGATGAGCCGGGCGAAGCCAATGATGACCTTCGCCACTTTCTCGCGTCCCACCAC
>SPQI01000095.1 GCA_004570315.1 Oxalobacteraceae bacterium OM1 | reverse complement strand
TCGATCGAGACGGCTTTGTCATGGGGGAAGGAGCCGGCATGCTGGTCATCGAAGACCTGGAGCACGCATTGCGCCGCGGCGCCATGCCGATTGCGGAACTGCTAGGGTATGGTACGAGCGCCGATGCGTATCACATGACGTCTCCGCCCGATGACGGCGCTGGCGGACGACGCGCCATGGAACGGGCCATCCGGCAGGCGAACCTTGCACCCGAACAGATTGGACACTTGAACGCCCATGCGACGTCCACGCCCGTCGGTGACACCAGCGAACTGGCTGCCATCAAGGCGATATTCGGAGCGGGCCGTGGCCCGGCCGTATCCGCCACCAAGTCGTCGACAGGACATTTGCTGGGCGCGGCTGGCGGCGTGGAGGCCATCTTCACCGTGCTTGCTCTGCGCGACCAGCTGGCCCCCCCTACACTGAACCTGGCACAGATGGATCCGGCAGCGGAGGGCATTGACATTGTCAGCGGATCGGAACGAAGCATAGCGACGGACTACGCCATCTCCAATGGCTTCGGTTTTGGTGGGGTGAACGCTAGCCTCGTATTCCGTCGACGTTGATCTTTGCTGCGCACTACAGGAAGAGCTGGACTCATGGCGGAGCGCTATTGAAGAAGTCGGAGAGGGGCACTACGGCCTGTACGTGTCGCACGTGTCGATCCACGTCCGCAGAATGAAATCGGATGCTGTGGCGTTGCATTGACGCGCGAGTGCAACTTCCTTGTGCGGGTCTTGGTAATCAACTGAATGCCCTTCTGCACACCGCTGTCGGCTTCGGGGCGATTTCACCAGTTCACGATCGAAGCCTGACCGTCCAAAAATCAGCGTGAAGCGGACGTCGACATGATTCGTATGGCGGACGTAGTGCGGCCAGAAGCGGTCAGCCGCTGATTCCGTAAAGTCCATTGGACGGAACGCCTATTTGGCGATTAACAGGGAAGAACGGGCTGCAATGCGCATCGCCTGGCTTAGCCGCTCAATCACGCCTGAAGCGGCGCGGACGTGTTGCCAGTAGAGCGGTATATCCAGCGCTGTATTCGGCATCAATTCAACGAGCGAACCGTCTTGCAAATGTGAGGCAATCAGTGCTTGGGGCTGCATACCCCATCCCATGCCAGCGAGGGCGGCAGTCACGAAAGCGTGGGATGACGGCAGGGCGTGCCGAGCCAAATCCACATGCCTGCGGCATAAGCGTCGCGCCCAGCGCGCCTGTAACGCGTCCTTGGTATCAAACGTCAAACAAGGTGCGTTCGCCAAACTCGATGCACGCACACCATTGGAAAAATAGCGCTCCATGAACACCGGGCTGGCGACTGCAAGATATCGCATTGCGCCGAGCTGGAGACTGTTGCAGCCAGGAGCAGGGTGAGCCGTCCCGGTTACGGCGGCAAGCACTTTGCCGCTACGCAACCATTCGGCAGTGTGATCTTGGTCGTCCACTGCCACTTCCATCAGCACCGGGTTTTCTGCCGCATAGGCCGCAATGGCTGGGGCAGCCCACGTTGCAAGACTGTCGGCGTTCACCGCAATCGGCAGGACCGTGCGTGCCGGCCCTTCGGGCGCGAGTGTCGGCAGGGTCTCCTGCAGCTCACGTTCCAACAACCGGACATGGTCGACATGCTGGCACAATCGTCGACCCGTCTCGGTGGCGTAGCAGGGATGGTCGCGCACGACCAGCGCGCAACCGACGCGCTCCTCCAGAAGCCTGATGCGCTGCGAGACTGCCGAGGGCGTCACATGCAGCGCCCGGGCCGCACGTTCGAAGCTTCCTTCGCGAACCACCGCAGCCAGCGCCACCAAGGCAGAGTAATCCAGCATTGGGTAAGTTTTCCTAAACCTGATGAAGGAAATATAGTTTGGCTTCATCAGGCTATGCTGGCAAGCTGAAGGCATGATGACCTATGCCGCTTCCCAGATATTGCCTGCCTTCCTGCAAGGCTTGGCCCTCAGCTTTGGACTGATTGTCGCCATCGGTGCGCAGAATGCGTTCGTGCTGCGTCAGGGGCTACGGCGCGAGCATGTAGGCAGCGTGGTGCTGTTTTGTGCTCTGGCAGACGCCGTGCTGATTACCGCTGGCGTCATGGGAATGGCTCAGGCCCTGGGCGGCAGTCCAGTCCTCGCACGCGCGCTGGCGGTGGCAGGTGCTGCGTTTTTGGCCGTCTATGGCTGGCAGGCGCTGCGTCGGGCAAGGCATGCATCGCGACTGAAAACCTCCGGCGACGGGCCTGGCCTTACCCGAAGTGCCGCATTGGCGCAGGCCGCTGCGTTCACGCTTCTGAATCCCCATGTGTACCTGGATACGGTTCTGCTGGTAGGCAGCATTGGTGCCCAGCAGCAGGCGGCGTTGCGGGTTTGGTTTGTCGCGGGAGCGAGCGCTGCCAGCCTCTGCTGGTTCGTGCTACTCGGATATGGTGCGCGCAAGCTCGCGCCTTGGTTCGAGCGCCCAAGTGCCTGGCAGGTACTCGATGGCCTGATCGGCCTCACAATGTTGGCCTTGTCCGCGATGCTGGTGCGTCATGTCATCACAGGGTTCTGAGATCGTCCGCCAACCGGTGCGATTGACTCCTTTGGGTTGACTACGGCAGATAACGATTGGATCGTGACCGGCAAGTATTCAGCCCGAAGCAGACGTCGACGAAAGCAGAGCGATTGGGACGCAGAACGGCCAGAGGCAGACACCCGCGCTGCGTGCAATGTCCAATTCTTGAGCTTCGCCCTTTGACATATTGGCGGCAGCAACTTAGCCGATGAGCTGACCGTCAGTCCTGCTGTAATCGGCTGCACATTAGAGCCGAGCATCAGGGTGTTCGCAGCACTGTTGTCGAAAACTCTCGGCAACGTGGCGTGGCAGAGATATGGAATGTTAGGCGACACCTCGCCATGTAAAATTGCCGGCTTGCATCCCATAACCAGTTAGGCTCACAGTCGAAAGGAAGTTTATGTCCGTCTGCACGATGCGGTCACTCTTTGCGTATAAAGCTTGGGCCAATTCTGAGCTCTTCGCGCTGCTCGCAACACTGTTGCCAAGTCACGCTGAGCAGCTTCACACCTGCATCCGTACGCTCAACCATATCTACGTCGTAGACCGCATCTTCCGGGCGCATTTGACCGGAGAGCAGCTGCCCTTCGATGCGACGAACACCAAAGACACGCCGTCCCTTACCCAATTGCGCGCCGATGTAGAAGCAAACGATGGCTGGTATATGGACTACGTAGCTGGGCTCAACGAGACTACTTTGTCGGAAGCCTTGGCGTTTAGGTTCACGGACGGCGATCGCGGGCGAATGACGCGGGAGGAAATTCTCCTTCATGTCATGACTCACGGCGGCTACCATCGTGGGAACGTCGGACAAATACTCAAGTCCATATCCATTGCCCCGCCTCGTGACATCTACACGAAGTTTTTGCATGTCTCAGAACCCGAGCGCCGGGAGCCCTAACCCCTCGATCGAGCGGACATCTTGCCGCAGCCATCGCATGCTGCAAGACGCCGCTCATTTCAAGCGTTGAATGTCCACATTGGCGAAAGGCGACGGGCCGCTGTGGGTCGATTTGCGTCGGACGCCTAAGCGTAACCAATGGCAGATTACCGACGCTCTTCGGCCAGCACACGGATCTCAGCAAATTGGGACATCTGGGCGGCGCATTATTTAGGCAGCGCGCGCCCACGGACGGTCAAAATCAAGCAATCGTTCTCGAAACGGCCTACGCCATGAGGATGCCTTGGGAATATCTACCGCGTGTACTGATTACTGCGACGCCCTACGTCAGAGGTTCAAGCTGAAACGGGTAACGGCTTGACGTTGGGCTCACCAATATTTATGTTGGTCGTGAGAGGCGTTATTCAAAACCGGCTTGTAAAAATTCAGAGATAAAAGATGAGAATCACCACGAATTCATGGTTACCTGAAAAACGCGTTCAAGGGCTCGTGATGCGACTGTTGCTATGTCATTGAGCGTAAATGAAACCGAATACAAACTTAGGCGCAATTCGACATTACCCACATGCCCCTCGATTCACTGCTCTCTGACGCCAAACAACAGCCACACCGTGCTTGCCCGCAGCTGCACGCCGGCGCACCGGGAACCGCCCTCAAAACGCCTTGCCAAACCGGCTTTATGCAAGGAGGACAACGATGGCGAACGATGCGAACCTGCAAGGCATGCGTATGGCGATTCTCGTCACCGAGGGCTTTGAACAGGTTGAATTCACCGGCCCGAAGGAGGCGCTCGAGAAGGAGGGCGTGGTCACCCAAGTCGTGTCGCAGCAGCCCGGCAAGGTGCAAGGCTTCAATCATCACGATCGCGGCGACGCGTTCAACGTCGATCTGACGTTCGCGCAAGCGCGCGCCAACGACTTCGACGGCGTGCTGTTGCCGGGCGGCGTCATCAATGGCGATCAGTTGCGGGTCATTCCCGAAGCGCAGGCATTCGTGCGCGCCATCGACGAGGCCGGCAAGCCGGTGTTCGTGATCTGCCACGGCGGCTGGGTGCTGGTCTCCGCCGGCCTGGTGGAGGACCGCACCATGACGAGCTGGCCGACCCTGCAGGACGACATTCGCAATGCCGGCGGGCATTGGGTCGACCGGGAAGTGGTGGTTGACGCCAACTGGGTCAGCAGCCGCAAGCCGGATGACATTCCCGCCTTTTGCCGGACGATGGTCGATGTGCTGCACCAGCGGCGCGCCGGACGTCCTTTGGGCGATGCCGGCGAGCAGCGCGGCATCGGTCTGCCCGGCTAGGCGTAGCGCTTCCGCCTACATCAGCCCGATGATGCGCCCCAGTTCCGCCAGGTAGGGCGAATCCTTCAGGATCTCGCCCTCGATGCGCTCGGACGCCAGATGCAGGCGGCCGCGCAGGCCGCTCAAGTCTTCCCGTACGCGCGTGGGATCCCCGCCGGGCGCATCGAGCGAGGTGCGCACGGCGGCAATCTCCTGCCGCAATGCATCGCGATGCGGCGTGTCGGGTGGCGTCGTGGCAAGTTCCTGGTCCAGCTCGGACAGCAGCCGGCGCAGCCGTTCGGGGCTGTAAGGGGCGGAGGCGTTCAGGTCGTCGGTGGCCATGGAATCTCTCGTAGGACGCGATGCTCGGAAGGTAAGGCTTGGACGCGCGGCATCGCGCAAATGTTCATGCGGTGGCGCAGCGATGCGTCCGGCAAGCGGCACGGTACACTGCTGCGCATCGACGACTTGCAAGGCGTGACCATGGTGCTGGAACACGATGACGACACCTCGACGGGAACGCAGCCGGCGCGCGCCAGTGAACGACGGCTCATGCTCGTGCTGGGTCTCGCCGCACTGTTGCCGGCCCGGGCGGCTTCGGCCGTCATGCGCCTGACCAGCGGCGAGTGGCCGCCGTATTTCTCGGAACACCTGCCAGAGGGCGGTGCCGCGGCGCGCATCGTGGTCGAGGCGTTCGCGCGCGAAGGCGTGCAGGCGGAGCTGGGTTTCTTCCCGTGGCGCCGTGCACTGGCGCTCGCACGCTCGGACAAGTGGGACGGGTCGGCGGTCTGGTCGCGCAATGCGGAGCGCGAGCAGGACTTCCTCATGAGCGATCCCGTCATGGAGGTCGAGTACGTGCTGTACTGCGTCAAGGAGCGGCCAGTGGCATGGAAGACGGTGGACGACCTTGCGCGCTACCGCATCGGCATTACCGACGACTACTTTTACGGCGACGCGTTCGACGCCGGCGTGCGGCAGGGACGGCTGGCCGTGCAGGCCGTATCGAGCGACGAACAAAACTTTCGCAAGCTGCTGGCTGGCCGCATCGATGTCTTTCCGATGGACCGCGTGGTCGGCATGACGCTGCTGCGCCGGTTGCCGCCCGACGAGGCCACGCGCATCGTCACCGACGGCAAGCCGCTGTACCGCCAGACGCTGCGCCTGCTGCTGAACCGGCGCAACGCGGCCAATGCCGCCTTGATGGAGCGATTCAATCGTGGCCTGCGCAGCCTGCGCGCGGACGGCAGGATGGCGCGCTATCTGCGCGAAGCGACGGGCGGCGTGGATTCCGGCGTGCGCTGACGATATGCCGTGAAGAAATTGTGTGGCGACGGAAAACCGGAAAGTATGCGATTGGCATTCCCGCTGATGCAAGTGTCACTGCCATCTTGCAAGATGCAGATCAACACACGTTGACTTCGCAGTGCCAATGCTTGTCGAATTGGCAAAACCTCTCTAGCGTCATTGATGTTCATCAACCGCCAATGACACCAGGGAGGACCCATGCTGACATCACGCTTGCCTGACCCCATCACGCCAATTCCCAGCAGCCTGTTCCACGGACGCGAAGTCAAGCCGCTCTACCGCGTACACCGGCTGCTCGAGGAGCTGCCCGTCAAGGCGCCGCTGCGCGGCATACTCGAACGCCGCTATGAACGCGAGTTCCGCAGCAGTACGCGGGCCAACCGCTTCCGCGGCGTCTACGCGAGCTACGAAGAAGCCGCCGCCAGCATCCCGGCGCAGCGGCCGACCGGCTACGACAACGAGTACGCCACCGGCTTCTACGCCGACAAGATGCGCCGCGCGCTGCCCGCGGATTACCCGGTGATGTTCTGGCTCAACAAGCTGTTCGACCAGGGCGAGCGCCGCCTGCTCGATCTCGGCGGGCACGTCGGGGTGAGCTACTACGCTTACCAGAGCCACATGGTCTATCCGCCGGACATGCGCTGGACGGTGCACGACATGCCGCTCATCATGGCGCGCGGCCGCGAGCTGGCGCGCGAGCGCGATGCGCTCGGGCAGCTGCGCTTTTGCGGCGCATTCGACGACGCGCGCGGCAGCGACATCATGATGGCGCTCGGCGCCGCGCAATACCTGCCCGACGAATTGCCCGAGCGCTTCGCACGCTGGCCAGCGCCGCCCCGCCACGTGCTTCTCAATCTCCTGCCGGTGCATATGCACGAGACCTACTGGACGCTGCAAAGCATCGGCAGCGCCTTCTGCCCCTACCGCATCTTCGGGCGCGATGAACTCATCGCCAGCTATGAGGCGCTCGGCTACCGGCTGGTGGACTGGTGGGAGAACGCGGAAAAGAACTGCATCATTCCCTTCCACCCCGAGCACTCGCTCGACCGCTACTTCGGCTTCCTGTTCAGCCTCGAGGAATGAGCGGTCGGATCAGCGCGCACCCTGTGCGAAGCGCTCGCGGAACCAGTGCGTCAGCATGCGTTTCTCGTAGGGGAAGGACTCGTTGGCGGCGTTGATGTCGGTGGTGCCGGTATAGGCCAGACCGCGCACCGTTTCCTCCTGCTCGCGCACCACGCGCCCGCTTTGCTCGAGCACGTAGTGCAGGCGGATCGACGGCGGGTCGGCGATGCCGCGGTCGACCCGCACGTCGCGTCCGCGAATCGCCGAAGGGCGCAGGCGGCCGGCGAGGTCGACGTCGAGGATGTCCACGCGCAGGTCCGCGTCCTGCGGCAGGTAACGCTTGCCGAGCTGCACCAGGTCGCCCTCGATGGCGCGCATCGCGGAACGGGCCTCGTCGGAGAAGCGGTCCATGTCGGTGTAGCGATCGGGGTGGATGAAATTGACGCGCACCGCGGCGTTCGCGGCGCCGGCGGCCGTGCCGAGCACAACGAGGAGCAAGGGTAGGATGCGCGATGCGAAGCGGGCGTTCATGATGCCTCCTGGGATGCAGGCGCCATCGGGGCGCCATGAATCTTGGACCGGCGCGGCGGCGAAGGATTCCGGCACGCATGTTGCCCATGTTGTCCATGTTGCCCATGTCACCGACGTCACTCACAGCACCCATGGCACGCCACCCGGCGCACAGGCGCGCTACACTGCGCTGCCCCGTTTTCCGAAAGCCGCCATGTCTGTCCGCTCCGACTGGAACGCCCGCCTTCTTGCCTTCGTCGCCGCCGAGCGCCATGACGACGGCGCGCACGACCTGAACCACCTCCACCGCGTCTGGCGCAATGCCAGCGCACTGGCCGCCGAACATCCGGAGGCCGACCTGCTGGTGATCGAAGCCGCCTGCTATCTGCACGACATCGTCAACCTGCCGAAGAATCATCCCGACCGGTCGCAGGCCTCGCGGCTGGCGGCGGAGCGGGCCGTAGCGCTGCTGGCCGGTGCCGGTTTTCCGGCCGAGCGGCTGGACGCCGTCGCCCATGCCATCGAAGCGCACAGCTTTTCCGCCGGCATACCGCCTCGCAGCATCGAAGCGCGCATCGTGCAGGATGCCGACCGGATCGATGCCCTCGGCGCGGTCGGCATCGCCCGGCTCTTCTATATCGCCGGGCAGATGCGATCGGCGCTGGCCCATCCCGACGACGCCCTGGCGGCGCACCGGCCGCTCGACGACCGGGCGTATGCGCTGGACCATATCGCCGTCAAGCTGGCCCGCCTGCCGGCCGCCATGCAGACCGAGGCCGGACGCCGTCTCGCCGCCCGGCGGCTGGAGCAGGCGCTCGCGTTCCGCGACGCCTTTGCCGAAGAGTGGCAATAGCGTTCACAGCGCCATTCACAGCGCGCCCGCGCTGGAGTACCATTCCCGAAAAGCAATAAAAATTAGAACGACAACCTGAGGAGACAGGGATGGACGCAGTGCTGCGCGCAGTGTTGTTCCATGCCGACCGTGAACAGGCGCTGCGCGTGCGGCGCTTCCTGTTCGGCGTCGGCGCTTATGCGATGAACACCGGTTTCGTGCTGCTGTGCCGGTTTCTCGGCTATTTCAGCGACGACATCGTCCTGCATTACGTTCTCATGGTGCTCGGCATCAACGCCGGCATCTTCCTCCTGCTGCGCACCGGCCTCAACCGCGCGTTTCGCGATCCTAGCCTCACGCTGCTGCAGATGATGCTCGGCACGCTGGCCGGGCTTTACCTGATGTACCACGGCGGCGACGTGCGCGGCGTGTTCCTGCTGCTCGGCATTGCGATGTGCGTGTTCGGCATGTTCCGTTTCCGCACCGCCGACTTCGTGCGCGTGTCGGCCTTCATGCTGGCCGGCTATGCGGTCGTCATCGTGCTGCTGCGCCTGCGCCATCCGGCAGAGATCGATCTGAAGGTGGACATGCTGCAGTGGGTCGCGTTGCTGGTCACGCTGTCGCAGTTCAGCTTCCTCGCCGGCATGATCGGCCGGCTGCGCGAAAAGCTGCGGCAGAACAATCTCACGCTCAACGAACGCAACGCCCAGCTGGAAGAGGCGGTGCAACGCATCAACGACATGGCCGTCCGGGATGAACTGACCGGCGTTCACAACCGCCGCTACCTGACCGAGCGCATCCACGAGGAAGCGCTGCGCAGCCTGCGCAGCGGCAGCGCCTTCTCGATCTGCCTGCTCGACATCGATTACTTCAAGAAGGTCAACGACACCTACGGCCACCTGGCCGGTGACGAAGTGCTGCGCGCAGTGGCCGGGGCGGTCGCGTCGTCGCTGCGGCAAACCGACGTCTTCGGGCGCTTCGGCGGCGAGGAATTTCTCATGGTGCTCAACGACACCACCGCGAACGGCGCGCTGGTGACGGCCGAACGCGCGCGCGAGCGGGTCGCCGCCTTGCGCTTCCCGGCCATCGCGCCGGACTTCCGCGTGTCGATCTCCATCGGCGTCGCCGAACACCTGCGCGGCGGCGATACGGCCGCCACGCTGCAGCGCGCCGACGAGGCGCTGTACGCCGCCAAGGAGCAGGGGCGCGACCGCTGCGAGCTGGCGGCAACGCCAGCCTTCGCCTAGGCCTTCGAACTTCCGGGAACCGGTGGCATCAGAGCAATACTGCCGCACACGCGGCTGTTCCAGCATGCTCCGGTGCCACTGCGCATTCTTTCCTCCACGCTAGACCATCGACGCCGTCTCGTCGCCACGCTCATGCTGGCGCTGTGCGGCATGGCCGTCACCGCATGGCTGGGCTACGGCGCCGTGCAGCAACTGGTCGACAACCAACAGGACGAAACGCGTGCCAGGGCCACGGCGCTCGGCCTGCAAGGCTTGATGGCGCTCGCGCTGAACGCCGAGACCGGCCAGCGCGGCTATGTCATCACCGGCGTCGAACGCTATCTGCTGCCGTACAACGCCGCGCTCAACGACATGCCGACCGCGCTCGGCACGCTGCGGCGCAGCCTGCATGACGATGCCCACCAGCTGGCGCGCCTGGAGGCCTTCGAGCGGGTGCAGAAACTGAAGTTTGCCGAGCTGGCCGAAAGCATCGCCGCACGGCGCGAACAGGGCTTTACGGCGGCGCAGCAGATCGTGCAGACCTATCGCGGAAGCAGCTACATGGCCGAAATGCGCTCCATCGTCACCGACATGACCCAGGCGGAAAACGACAAGCTGCAAGCGCGTACCGCCGCGTCGGAAACGAGTGCCGTGCGCGCCGGCCACACCATCCTGATCGCCGGGTTGCTCAATGCCGGACTGCTGCTTGCCGTCGTTGCCGTCGCCCGCGCCGGGCAGCGCGCGCGCCAGCGTGCCGCCGCAGAAGTGGAGCGCGCGCAGCGGCTGCTGCGCAACGTCGTCGACAGCTCCCCGTCCATCATCTTCGTGAAAGAC